>NZ_JAKQYH010000074.1:0-103005 GCF_022343545.1 Streptomyces arenae
TCCCTAGTACGAGAGGACCGGGACGGACGAACCTCTGGTGTGCCAGTTGTTCTGCCAAGGGCATGGCTGGTTGGCTACGTTCGGGAGGGATAACCGCTGAAAGCATCTAAGCGGGAAGCCTGCTTCGAGATGAGGACTCCCACCTCTATAAGAGGGTAAGGCTCCCAGTAGACGACTGGGTTGATAGGCCGGATCTGGAAGCCAGGTAACTGGTGGAGGTGACCGGTACTAATAGGCCGAGGGCTTGTCCTCAGTTGCTCGCGTCCACTGTGTTGGTTCTGAAACCACGAACAGCCCCATGCCAGGTCACGGCATGGTGCGGCTGAACAGTTTCATAGTGTTTCGGTGGTCATAGCGTGAGGGAAACGCCCGGTTACATTCCGAACCCGGAAGCTAAGCCTCACAGCGCCGATGGTACTGCAGGGGGGACCCTGTGGGAGAGTAGGACGCCGCCGAACTCCTTTTAGAGCTCTGGCTCTTGGGCATCTGGCCCAGGAGCCAGAGCTTTTTTGCGTTGAGGTAAGGTCAGGGGGCAAAGTTGGCTCGTTTCCCACCACAGGAGGCCCCCGGGTGGAGGTCCAGGAGACCCGCGTCCAGACGGATCGGGTACTCACCATCCCGAACATCCTCAGCATGGCGCGCCTCGTCGGCGTACCCGTCTTCCTGTGGCTGATCCTGTGGCCCGAGTTCGGCGGGCCCAAGAGCGACGGCTGGGCCCTGCTGGTGCTCCTCTTCAGCGGCGTCAGCGACTACCTGGACGGGAAGCTGGCCCGGCGCTGGAACCAGATCAGCAGCCTCGGCCGGCTCCTCGACCCGGCCGCGGACCGGCTCTACGTCCTGTCGACACTGGTCGGACTCACCTGGCGCGAGATCCTGCCGCTCTGGCTCACCGGCGCACTGCTGCTGCGTGAACTGATGCTGCTGGTGATGGTGTGGATCCTCCGGCGGCACGGCTATCCGCCCCCGCAGGTGAACTTCCTGGGGAAGGCCGCCACCTTCAATCTGATGTACGCGTTCCCCCTGCTGCTCCTCAGTGACGGAAGCGGCTGGATCTCGTCACTCGCTGCTATTTTCGGATGGGCGTTCGCCGGATGGGGTACAACGCTCTATTGGTGGGCAGGAGTGCTCTACGTGGTGCAGGTCCGCCGCCTGGTCCGTGCGGACGCCACAGCCGATTGAGCTCGGCGATTGTCCGGACGTAGTGGCTCTCGATTCCTCTCGATGGCTCGCAGCGCAAAAGTGCGGGACAATCTTGACGGGTGAAGTCGGCTAGACAGTCATCTCTTAGAGGAGGACGCTTCCGACATGAAGGCCGTCGTGATGGCCGGTGGTGAAGGCACACGCCTTCGCCCCATGACCTCCAGCATGCCCAAGCCACTCCTTCCGGTCGTGAACCGACCGATCATGGAGCATGTGCTACGGCTGCTCAAAAGGCATGGGCTCACCGAGACCGTTGTTACCGTGCAGTTCCTGGCATCACTGGTCAAGAACTACTTCGGTGACGGCGAAGAGCTCGGCATGGAGCTCACCTATGCCAACGAGGAGAAGCCACTCGGTACCGCCGGAAGCGTCAAGAACGCCGAAGAGGCGTTGAAGGACGATGCCTTCCTTGTCATCTCCGGCGATGCGCTGACCGACTTCGACCTCACCGAACTGATCAACTTCCACAAGGCAAAGGGCGCGCTCGTCACGGTGTGCCTCACGCGTGTGCCCAATCCGCTGGAATTCGGCATCACCATCGTCGACGAGGAAGGCAAGGTCGAGCGCTTCCTGGAGAAGCCGACCTGGGGTCAGGTCTTCTCCGACACGGTGAACACGGGCATCTACGTGATGGAGCCCGAGGTATTCGACTACGTCGAGGCCGATGTTCCCGTCGACTGGTCCGGCGACGTCTTCCCGCAGTTGATGAAGGAAGGCAAGCCCGTCTACGGCTACGTCGCCGAGGGCTACTGGGAGGACGTCGGCACGCACGAGTCGTACGTGAAGGCGCAGGCCGACGTCCTGGAGGGCAAGGTCGACGTCGACATCGACGGCTTCGAGATATCTCCCGGCGTCTGGGTCGCCGAGGGTGCCGAAGTGCACGCCGACGCCGAACTGCGCGGGCCGCTCTACATCGGTGACTACGCGAAGGTCGAGGCCGGCGCGGAAATCCGGGAACACACCGTCGTGGGTTCCAACGTCGTCGTGAAGAGCGGGGCCTTCCTGCACCGGGCCGTCGTGCACGACAACGTGTACGTCGGACAGCACAGCAACCTGCGGGGCTGTGTCGTCGGGAAGAACACGGACATCATGCGGGCCGCGCGGATCGAGGACGGGGCGGTCATCGGTGACGAGTGCCTGATCGGTGAAGAATCGATCGTTCAGGGCAACGTCCGGGTCTATCCATTCAAGACCATCGAGGCCGGCGCGTTCGTCAACACGTCGGTGATCTGGGAGTCCCGGGGGCAGGCGCATCTGTTCGGCGCCCGCGGTGTGTCCGGGATCCTGAACGTCGAGATCACGCCCGAGCTGGCCGTCCGGCTGGCGGGCGCGTACGCGACGACCCTGAAGAAGGGCTCCACCGTCACGACGGCCCGCGACCACTCCCGCGGCGCCCGTGCGCTCAAGCGTGCGGTCATCTCGGCGCTCCAGGCCAGTGCCATCGACGTACGGGACCTGGAGAACGTACCGCTGCCCGTGGCGCGGCAGCAGACCGCGCGGGGCAGTGCCGGCGGCATCATGATCCGGACCTCGCCGGGGGTGCCGGACTCCGTCGACATCATGTTCTTCGACGGGGACGGCGCGGACCTCTCGCAGGCCAGCCAGCGCAAACTGGACCGGATCTTCGCACGGCAGGAGTACCGGCGCGCGTTCCCCGGCGAGATCGGCGACCTGTACTTCCCGGCCAGCGTCTTCGACTCGTACACGGGCTCGCTGCTGCGCAACGTCGACACGACCGGGATCCTCGAGTCCGGGCTCAAGGTCGTCGTGGACGCGTCCAACGGCAGTGCCGGGCTCGTGCTGCCCAGCCTGCTCGGCAAGCTGGGCGTGGACTCGCTGACCATCAACCCCGGCCTCAACGAGGCGCGGCCCACCGAGACGGCCGACCAGCGGCGGTCCGGAATGGTGCGCCTCGGCGAGATCGTGGCGTCCTCGGGAGCCGCGTTCGGCGTGCGGTTCGACCCGGTCGGCGAGCGGCTGTCCCTGGTGGACGAGAAGGGCCGCATCATCGAGGACGACCGGGCGCTGCTGGTCATGCTGGACCTGGTCGCGGCGGAGCGGCGCAGCGGCCGGGTGGCGCTCCCGGTCACCACGACCCGGATCGCCGAGCAGGTGGCCGCCTACCACGGCACCCAGGTCGAGTGGACCACGACCTCGCCCGACGACCTCACACGCGTGGGCGGTGAGGAAGGCACCATCTTCGGTGGTGACGGCAAGGGCGGGTTCATCGTCCCCGAGTTCAGCAGTGTCTACGACGGCACCGCGGCCTTCGTACGGCTGATCGGTCTGGTGGCGCGGACGCAGCTCACGCTCAGCCAGATCGACGCCCGGATTCCGCGGGCGCACGTCCTCAAGCGCGACCTGGCGACCCCGTGGGCTGTCAAGGGCCTGGTCATGCGGCGTGTCGTCGAGGCGGCCGGTGATCGCTTCGTGGACACGACCGACGGTGTGCGGGTCGTCGAGACCGACGGGCGCTGGGTCATGGTGCTGCCCGACCCGGCCGAGGCGGTCACCCACCTGTGGGCGGAGGGTCCCGACGACGCCTCCGCGCAGGCCCTGTTGGACGAGTGGGCGGCGATCGTGGACAGCGCCGGACGGTAGCCGCGCCGCACGCGCGCGTGCCGGACAAGTGTCCCCAAGGGGGCCTGTCCGGCACGCCGGAGGGCCCGTTCGGAGGTACTGGTCGCGACGTGCGACGATGTGCGGCATGCCGCAGCAACCCCCCGTTCGGAGCAGCGTCCCCCGGCCGCAGCGCCCGGACGCCTCCATGTCGTTGATCACCAACGTCATGGATCACAGCCTCGACGACGGGTACGCCGAGGCGGCCGCCCGGAAGCGGGCCCTGGGGGAGGGCGGCGGCATGCCGAAGACCCTCCGGGCCAGGCTGGGTTTCGCCGGCGGTCTGGTGCTCGCGGCGCTCGTGGTGACCGTGGGAGCCGCGCAGGCACGTGTGACGGCGCCCGTGGTGGCCAAGGAGCGCCAAGAGCTCATCGACCGCATCGACCGTGAGACGACGTCCGCCGACCGGCTGGAGACCGATGTCGACAAGCTGCGGGACGACGTCAGCGACCGGCAGCGGGCGGCGCTGAGGGAGAGCGGTGGCAGCGGGCAGGCCGACCTGGTGGGCGTCCTGTCGGGGGCCACGGCGGTGCACGGCCCCGGTGTGAAGCTGGTGGTGGACGACGCCAAGGAGGCCTCCTCCGGTGGTGACGCCGAGAATCCGCGGGAGACCTCCGGGTTCTCCGACACCGGCCGGGTCCGTGACCACGACATGCAGCGCGTCGTGAACGGGTTGTGGGCCTCCGGCGCCGAGGCGGTCTCCATCAACGGCCAGCGGCTGACCGCCCTGTCCGCGATCAGGGCCGCCGGAGAGGCGATACTGGTCGACAACAGGCCGCTGGTGCCGCCGTACACGGTGCTGGCGGTGGGGGACGGGAAAAGCCTCGCCTCCAGGTTCCAGGACAGCCCCGACGGGCTGTATCTGCACGCCCTGGAGGACAACTTCGACATCCGGGCGACCATCGCGACGGAGAGTGACGTCCGGCTGCCCGCCGCGCCGAGCGTGATCGTACGTACTGCACAGCCGTACACCGAGAAGACTGAGAAGGGCACATCGTGATCGCCGTACTTGGCCTCGTCGTGGGCGTCGTGGCCGGACTGTTGGTCCGTCCTGAGGTTCCGGCGGTCGTCGAGCCGTATCTGCCGATCGCCGTCGTCGCGGCGCTCGACGCCGTCTTCGGCGGTCTGCGGGCCATGCTCGACGGGATCTTCGACGACAAGGTCTTCGTGGTGTCGTTCCTGTCGAACGTGGTGGTGGCCGCGCTGATCGTCTTCCTGGGTGACAAGCTGGGCGTCGGCTCGCAGCTGTCCACCGGGGTCGTGGTGGTGCTCGGTATCCGTATCTTCTCCAACGCCGCGGCGATCCGGCGGCACGTCTTCCGGGCGTGAGTGGCATGAGCGAACACGACAAGGAGCCGGAGCACCGGCTGCGCAGAGAACTTCCCGCCGAGGTGCCCCCGGCGGTGCCGGCGGCCGACGCGGCCGACGAGCCGGCAGCGGAGCCCGGGCTGACCGGCCGGCAGCGGCTGGTCCAGGGGCTGTGGCCGCCACGCGCCAGCCGGGCCCAACTGATCGTCGCCGTGCTGCTGTTCGGGCTCGGGTTCGGGCTCGCCGTACAGGTGGCGTCGAACAGCGACAACGACAGCGCGCTGCGCGGGGCCCGGCAGGAAGATCTTGTTCGCATCCTCGATGAACTGGACGACCGTACTCAGCGTCTTGAGGACGAGAAGACAGGACTCGAGAAGCAGCGGCAGGAGTTGCAGAGCAGTTCCGACCAGGCCGCGGAGGCCCGCAAGCAGACGGCCGAGAAGGAGAGGCAACTCGGCATTCTCGCGGGCACCGTGGCGGCTCAGGGTCCTGGTATCACGATGACGGTCGACGACCCGAAGGGGACGGTGCAGGCGGACATGCTGCTCGACGCGATCCAGGAGCTGCGCGCGGCCGGGGCGGAGGCGATCCAGGTCAACGGTGTCCGGGTGGTCGCCGGCACCTATCTCACCGACTCCGGCAAGAGTGTCAGCGTCGACGGGAACAAGATCACCCAGCCCTTCGTTTTCAAGGTGATCGGCAAGCCGCAGGACCTGGAGCCGGCTCTCAACATTCCCGGAGGCGTGGTGCAGACCCTCGAGAAGGAGCAGGCGACCGTGAGCGTCGAGCGGTCGGCCGGGATCGTCGTGGATGCCTTGCGACCGGCGAAGGAGCCTGACTACGCTCGGTCGTCCTCACAGTGAACCGGTGGTGCATGGGGGACGTCCGGCGAGGGCATGAGGATGCGGGGGGTCGGCGCACCGGGGACCTGGTGCGTGGTGGAAACTGTTTGGTGGATACGGACGTTGTGAGGTTGTCCGGGTCGGCCGGTTTATTCAGTCAGGGTTCGTCCTGCCCCACGGGCGGGTCTGTTTCGGTCAAGGGGAATCGCCCGTGAAGTTGTTTGCGAAGTTGTTCGGCAAGAGCGCGCGAGAGGGCAGCGACAACGCGACCGCTCGCCATCGCGCACAGCCCGACGCAGAGGGCCAGCGCCCGCTGTTCCGGGATCAGGTGGCTGGTCCGGGGGGTGACATTTCGGGAGGTCAGGGCGCGCCGTCAGTTGACCCGTCCCAGTCCGGCGGCATAGGTTTCGGGCAACCGTCAACCTCAGGTGCGGGTGGAGGGTTCTCCTCCGGCCCGTACGCGTCCAACGCCCCGGCGGGGCAGCCGCGGCAGGAGGATCCGTCCATGTCGGCCCTGGTATGTACGAGGTGCGGTAACCGCAACGCGGAGAACGCCCGCTTCTGTTCCAACTGCGGTGCCCCGCTGCGCGCAGGCGCCGTTCCCGAGCGGGCGTCGGAGACGACGTCCACGATCTCGATCTCCGGGCTGGAGGCGTACGACGCCGAGGTCACCGGTCAGACCCAGGTGCCGGCGCTCTCGCCCGAGGCGCAGGCGGCCGTCGACGCGCTGCCGCTCGGCTCCGCGCTGCTGGTGGTGCGCCGTGGGCCGAACTCCGGCAGCCGTTTCCTCCTGGACAGCGACCTGACCACGGCAGGCCGGCACCCGCAGAGTGACATCTTCCTGGACGACGTGACGGTCTCGCGCCGCCATGTGGAGTTCCGCCGCCAGCCGGACGGCTCCTTCACGGTGGCCGACGTGGGCAGCCTCAACGGCACGTACGTCAACCGGGAGCGCATCGACCAGGTCGCCCTGTCGAACGGTGACGAGGTCCAGATCGGCAAGTACCGGCTGGTCTTCTACGCGAGCCGGCAGGGCATCTGACCCGCCGGACCTCGTCCGGGGGCCCCAGGGAAGAAGGTCCATGCCGCACACACCGAGCGGCGGTGCCGGTCATGGCACCGCCGCCACGGAAACCGGGCTGATGAGCATCGGCACGGTGCTGAACGTGCTGCGCGACGAGTTCCCCGAAGTCACCATCTCCAAGATCCGCTTCCTGGAGTCGGAGGGGCTCATCGAGCCGCGCCGGACCCCTTCCGGGTACCGCAAGTTCAGCGCCGAGGACGTGCAGCGTCTCGGACACGTCCTGCGGATGCAGCGGGACCACTATCTGCCGCTCAAGGTCATCCGGGAGCACCTGGACGCCGTGGAGCGCGGTGAGGCCGTGCAACTTCCCGTGCTGGGGCGGCAGCGCGACGGGGAGGCGGTGCCGATGGTGCCGGAGGCGCCCCCGGTGGCGCGGATCGGGCGCCAGGAGCTGCTGGCGGCCGCCGAGATCGACGAGGGCTGCCTCGCGGAGTGGGAGTCGTACGGGCTGATCGCCCCGCTGGAGGACGGCGTCTACGACGCCGAGTCGGTCACGGTGGCGTCGCTCGTGACCGAGCTGGGGCGGTTCGGGATCGAGCCGCGCCATCTGCGGGCGATGAAGGCCGCCGCCGACCGGGAGGCCGGCCTGGTGGAGCAGGTGGTGGCTCCGCTGAAGCGGCACCGCAACCCGCAGACCAGGGCCCATGCCGAGGCCCGTACGAAGGAGCTGGCGGCGCTCACGGTGAAGCTGCACGCCGCGCTGGTGCAGATCGCACTCGGGGTGCGGCTGCCGTGACCGAAGTGACAGGACCCGGGCTGAGGCCGGATCGGGCGCGCGTTGTCGGCCCGACTACCCAAACGTCCCGGGCACGGCCTAGGGTTGCTGTGTGAACGAGCTCGATGTCGTAGGTGTCCGGGTGGAAATGCCCTCCAACCAACCGATCGTGCTCCTGCGCGAAGTGGGAGGCGACCGTTACCTCCCCATCTGGATCGGGCCGGGGGAAGCGACGGCGATCGCCTTCGCCCAGCAGGGCATGGCCCCCGCGCGACCGCTGACCCACGACCTGTTCAAGGACGTGCTGGAGGCCGTCGGTCAGGAGCTCACCGAAGTACGCATCACGGACCTGCGTGAGGGCGTCTTCTACGCGGAGCTGGTGTTCGCCAGCGGCGTCGAGGTGAGCGCCCGTCCGTCCGACGCGATAGCGCTTGCGCTGCGCACCGGTACGCCGATCTACGGCAGCGACACGGTGCTGGACGACGCGGGGATCGCGATTCCGGACGAGCAGGAGGACGAGGTGGAGAAGTTCCGCGAGTTCCTCGACCAG
This sequence comes from Streptomyces arenae, assembly GCF_022343545.1. Classification (NCBI taxonomy): domain Bacteria; kingdom Bacillati; phylum Actinomycetota; class Actinomycetes; order Kitasatosporales; family Streptomycetaceae; genus Streptomyces; species Streptomyces arenae. Next base: position 8,319 of record NZ_JAKQYH010000074.1, read on the forward strand.
ATCTCGCCCGAGGACTTCGGCAGCAGCAGCCAGTGAGAGCGCCGAGCGGCCCGTTACCCACCGGAAGGTCGGTGACGGGCCGGTTCGCGGGCCGGGGCCGGCCGAAACTCATGGGCAATTGCCAGCGGCCACTGAGAGCGTCCTACGGCCTGCCGCCAGAGCATTCGGCTAGCCTTTCCCCGCGGTGGGGCACGGGAAACCACTCCTAGGGTGATTATCACTCGGCGTGCCGAGCGTGGCGATCGTTGACGCGCCCCTGGTGACTGCCTACCGTCGAGAAGGCAGGTCAAGGACGGAGGTCGGCGTGAGAAGCAGCGGCGACGGTACGGCTGGGGGTGCCCCCGGACACGGTTTCGGGGAGAGCGGTCCATACCCGCTTCACAGCAGCACAGCCGGTCACGCCCCGCAGCGGCCGACGGCAGTGCCGAGCGGCGGAGGGGCGGCGTCCATGGCCACCGAGGAGATCGGCTACCGCGGGCCCACGGCCTGCGCGGCGGCCGGCATCACCTACCGGCAACTCGACTACTGGGCCCGCACCGGCCTGGTCGAGCCCAGCGTGCGGCCCGCCTACGGGTCGGGCACGCAGCGTCTGTACAGCTTCCGGGACGTCGTTGTCCTGAAGATCGTCAAGCGGTTCCTGGACACCGGGGTCTCCCTCCAGAACATCCGCAGCGCGGTTCAGCACCTCAGAGAACGCGGTTTCCGCGACCTGGAGCGGATGACCCTCATGAGCGACGGTGCCACGGTCTACGAGTGCACCTCGCCGGACGAGGTGCACGCCCTGCTCCAGGGCGGTCAGGGCATCTTCGGGATCGCGGTCGGCGTGGTCTGGCGGGACGTGGAGAACGCGCTCTCCCAGCTGCACGGCGAGCGCGTCGACACCGGTGAGACCCTCGTCGGGCACAACCCGGCCGACGAACTGGCCCGGCGGCGCAACAAGGCGGTCTGACCTCCCGGCGCGTCCGGCGCGTTGTCAGTGGCGTGGTGCAGCATCGGAGATGTGAGAAACGCGCCCACGATCCTGCATCTCGACATGGATGCCTTCTACGCCTCGGTGGAGCAGGCGTCCAAGCCGAGCCTGCGCGGGAAGGCCGTGGTCGTGGGCGGGCTCGGACCGCGTGGTGTGGTGGCCACCGCGTCGTACGAGGCCCGGGTGTTCGGGGTGCACTCCGCGATGCCGATGGCGCAGGCGCGCAGGCTGGCGCCGAACGCCGCGTACCTGGTGCCGCGCTTCACGCTGTACCGCTCGATCAGCGAGCAGGTGATGACCCTGTTGCACGAGCTGTCGCCGCTGGTGGAGCCGTTGAGCCTGGATGAGGCGTTCGTGGACCTGGAGGCCGGTGAGAGGGCCTCGGACGAGGCGTCGGCCCGGTCGGTCGGGGAGCGGCTGCGCGCGGACATACGGGCCGTCACGGGGCTCTCCGGGTCCGTCGGGCTCGCCGCGTCCAAGATGCTCGCGAAGATCGCCTCCGAGCAGGCCAAGCCGGACGGCCTGGTGCTGATCGAGCCGGGCACCGAGCGGACGCTGCTCGGGCCGATGCCGGTGCGGATCCTGCCGGGGGTGGGGCCGGCGACGGGGGACCATCTGCGGCGGGCCGGGATCACCACGGTCGCCGAGATCGCCGAGGCCGGTGAGGACGAGCTGGTACGGCTGCTGGGCAAGGCCCACGGGCACGCGCTGTACGCGATGGCGCTCGCGCACGACGAGCGGCCCGTGGTGGCCGAGCGGGAGGCCAAGTCGGTGTCCGTGGAGGACACCTACGACGTGGACATCCACGACCGGCTGAGAGTGGGCATGGAGGTGCGGCGGCTGGCGGACCGGTGCGTGCGGCGGCTGCGGGAGGCCGGGCTGTCGGGGCGGACGATCGTGCTGAAGGTGCGGCGGTACGACTTCTCGACGCTGACCCGGTCGGAGACGCTGCGGGGGCCGACCGACGACCCGGCGGTGGTGCGGGAGGCGGCCGCGCGGCTGCTCGACTCGGTGGACACGACGGGGGGCGTGCGACTGCTGGGGGTGGGGGTGACGGGCCTGGCCGACTACACCCAGGAGGACCTCTTCGCGCAGGCCGCGGGGGAGGTGACGGACGTCACGGCGGAGGAGGACACCGTGGAGCCCGTCGCCGTGGCCGAGCAGGACGCGGCGGCCGGACGGCGCTGGCCCGCGGGGCACGACGTGCGGCACGCGCAGTACGGACCCGGATGGGTGCAGGGCAGCGGGCTGGGGCGGGTGACGGTGCGCTTCGAGACACCGGCGTCGCTGGTGCCGGGCCGGGTGCGGACGTTCCGGGTCGACGATCCGGAGCTGGAGCCCGCGGATCCGTTGCCGTTGGTGGAGGACGTGACGGGGGCCGCGCCGGACGGCCCGCGACGGGACGCCCTCGGCCCTCAGGCCCCCGTGTCCTCCGTGCCCGCCAGCTTGCCGAACTCGTGGTCCGGGCGGGGCGGGGGCGGAACCGCCGTGTCCAGACCGTAGTGGTGGTAGAGCTGGAGCTCCTGCTCCGGAGAGAGGTGGCGGCCCACTCCGAAGTCGGGGGCGTCCTTGATCAGGGCGCGGTCGAAGGGGATGTGCAGGGTGCCCTCGACCAGCTCGCTGGGCTCCAGGGGCACGAACGCGTCCCGGGAGAACAGGCCGGTGCGTATGGCCGCCCACTCCGGCACGCCCGTCGCGTCGTCGAGGTACACCTCGTCGATCGTGCCGATCTTCGTGCCGTTGCGGTCGAACGCCTTGCGGCCGATCAGGTTGCGCGGATCGATGTCGGTCTGCACGGGCCCTCCACTTGGTCGCAACTCATCCGTAAGCACTACAAAAGAGCACATTCAAGGAGGCGGCCACTCGAAGGTCCGTGCGTTGCCCCCGCTGGTACGCTGGCAGCGGCTGCTGACCCCGTGCGGGAGAGTCCTCCGGGCAATCCGGAGGCGCCGAAGGAGCAAATCCTCCCCGGAATCTCTCAGGCCCACGTACCGCACGGACGAGGTCACTCTGGAAAGCAGGGCGGACGTCGACGGTGTCCGCCCTCACCGACGGTGAAAGCCGGTGCCCACGGGCGTCCGGCGAAGCTCTCAGGTTGAGATGACAGAGGGGGAGGCCGTCGGGGTACCCGTGCCGGGGTACCCCTCGAAGGTCGCGTCAGACCAGGAGGCCTCCGCAATGACCGCCCACCGCCCTTCGCTCTCCGAGCTCGAACAGGCAATCCCCTTCGAGCAGCGCCACATCGGGCCCGACCAGGAGGCGCGGGCCAAGATGCTCGCGCAGGTCGGCTACGGCTCGCTGGACGAACTGACGGCCGCGGCCGTGCCGGACGTGATCAAGAACGCCGACCGCCTGGAGCTGCCGGGTGCCCGGACCGAGGCCGAGGTCCTCGCCGAACTGCGCTCGCTCGCCGACCGCAACCAGGTGCTCGGCTCGATGATCGGCCTCGGCTACTACGGGACCTTCACCCCGCCCGTCATCCTGCGCAACGTGATGGAGAACCCCGCCTGGTACACGGCCTACACGCCGTACCAGCCGGAGATCTCCCAGGGCCGGCTGGAAGCGCTGCTGAACTTCCAGACCGTGGTCGCCGACCTCACCGGGCTGCCCACCTCCGGCGCCTCGCTGCTCGACGAGGGCACGGCCGCCGCCGAGGCCGTGGCCCTGTCACTGCGCATGGGCAAGAACAAGAAGGGCGTCTACGTCGTCGACGCGGACGCGCTGCCGCAGACCATCGCGGTGATCCGCACGCGCACCGAGCCGACGGGCGTGGAGGTCGTGGTCGCCGACCTCTCCGAGGGCATCCCGGCGGACCTCGCCGGACGTGAGATCAGCGGCGTGCTCGTCCAGTACCCCGGTGCCTCCGGTGCCGTACGCGACATCAAGCCCGTCATCGAGCAGGCGCACGAGCTCGGCGCGCTCGTCACCGTGGCCGCCGATCTGCTCGCCCTGACCCTGCTGACCTCCCCGGGCGAGCTGGGGGCCGACATCGCGGTCGGCACCACCCAGCGGTTCGGCGTGCCGATGGGCTTCGGCGGGCCGCACGCCGGCTACATGGCCGTCCGTGAGAAGTTCGCGCGCAGCCTGCCCGGCCGGCTCGTGGGCGTGTCCGTGGACGCCGACGGGAACAAGGCCTACCGGCTCGCGCTGCAGACCCGCGAGCAGCACATCCGCCGGGAGAAGGCCACCAGCAACATCTGCACCGCGCAGGTGCTGCTCGCCGTGATGGCCGGCATGTACGCCGTCTACCACGGCCCCGAGGGGCTCCAGGCCATCGCCCGGCGCACCCACCGGTACGCCACGGTCCTCGCCGCGGGCCTGCGGGCCGGCGGCGTCGAGATCGTGCACGGCGCCTACTTCGACACCCTCACCGCGCGGGTGCCCGGCAAGGCCGCCGAGGTCGTCTCCGCCGCCCGGCAGGGCGGTGTCAACCTGCGGCTCGTCGACGCCGACCACGTCTCCATGGCCTGCGACGAGACGACCACGCGCGCCCAGCTGAGCGCCGTGTGGGGCGCCTTCGGGGTCGACGGCGACGTCGAGGCGCTGGACGCCGTCACCGAGGACACGCTGCCCGAGGCGCTGCTGCGCACCGACGGCTACCTCACCCACCCCGTCTTCCAGCAGCACCGCTCCGAGACCGCGATGCTGCGCTACCTGCGCAAGCTCGCCGACCGCGACTACGCGCTGGACCGGGGCATGATCCCGCTGGGCTCGTGCACCATGAAGCTGAACGCCACCACCGAGATGGAGCCGGTCACCTGGCCCGAGTTCGGTCAGCTGCACCCCTTCGCGCCCGCCGAGCAGGCACAGGGCTACCTGACGCTCATCCGGGAACTGGAGGAGCGGCTCGCCGAGGTCACCGGCTACGACAAGGTGTCGTTGCAGCCCAACGCCGGATCCCAGGGCGAGCTGGCCGGCCTGCTCGCCGTGCGCGCCTACCACCGGGCCAACGGCGACGCGCAGCGGACCGTGTGCCTGATCCCGTCGTCCGCCCACGGGACCAATGCGGCCAGCGCGGTGATGGCGGGCATGAAGGTCGTCGTCGTGAAGACCGCCGAGGACGGCGAGATCGACGTCGAGGACCTGCGGGCGAAGATCGAGCAGCACCGCGACGAACTCGCGGTACTGATGATCACCTACCCGTCCACCCACGGCGTGTTCGAGGAGCACGTCGCCGACATCTGCGCCCAGGTCCACGAGGCCGGCGGCCAGGTCTACGTCGACGGTGCCAACCTGAACGCCCTGGTCGGGCTCGCCAAGCCGGGGCACTTCGGCGGTGACGTGTCCCACCTCAACCTGCACAAGACCTTCTGCATCCCGCACGGCGGCGGCGGACCGGGCGTCGGTCCGGTGGCCGTACGGGCCCACCTGGCGCCGTACCTGCCGAACCACCCGCTCCAGCCGGCCGCCGGGCCGGAGACCGGGGTCGGGCCGATCTCCGCGGCGCCCTGGGGCTCGGCCGGGATCCTGCCGATCTCGTGGGCGTACGTCCGGCTCATGGGCGGCGAGGGGCTGAAGCGGGCCACCCAGGTGGCCGTGCTCAGCGCCAACTACGTCGCCAAGCGGCTCGAGCCGCACTTCCCCGTGCTCTACACCGGGCCCGGCGGGCTGGTCGCGCACGAGTGCATCATCGACCTGCGGCCGCTCACCAAGGCGACCGGGGTCAGCGTCGACGACGTCGCCAAGCGGCTCATCGACTACGGCTTCCACGCGCCGACGATGTCCTTCCCGGTCGCCGGCACGCTGATGATCGAGCCGACCGAGTCCGAGGACCTGGGTGAGCTGGACCGGTTCTGCGACGCGATGATCGCCATCCGCGCGGAGATCGACAAGGTGGGGGCAGGACAGTGGCCCGCCGAGGACAACCCGCTGCGGGGCGCTCCGCACACGGCCGCCGCGCTCGGCGGGGAGTGGGAGCACGCGTACAGTCGCGTGGAGGCCGTCTTCCCGGCCGGGGTGTCCGCCGCCGACAAGTACTGGCCGCCGGTGCGCCGGATCGACCAGGCCTTCGGCGACCGGAACCTGGTGTGCTCGTGCCCGCCGCTGGACGCGTACGAGGACTGACCCGTAGTACCCGCGCACGCGCAGGAGGCCCCGCTTCGGCGGGGCCTTCCGCGTTCACGCCGGGTACGCGTGGGTCTGGGTCGCCTTCAGGGTCGCCCAGACCGTGGCGCCCGGACGCAGGTCCAGCTCGGCCGCCCCGACCGTGGTCAGGTCGGCCGCCAGGGAGAGTTCGCCGGTCAGGTCGGCGCGGATCCGGTCGCCGTGGGTCTCCAGGCCGGCGACCTCGCACCGCCAGAGGTTGCGGGCGCTGACGCCTGTGGGGCGGTCCCGGAAGAGGGTGACCGCGCTCGGCGGGAACGCGACGAAGACGTCACCGGTCAACTCCTCGGTGACGGTGATCGCGGGTCCCGTCTCCAGCTTGACCGTGTGGCCCTCGGCCCGGCCCCGGTAGAGGTTGAGGCCGACCAGGTGGGCGATGTAGTCGGTGCGCGGGTGACGGGCGATGTCGGCGGGGGTGCCCTGCTGGACGATCCTGCCGTGTTCGATCACGATCAGGCGGTCGGCCAGCACCATCGCGTCGAGCGGGTCGTGGGTCACCAGTACCGCCACGGCCTCGAACTCGGCCAGGTGGCGGCGGAGCTGGGAGCGTACGTCCAGGCGGGTGCGGGCGTCGAGGGCGGCGAGGGGTTCGTCGAGGAGGAGGAGCCGGGGGCGGGTGGCCAGGGCGCGGGCCAGGGCGACGCGCTGGGCCTGGCCGCCGGAGAGCCGGCGGGGTTTGGCGCCGGCGTGTGCGGTGAGACCCATGCGGTCCAGCCAGCCGGCCGCCACGGCACGGGACTCGGCCTTCGTCGCGCCCTGGCAGCGGGGGCCGAAGGCGACGTTGTCCAGGGCCGTGAGGTGGGGGAAGAGGAGGTAGTCCTGGAAGACGACGCCGACCGGGCGGGACTCGGGCGGTGTGCCGTCCAGCTGTTCGCCGTCCAGGCGGAGCCGGCCGGCGGAGAGCGGGGTGAGGCCTGCCAGGGCGCGCAGGGCCGTGGTCTTGCCCGCGCCGTTGGGGCCGAGGAGGGCGACGACCTCGCCGGGGGCGGCGGTGAGGGTGATGTCCAGGTGGAAGGCGGCGCGGGTGACCACCAGGTGCGCGTCGAGGCCGGTCGGGCCGTGGCTGCCGGACGGGGGCACAGTGGTCATGGCGCTGTCATCCAACGGTCCCGCAGCCCGGCCAGCACCGCGATCGACACCGCGAGCAGCACCAGGCTGAGCGCGATCGCCGCCTCGGGGTCGTTCTGGAGGGCCAGGTACACGGCGAGGGGCATGGTCTGGGTGCGGCCGGGGAAGTTGCCGGCGAAGGTGATCGTCGCTCCGAACTCGCCCAGCGCGCGGGCCCACGCCAGGACCGCGCCGGCCGCGATCCCGGGGGCGATGAGCGGGAGGGTGACGCGGCGGAAGGCGGTGAAGCGGGTGGCGCCCAGGGTCGTCGCCGCCTCCTCGTAGCGCGGGTCGGCGGCGCGCAGGGTGCCCTCCACGCTGATCACCAGGAACGGCATGGCCACGAAGGTCTCGGCGATCACCACCGCCGTCGTCGTGAACGGGAGCGTGATGCCGAACCAGGCGTCCAGCCACTGGCCGACGACGCCGTTGCGGCCGAGCGCGAGGAGGAGGGCCACACCGCCGACGACCGGCGGGAGGACCAGGGGGAGGGTGACCAGCGCTCGTACGAGACCCCGGCCGGGGAACTCCGTACGGGCCAGCAGCCAGGCCAGTGGTACCCCGAGGACGAGGCTCACCGCCGTCGCGGCCGTCGCGCTGAACAGCGAGAGCTGGAGGGCCTGCCAGACGTCGGGGCTGGTCAGGAGGGACGGGAGACTGCTCCAGGGGGCGCGCAGGAGGAGTGCGACGAGGGGCAGCAGGAGGAACGCCAGAGCCACCGCTCCGGGGAGGAGGAGCGGCAGCGGTACGGCGATCCGGACGCGCCGGCGACGCGGGCGGCCCGTGCGGGCGCCGGCCGCGGCACCGGACTCGTCGGCCTTCGTCACGGCTTGAGGAACCCGGCCTGGTTCAGGACCTGCTGACCCTCGGCGGACTGCACCAGTGCGATGAACGCCTTGGCCACCGACGGGTTGGGGGCGTTCTTGAGCAGGGCGATCGGGTAGTCGTTGATGGCGTTCGCGGACTCGGGGAACTCCACGCCCTCCACCTTGCTGCCCGCGGCCTTCACATCGGTCTTGTAGACGACGGCCGCGTCGGCCTCCTTGAGGACCACCTTGTTGAGGGCGGACTTCACGTCCTCCTCGTAGGAGACCGGTGTGAGCTTGAGCTTGGCGGCGTCCAGCGCCTTCTGGGCGGCGGCGCCGCACGGCACCGTCTTGTCGCACAGCACGACCTTCAGCGAGGACTTGGTGAGGTCCTTCAGGGAGGAGACCTTGTCGGGGTTGCCCGGCAGGGTGGCGATCTCCAGCTGGTTGCGGACGAAGGTGGCCGGGGTGGTGGCGGTGTCCTTCTTGTCGGTCACGAGCGCCATGGTCTTGGGGCTGGCGGCGGCGAAGACGTCGGCCGGCGCACCGCTGGTGATCTGGGCGGCGAGCGTGTCGCTGCCACCGAAGCTGAAGTTGACCGTGGTGCCCGGGTGGGCCTTCTCGAAGTCGGCCTTCAGCGTCGTGAAGCTCTCCTTGAGGGAGGCCGCCGCGAACACGGTGATCGAGCCCGACAGCTTGGGCGACGCCGACGACGAGGTGTCCGACTTGGTCTTCGGCGACGAGTCGCTGTCGGACGAGCCGGAGGACGAGCAGGCGCTCAGGGCCAGCAGGGCCGCGACCGAGACACCGGCCACCTGCATCGTCCGCCGGGTCCGGCGCGCGGAACGGGTCATCACGGGTGAACTCCTCTGTCTTGGGAGAAAACTGTCGCGCCCTGCCGCGACCGGCAACGGCCGCGAGGTGATGATACTGCCGCATTTGCGAGACGTAAGTCTCCTGTCGCATCGCATGAGCTGCATGCTTTGGACGGGAACCTGGCATGTGCGTTTGTACGGCAGGGCGTCGCGGGTACCGTCATCCGGGAGGTGGCCGCACATGACGCTCGCCGAACTCGACCTCACCGGAGATCTGGCCCGCCCCGCCCGGCTGACCGTGCCGGACCTCCTGCGCTGGCCCCAGCACCAGGTCCGGGTCAGCTTCGAGTGCGCCAGCAGCGGCGTCCAGCACCACGGCTTCACGGGCCCCCGGCTGTACGACGTCCTGGCCGTCCTGCTCGGTGTGAGCATCGACGGCACCCCGCTGGACCGGGCGGGCCCGCAACTGGTCCTGCCGCAGGACCGCTGCGGGGCCCGGCACATCAGCGGCATCAGGGAGATCCGGCTGGACGGGGGGTGGGTAGTGGGTCGGAGGTAGTGGGTCGGACGCGGCCGGGGATGGGTCAGGTGCGGTCGATGTGTACGTTCGTGGACTTCACCCGGGCCGTGGCCTCCATGCCCACCTCCAGGCCGAGTTCCTCCACGGCCTCCCGGGTCAGCAGGGAGACCAGGCGGTGCGGACCGGCCTGGATCTCGACCTGGGCGGCGACGTCGCCGAGCTTGATCGCGGTGACGATGCCGGGGAAGGCGTTGCGGACCGACGTGTAGGAGGCGTCCTCCTCGCCGGTTCCCGCCTTGGCCAGCTCCACGGAGAACGCGGCGAGATCCGCGCCGTCGATGAGCCTTCGGCCGCCCTCGTCGCGATGGGTGGCCATCCGGCCCGCGTCGGCCCAGCGGCGGGCGGTGTCCGGGCTGACGCCGAGCAGCCGTGCCGCCCGGCCGATCGTGTAGGAAGGCATGCGCTCACCATAGGGGCAGGTGGCGGGGCTCATGGACAGGGGCCGGTGGTCAGCTGAGCCCGGACACCTCCAGGACCGCGCGGGCGTTCGTGTCGTCGATCTCGTGACCGAGCCGGGCGAGCACCTCGGACCCGCGGCGCAGGGTGCCGCGTTCCAGGGAGCGGCGGATGCCGGTGTCCAGCTCGTGCCAGAGCAGGGGGTTGGCGTGCAGCACGCCGGGGTCGAGTTCCAGCCGGTTGCCCAGGGTGTCGCAGAGGACCAGATGCGCGGCGACGTCGCCGTACCGGCCGACGTGGACGAGGGAGTCGGTACGGACCGTACGGCGGCGCAGCGGACCGCGCACCGCGAGCCAGCCGGGGCCCGCCGTGACGCGGGCCGGCAGCAGCAGGCCGAGGACGGTCGCCGAGAGGGCCACCCAGAGCAGGGCTCGGGCCGGGGTGAGGCTGCCGGCGTCCCAGTCCACCCCGAGGGTGAGGGCGCCGAAGCCGAGGGCGCAGCCGACGGCCAGCCGGGCGCCGCCGCGCCAGGTGCGGTCGCCGGTCGCCCGGCCCGAGGGTCTGCTGTCCGCCATGAGGCCGACGGTAGGGGCCGGTGGGCGCGGGCGAGCGGCCGCTGACGGGGTTCTTATGCGGACTGAGCGGTTATTGACGGGATTCTTACGATACGCGTGCCCCGGCGGTCGGCGGTCGGCGGTCGGCGGTCGGCGGTCGGCGGTCGGCGGGGCCGGCGCTCAGCCCGTGTGCACGCGGGGTCGTCGGTTGCGGTCCGGTTCGGCCTCGCGCAGCACCTCGCGGGTGACCGGGGCGACCTCGCCCTGGCCGAAGAGGAAGAAGCGCAGGAAGTTGGCGAACGGGCTGCCCTCGGTCCACTCGAAGTAGATGTGCGGGATGCAGCCGGTCTCGTCGCGGACGTGGAGCAGGAGCGCGGCCAGGGCGTTGGGGATGGACGCGGACTCCAGGGTCAGCACGCGGTAGCGGCCGTGCAGGACCTCGCCGCGGACGGTCAGGCCGGCCTCGAACTCGGACGGGTCGGTCACGGTGACCTCGACGAAGACGAAGTCCTCCTGCTCGGGCATGTCGTTGTCGGCCCGGATCTGTTCGACCTTGTCGCGGTATTCGGCCTTGTCGCGGGCGTCCGGCTCGTTGGCGATGAACCGGATCCTGCGGCTGGCCATGTCCCTGATGAACCGCTCGGCCATGTCGTCGAGGGTCACGCTCGTCACCCGCAGTTCGAAGGCGCGGGCCAGCCGGGACAGCAGTGACACCAGGATGATGCCGACGATGAAGCAGGCGCCGATCTTCACACCGTCGGGGCGCTCGATGACGTTCACGACGGTCGTGTAGAGGAACACCGCCGAGATCACCGCGAAGGCGACGGTCCACTTGCGCTGTCCGGCCTTGCGGGCGGCGATGGTCACCGCGATGGCCGCGGAGCTGATCAGGACCAGGACGCCGGTGGCGTAGGCGCCGCCCTGGGCGTCCACGCTGGCGTCGAAGATCCAGGTGACCAGGAAGGCGATCAGGGTGAAGACGATGACCATGGGGCGGACGGCGCGGGCCCAGTGCGGGGCCATGCCGTAGCGGGGCAGGTAGCGGGGCATCAGGTTGAGCAGGCCGGCCATGGCGGAGGCGCCGGCGAACCACAGGATGCAGATGGTCGAGACGTCGTAGACCGTGCCGAAGGCGTTGCCGAGGTACTCGTGGGACAGGTAGGCGAGGGCGCGGCCGTTGGCGGCGCCGCCGGGCTTGAACTCGTTCTCCGGGATCAGCAGCGTGGTGATGAAGCTGGTCGCGATGAGGAAGCAGCTCATGATCAGGGCGGCGGTGGTGAGCAGCTTCCTGGCGTCCCGGATCCGGCCGGTGGGCCGCTGCTCGGTGTCGCCCGGGTCGCCCTTGACGTGCGGCATGACGGCGACGCCGGTCTCGAAGCCGGACAGGCCGAGCGCGAGTTTGGGGAAGACGATCAGGGCGACGCCGATCATGACGAAGACGTTGCCGTGTTCCGCGGTGAGGGCGCTGCTCCAGTCGGTGATGACGTGTTCGGCGGTGATGACGTGCCAGAAGCCGACGATCACGACGACGACGTTGAGGGCGAGGTAGATGCCGACCAGGGCGACCGCGACACCGATCGCTTCCAGGAAGCCCTTGAGGAAGACCGCGCCGAGCAGGGCCACCAGGAACAGCGTGATGACCATCTGATGGCCGTGCAGGGTGCTGGTCAGATGCGGGTTCTCGACCAGGTGGGTGGAGGCGTCGGCGGCCGACAGCGTGATCGTGATCAGGAAGTCGGTGGCGGCGAAGCCGAGCAGGGTGAGCACGAACAGCTTGCCCTGCCAGAAGGAGAGCAGCCGCTCCAGCATGGCGATGGAGCCCTCGCCGTGCGGGCTCTCCTCGGCGACGCGGCGGTACACCGGCAGGGCGCCGGCCAGGGTGACGATCACGAGCACGATGGTCGCGATGGGGGAGAGCAGGCCGGCCGCGAGGGCGGCGATGCCCGGCTGGTAGCCGAGGGTCGAGAAGTAGTCCACGCCGGTCAGGCACATCACCCGCCACCAGCGCTGGCCCTGGTGCGCGGGCGCGGGCTGCGCGTGAGGGCCCGTGTGACCGCCGCCCTTGCCCATGTCGGACAGCCCCTCCAGCATCCAGGCGCGCAGGCGACTGGGAGGGGGGTGCTCGGTCGTGGCCATGCGGAGGGCTCCTGGTGTCCGGCGCGGTGAGGTGCGGCGCAGTTCGATTCCGGCCATCACGCGGACGGCGGCACCAGCGTATGCAGAGAGTGACGCGTGGGCCCACGGATCGGTGGACCCAGGGCGTCAAGCTTGCGTTAAGAATGGCCTGGCGGGCGGGGTTCGCGCAGCAGGTGATGGTCCGACGGAGACCGCGCCGGGGCGTTCGGCCGTACGGGGATCGGCGGGCCGGAACCCCGCATCGGACACCGAGCGTTATCCCGTACGACGCCCGGGCCCCCGGCCGTTCGAGTACGGCCGGACCGGCCGGCCCGGACAGGCACCGCCGGCCCGACGGCCGTCAAGACGGTGTCAACATCGCCGTCGGCGGCGCCAGAGACGCGTCAAGACGGTCGTGTCCAGGACCGGTCGCGGGGTCTTCTTCGAGGTGATGAACGATGCACCACGCGGACGGCTGAAGGTCTACCTCGGGGCGGCCCCAGGGGTCGGCAAGACCTACCGCATGCTCGACGAGGCACGGCGCCGCGCGTCCCGGGGCGCGGACGTGGTCGTGGGGTTCGTGGAGTGCCACGGGCGCCCCCGGACCGAGGCCATGACCGAGGGCCTGGTGGTCACGCCGCGACTGCGCTGCGGCTACCGGGGCGGCGAGTTCGAGGAGATGGACCTCGCGGCGGTGCTGGCGCGCCGCCCGGAGGTGGCGGTCGTCGACGAGCTCGCGCACACGAACATCCCCGGTGACGGCCGGCACCCCAGGCGCCGGCAGGACGTCGAGGACCTGCTCGCGGCCGGCATCGACGTGATCACCACCGTCAACGTCCAGCACCTGGAGTCCCTCAAGGACGTCGTGGAGAAGATCACCGGGATGCCGCAGCACGAGACGGTGCCCGACGAGGTGGTCCGGCGTGCCGAGCAGATCGAGCTGGTGGACATCCCGCCGGAGGCCCTGCGCCGCCGGATGGCGCACGGCGACATCTACGCCCCCGAGAAGATCGACGCGGCCCTCGCCAACTACTTCCGTCCCGGCAACCTGACCGCCCTGCGCCAGTTGGCCCTGCTCTGGGTCGCCGACCGGGCCGACGAGGCGCTGCGGTCGTACCGCGCCGAGCACGCGATCGGCGGGGTCTGGGAGACCCGGGAGCGGGTGGTGGTCGCGCTGACCGGCGGCCCGGAGGGCGACACGCTGGTCCGACGGGCCGCTCGGATCGCCGACCGGTCGGCGGGCGGCGACCTGCTCGCCGTGCACGTGGCCCGCAGCGACGGGCTCGCGGCGGGTGTCTCGCACGCCTCGCTGGCCCGGCAGCGCCGGCTGGCCGAGGACCTCGGCGGCAGCTACCACTCCGTGGTCGGCGACGACGTGGCCACCGCGCTGGTCGAGTTCGCGCGCGCCGCGAACGCCACCCAGCTCGTCCTCGGCACCAGCCGCCGCGGCCGCCTCGAACGCTTCCTGACCGGGCCGGGCACGGGGGAGACCGTGACCGCGCTCTCCGGCGACATCGACGTCCACCGGGTCACCCACGAGCGCGAGGGGCGCGGCACCCTGCTGCCCTCCCGCCGCCGTACCCTCTCCACCCGGCGGCTCGTCGCCGGACCGGTCGCGGGGCTGGTGCTGCCGCTCCTGCTCACCGCGGCCCTCGCCCAGGTCCGCGGCACCGTCAACCTCACCAGTGAGGCCCTGCTGTTCCTGCTCGCGGTGGTGGGGGTGGCCTGCATAGGCGGGGTCACCTCCGCCGTGATCGCCTCCGTCACCGCGTCCCTGCTGCTCAACTACTGGTTCATCCCGCCCGTCGGCCAGTTCACCCTGGACGACCCCAACGCCCTGCTCGCGCTGGGGGTGTTCGCGGTCGTCGCCGCCACCGTCGCCGGGGTCGTGGACCGCTCCCTGCGGCTGTCGAGACGCGCGGCCCGGGCCACGGCCGAGGCGGAGACCATGTCGTCGCTGGCCGGCAGCATCGTGCGCGGCGGCCAGACCATCCCGGCCCTGCTGGAACGCACCCGGGAGACCTTCGGGGCGGACTCCGCCGAACTGGTCGACACCCCGCCCGACGGTGCCGATGCCACCGTCGTGCCGGCCGGCCCGGGCAACCACCTGGTGCTGCGCGGCCGTACCCCCTCCGCCTCCGAACGACGGGTCCTCGCCGCGTTCGCCGCGCACGTCGGCTCGGCCGTGGAGCGCGCCCGGCTGGCCCAGGCCGCCGCCGAGGTCGAACCGGTCCGCGCCGCCGACCGGATGCGCACGGCGCTGCTCCGGGCCGTCGGCCACGACCTGCGCACCCCGCTCGCGGCCGGCTGGGCGGCGGTCACCTCGCTGCGCAGCCACGAGGTGGAGTTCACCGCCGAGGACCGTGACGAACTCCTCGCCACCGCCGACGAGTCCATGGCCCGGCTGAGCCGCCTGGTCGACAACCTCCTCGACCTCAGCCGGCTGGAAGCCGGTGCCCTCACCCTCAACCTGCGGGCGACGGCGTTGGAGGAGGTGCTGCCGGCGGCCCTGGCGGACACCCCGGCGGTGGACGTGCACGGTGCCGTGGAACACCTGCCCCCGCTGCTGGCCGACCCGCCGCTGCTGGAGCGCGTGATCGCCAACCTGGTCGGCAACGCGGCCCGGCACAGCCCGCCCGGCGCCCGGGTGTCGGTGACGGCGAGCGCGCTGGCCGGCCGCGCGGAGCTGAGGGTCATCGACCGCGGTCCGGGGCTTCCGGCGGACGGCCGCGACCGCCTCTTCGAGCCCTTCCAGCGGCTCGGCGACACGGACAACACCACCGGTCTCGGCCTCGGGCTCGCGCTCGCCCGCGGCCTCACCGAGGCGATGGACGGCACCCTGACCCCCGAGGACACCCCGGGCGGCGGTCTGACCATGGTCGTCTCGCTGCCCCTGGCCGACCTGCCCCCTGCCCTGCGGGCGCCGGAGCGCGTGGGCGGAGCGTCATGAACCCGAGGGCCCGGGGCGGGCGGCGGGGGACCTTGTTGACATGTTCTTGACGCACATTTGAACGCCCGGGAGGGGCCCGGCAGGAACCGGTGTCCGGACCGGTGCCGTTCTGGCTGATGTGACGTCAACCCTCCCCGTACCAGCGGCCTCCGGAGAGCGCACCGGGCACATGGTGATCTGCGGCGACGACGGGCTCGCCCACCGGCTGGCCGTCGAACTCGACGCCGTGTGCGGGGAGGTCGTCACCGTCGTCATGCCGTCCGCCGCCGACGTGCACGGAGCCCAGGTCGCCGCCCTGCACCGCGACCCGGACTCCGCCGTCCGGCTCCACGTCGCCGCCCGCCCCGACGAGGCCACCCTCCGCGCGGCCGGCGTCGAACGGGCCGCCGCGCTCGCCCTCACCTACCGCGACGACCAGGTCAACGTGACCGCCGCCCTGCTCGCCCGCGCCGTCAACCCCTCCGTACGGCTGGTCGTGCGGATGTTCAACCGCGAGCGCGGCAGCCATCTGGAACGGCTCCTGGACCGGGCGGCGGGCCTGTGCGACGCCCCTGCCGCGGACACCTCCACCACCGTGCTCTCCGACGCCGACACCGCGGTACCGGAGCTCGTCGCGGCCGCCGCCGTCGGCCACGGCCACACCCTCCAGGTCGACGGCAGGGTGTTCCGCGGGGTGGTACGCCCGGCGGGCACCCCGCAGCACGCCACCGACCTCGCCACCCTCGCCGTGCTCTCCGGCGCCCACGAGGACGACCCGGCCAGCCAGGACAGCCCCGAGACGGCCGGCGAGGACGGCACCCAGCTGCTGCCGGACGACCGGACGGCGTACCACCGGCAGTTCACCCACGGCCGGCTGATGCTGGAGGAGGTCGTCCAGCACCACACGGCCGAACCGGCCCGCCGCACCCGGCACTTCAGACCGGTGCGCTGGGTACGGGCGCGGCTGGCCCACCTGCCGTGGCGGGTCTTCCTCTCCCGCCAGCTCGCCGCCGTCTACGGCTCGCTGGCGGCCGTGGTGGGCGCGCTGGCCACCGCCACCGCGCTCTTCGCCGACGAGCACCCCTGGTGGAAGAACTTCTACCTGCCCCTCCTGGACATCTTCACCATGGGCGACCCGGCCACCGAGGAGTCACCCGCCCGCCGGATACTCCAGCTCGTCGCCGGCTTCGTCGGACTCGCCGTGCTGCCCCTCGTCGTCGCCGCGACCATGAACGCCACCGACGCCTTCCGGACCGCCTCCGCGAACCACCCGCCCGGGGAGGACGTCAGCGGCCACATCGTCCTGGTGGGCCTGGGCATGGTCGGCACCCGCGCACTGGACCGGCTGCGCACCACCGGGCACCGGGTCGTGGCCATCGAGCGCGATCCCCGCGCCCGGGGCGTCGCCCTGGCCCGCGCACTCGGCGTCCCGCTGATCCTGGAGGACGCGACCGCCCCCGGCGTACTCGAACTCGCCCGGGTCCGGCAGTGCCGCTCCCTGCTCGTCCTCACCCGCGATGACGGTCAGAACCTCGACATCCTCATGGCCGTCAGGGAGTACCACCCCGGCGTCCGGGTGGTGGCCCGGCTCTACGACGACGACTTCGCCGCGACCGTCCAGCGCACCCTGCGGGCCTCTTACCCGGACGCGCTGACCCGTAGCAGGAGCGTGTCCGCCCTGGCCGCGCCCTCCTTCGCCGCCGCCATGATGGGACGCCATGTGCTGGGCGTGATGCCGGTGGAGCGCGGGTCGCTGCTCTTCACGTGCGTGGACGTGGCCGGGCATCCGGAGCTGGAGGGACGGTCCGTGCACCAGGCGTTCCGGCGGCGCGAGTGGCGGGTGCTGGCCGTGGGACCGGTCGGCGGGGGCACCGGGGACTCCGGGACACCGCGTGTACCGGACCTGGACGCCTTCGACTGGCGACCGGCGCAGGGGCGGGTGCTGGCGGCCGGGGACCGCGTGGTGATGGCGACCACCCGGCGGGGGCTGGACGTACTGATGACAGGAGTCGCGGGGAGGGGCTGACCAGGGACTCGTCCCACCGTAAGAGTCCCGTCAAAGGGGTGTCCGCGCCCGTAAGGGAGACGTCAACGCCGGTCGGATCCGGCCACGCAGGCGGTTTGCTCTAACCGTCCACCTCCCTTTCGCACCTCACTCCAGGAGCTCACGATGGCCGATCTGGCCTTCGTCGTCACCGTCCTCGCGGCCTTCGCGCTGGTGGCCCTCGTCGCCAAGGGGGTGACGAAGCTGTGACCGTCGAGAACATCGTCGGCCTCGTCGTGGCGGTCGCCCTGCTGGGCTACCTCGTCCTCGCCCTGATCTTCCCGGAGAGGTTCTGAGACAGCCATGGGTCCCGTACTCGCAGGCGTGCTCCAGCTGCTCGCCCTCGTAGGAGCGCTGGCGCTCGCCTACATCCCCCTCGGCAACCACATGGCCAAGGTCTACTCCGCCGACCGGCACTGGCGGGTCGAGAGGTGGATCTACCGGGGCGTCGGCGCCGACCCCGACACCGAGATGCGCTGGCCCGCCTATCTCCGTGCGGTCCTCGCCTTCTCGCTCATCGGTGTGCTCTTCCTCTACCTGCTCCAGCGGCTCCAGGGCGTTCTGCCCGGCTCGCTCGGCTTCTCCTCGGTGAACCCGGCGCAGTCGTTCAACACGGCGGTCTCGTTCGTGACCAACACGAACTGGCAGTCGTACTACGGCGAGCAGACCATGGGGCACGTCGTGCAGACCGCCGGTCTGGCCGTGCAGAACTTCGTGTCCGCGGCCGTCGGCATGGCGGTGGCGGTGGCCCTGGTGCGCGGGTTCGCGCGCTCGCGCACCGGTGAGATCGGCAACTTCTGGGCCGACCTGGTGCGGGGCACCGTGCGCATCCTGGTGCCGATCGCCGCCGTCGCGGCGCTGGTCCTGGTGGCGTGCGGGGCGATCCAGAACTTCTCCGGCATCCACGAGGTCGGCCAGTTCATGGGCGGCTCGCAGCAGTGGAACGGCGGCGCGGTCGCCTCCCAGGAGGCCATCAAGGAACTCGGCACCAACGGCGGTGGGTACTTCAACGCCAACTCCGCGCACCCCTTCGAGAACCCGACGCCCTTCACCAACCTCTTCGAGATCTTCCTGATTCTGCTGATCCCGTTCGCGCTGACCCGGACCTTCGGTGTCATGGTCGGCTCGGTGAAGCAGGGCTACGCGATCCTCGCGACGATGTTCACCATCTGGGTGGGTTTCGTCGCCCTGATGATGTGGACCGAGTTCGCCCACCACGGCCCGGCGCTCCAGCTCGCGGGCGGTGCGATGGAGGGCAAGGAGGTCCGCTTCGGCGTCGGCGGTTCGTCGATCTTCGCGGTGTCGACCACCCTCACCTCCACGGGCGCGGTGGACTCCTTCCACTCGTCCTTCACCGGACTGGGCGGCGGGATCACCCTGCTGAGCATGATGCTGGGCGAGATCGCGCCCGGCGGCACCGGCTCCGGCCTCTACGGCATCCTCATCATGGCGGTCATCGCGGTGTTCATCGCCGGTCTGATGGTCGGCCGTACGCCCGAGTACCTGGGCAAGAAGATCGGCCCGCGGGAGATCAAGCTGTCGGCGGTCTACATCCTGATCACCCCGGCGCTCGCGCTCGTCCTCGCCGCCGCCTCCATGGCCCTGCCGACCCCGCCGCACTCCATGCTCAACTCCGGGGCGCACGGCTTCTCCGAGATGCTGTACGCCTTCACCTCGGCGGCCAACAACAACGGCTCGGCCTTCGCCGGTCTCAACGCGAACACCGACTGGTTCAACACCATGACCGGACTCGCGATGCTGCTGGGCCGTTTCCTGCCGATGGTGTTCGTGCTGGCGCTGGCCGGCTCGCTCGCCGAGCAGCGGCCCGTGCCGGCCACGGCGGGCACCCTGCGCACCGAGAAGCCGCTGTTCACCGGCCTGCTCGTCGGCGCGATCCTGATCATCACCGGTCTGACCTACTTCCCGGCCCTGGCGCTGGGTCCGCTGGCCGAGGGGCTGGCGTCATGACCACCCGAACGGAAGCCCACGAGGACACGATGTCCACTCCCACCCTTGCGCCCCACCAGGACGCGCCGACCGGACACACGCCGGCCGACGGCCGCGTCGGCGCGGGCCTCTTCGACCCCAAGCAGCTCGTCAGGTCGCTCCCCGAGGCCTGCCGCAAGCTCGACCCGCGCGTGATGGTCAAGTCGCCCGTGATGTTCGTGGTGTGGATCGGCTCGGTCCTGACCACGGTCTTCTCCTTCAAGGACCCGGGCGACTGGTTCGGCTGGACCATCAGCGCCTGGCTGTGGCTGACCGTGGTCTTCGCGAACCTCGCGGAGGCCGTCGCCGAGGGCCGTGGCAAGGCCCAGGCCGACACCCTGCGCAAGGCCAAGACCGACACCGTGGCCCGCAAGGCCGACGGGACCGTGGTCGCGGGCACCGAGCTGAGGATCGGTGACCTGGTCGTCTGCGAGGCCGGTGACGTCATACCCGGTGACGGTGACGTGGTCGAGGGCGTCGCCTCGGTCGACGAGTCGGCGATCACCGGTGAGTCGGCCCCGGTCATCCGGGAGTCCGGCGGCGACCGCAGCGCCGTGACCGGCGGGACGAAGGTGCTGTCCGACCGGATCGTCATCAAGATCACAACGAAGCCGGGCGAGACCTTCATCGACCGGATGATCGGTCTCGTCGAGGGCGCGGCCCGGCAGAAGACGCCGAACGAGATCGCGCTGAACATCCTGCTCGCCTCGCTGACCATCGTCTTCCTGCTGGCCTGCGCCACGCTGCCGCCGTTCGCGGACTACGCGGGCACACACCTGACGATGGTCGTGCTGGTCGCCCTGCTGGTGTGCCTGATCCCGACCACCATCGGCGCGCTGCTGTCGGCGATCGGCATCGCGGGAATGGACCGGCTGGTGCAGCGCAACGTCCTCGCCATGTCGGGGCGCGCGGTCGAGGCCGCCGGTGACGTCTCCACGCTGCTGCTGGACAAGACCGGCACCATCACCCTCGGCAACCGCCAGGCCGCCGAGTTCGTGCCGGTGCGCGGGGTCACCGAGGCCGAGGTGGCCGACGCGGCCCAGCTGTCGTCGCTGGCCGACGAGACCCCCGAGGGCCGCTCGGTCGTCGTCCTGGCGAAGGAGAGGTACGGGCTGCGCGAGCGGCACCAGGGGGAGCTGGCGCACGCGGAGTGGATCGCCTTCACCGCCCAGACCCGGATGTCGGGCGTGGACGTCGACGGCCGCAGGATCCGCAAGGGCGCGGCCGGTTCGGTCATCGCCTGGGTCCGGGAACAGGGCGGTACCGTCGCCGAGGACGCGGACACCCTCGCGGCGGCCGTCTCGCAGGCCGGCGGGACACCGCTGCTCGTCGCGGTCGAGGACGCCGGGGGCGCCCGGATCCTGGGCCTCGTCCACCTCAAGGACGTCGTCAAGGAAGGCATGCGGGAGCGGTTCGAGGAACTACGCCGGATGGGCATCAGGACGGTCATGATCACGGGTGACAACCCGCTGACCGCCAAGGCCATCGCCGAGGAGGCGGGTGTCGACGACTTCCTCGCCGAGGCCACCCCCGAGGACAAGATGGCCCTCATCAAGCGGGAGCAGGCGGGCGGCAAGCTGGTCGCGATGACCGGCGACGGCACCAACGACGCGCCGGCCCTCGCCCAGGCCGACGTCGGCGTCGCGATGAACACGGGTACGTCGGCCGCCAAGGAGGCCGGCAACATGGTCGACCTCGACTCCAACCCGACCAAGCTCATCGAGATCGTCGAGATCGGCAAGCAACTCCTGATCACCCGGGGCGCGTTGACGACGTTCTCCATCGCCAACGACGTCGCGAAGTACTTCGCGATCATCCCGGCGCTGTTCGCGGCCGTCTACCCGGGCCTGGACAAGCTCAACATCATGGGCCTGTCCTCGCCGGACTCCGCGATCCTGTCGGCCGTCATCTTCAACGCGCTGATCATCGTCGCGCTGGTGCCGCTGTCCCTGAAGGGGGTGCAGTACCGGCCGGTGAGCGCCGACCGGATGCTGCGCCGGAACCTGACGGTCTACGGCATCGGCGGCCTGATCGCCCCGTTCATCGGGATCAAGATCATCGACCTGCTCCTCTCCCTCATCCCCGGAATCGGTTGACGGCCATGAACAACTCCGTTACGAACACTGCCCGGTTGTTGGGCGCGGCGCTGCGGGCGCTGCTCGTGCTGACCCTGGTGACGGGCGTCGGCTACCCGTTGGTCGTCACCGGCATCGCCCAGGCCGCGTTCCACGGCAAGGCGAACGGCTCCGAGATCAAGGCGGACGGCAAGGTCGTCGGCTCGTCCCTGATCGGCCAACAGGGCTACAGCCTCGACTACTTCCAGTCGCGTCCGGCGAACGGCCTCGGCACCAACTCGGTCAACACCCAGTACAAGCTGATCCTTTCAGGTGCGACCAACCTCGCCGCCGACAACAAGAAGCTCATCGCGTCGGTCGAGGAGGCCAAGGCCAAGGTCGTCAAGGACAACTCCACGGCCGGCTACAAGGTGCTGCCTTCCCAGGTGCCCGCCGACGCCGTCACCTCCTCGGGCTCCGGCCTGGACCCGGACATCTCCCCGGCGTACGCGGAACTCCAGGCGCACCGGGTGGCCGAGCGCAACCACCTGCCGGTCACCACGGTGGAGAAGCTGGTGAAGAACCACACGGACGGCCGCACCCTCGGCTTCATCGGCGAGCCCCGGGTGAACGTCCTCCAACTCAACACCGCCCTCAGGCAACTGGTCGAGGGCCGCTGACGGACCGACGACGAGGGCGGCCGGACCGGCCGCCCTCGTCGTCGCGCGGGACAAGGCCGCCTACGACAACTGCTTCGAGTCCAGCGGCAGATGCCAGCTGTTGCGACGGTGGGCGGCCGCCAGCACACCCTCCAGCGGGGAGGGCGGCACGGCCAGCACGCAGCAGCGCGCGTGACGGACGCAGTAGCCGGCCACCCGGCCCGAGAAAACCCGGTGCCAGCCGCGCCGGCCGGTGCCGACGACCAGTACGTCGTCGTCCCGGACCGCGAGCTCGACCAGCGCCCGGCCCGGGTTCCCGCGTACGACGAGGCCGTGCACCGGTACGCCGGGCCCGGCGTCGCCGAAGACCTCCGCCAGTACCTCGCACAGCCGTTGCCGGGCCAGCCGCTCCCACTCGTCCACGAGCAGGAACGTGGCAGCCGAGCGCCGCGCGGCGAGTTCACCGCCCGGCGGCTCCCAGGCCAGCACCGGCCACAGCGCGGCACCGCGCCGCCGGGCCTCCGCCGCCGCCCGGCACAGGGCCGTGACGCTGCCCAGCGAACCGCTCACGCCCACCATCACCCGACCAGGCCCGCAGGCGTCGTCACCCGACATGGGCTCCACCGTTCGTCCGTCGCTGTCTCCGGGGCCTTCCCCCAGAGGAGTTCGAGTACCCCGACCGGTGTCCATCACACGTCCCGTGACGCGGCGTGACCAGGCGTGGAGGGCTTCCTGACACGCCCCTGACGGTCACCGTGACCGCCGCTGCCGTGGCGGGTACGGGCCCCCCTCTTCCTCCGCTACGGCACCGCCCGGCGTCCACGTCGTCACGGTCGACCCCCCAGTGGTCGGCGCCGTGACCGGACTTCTTGTCGGGTCCGGAGCGCCCTTCTACAGTGCGCCTCGTAAAGTTCGCCGATCTCGCCGAAACTTTCGGCGGTCCGGGAGGGGCGCAGGCGCATGCGGACGTACGACAACCCGGTCATCCCCGGCTTCCACCCCGACCCGAGCGTGTGCCGGGTCGGGGAGGACTTCTACCTCGTCTGTTCCAGCTTCGAGTACGTCCCAGGCGTCCCGCTCTTCCACAGCCGGGACCTGGTGCACTGGCGGCAGCTCGGCAACGTCCTGGACCGGCCGCTGCCCGACGGCACGCCGGCCTCCGCCGGGGTGTACGCGCCGACCATCCGGCACCACGACGGGCTCTTCCACGTCATCACCACCGACGTCGGCGGTCGCGGCACCTTCCTCGTCACCGCCGAGCGCCCCGAAGGTCCCTGGTCCGACCCGGTGTGGGTGGACGTCCCCGGCATCGACCCCGACCTCGCCTGGGACGAGAACGGCGACTGCTGGTGCGCGGTGGCCGGGGTGGCGGTGGCCCGGATCGACACCCGGACCGGGAAGGTGCTCGAAGGGCCGCTGCCGACGTGGTCGGGGACCGGGCTGTGCGACCCCGAGGCACCGCACCTCCACCGGATCGGCGAGTGGTGGTACCTGCTGGTCGCCGAGGGCGGCACGGCGCTCGGGCACGGGGTGTCCGTGGCCCGCGCCCGCTCGCCGCGCGGACCCTGGGAACCGGCGCCCGGCAATCCGCTCCTCTCCCACCGGGGCACCTCGGAACCGGTCCAGTGCACCGGCCACGCCGACCTCGTCCAGGCCGTCGACGGCAACTGGTGGGCGGTGCTGCTCGGCACCCGGCCGCGCGGCTGGTTCCCCGAGTTCCACGTGCTCGGCCGGGAGACCTTCCTGGCCCTGGTGGAGTGGGCGGACGGCTGGCCGCGGATGGGACGGGTGCGCGAGCGCGAGACGGCTCCGGCCGCCTGGCACCCGGTCGAACAGCCGCTGGCCCGCGACGACTTCACCGCTCCCGGGCTCGCGCCGCACTGGATCTCCCCGCGCGCCCGGCCCGCCGGTTCCTGGTCGCTGACCGAACGGCCGGGATGGCTGACGCTCACCGCCACCGGGGACAGCCTGGACCGCCCCGGACACACCTTCGTCGGCCGGCGCCAGCAGCACTTCGACTGCCGTGCCGCCGCGCTGCTCGACCCGGGCGCGAGCGCGGGACGCGCCGGCCTCTCGGTGCGCGTCGACGAGGCCCACCACTACGACCTGGAGGTGAGCGGGGGAGTGGCGAGCGTCGTCGCGCGGATCGGGCCGCTCCGGCAGCGGCTCGCCGAACACCCCGTACCGCCCGGGCCGTTGACGCTCGTCGTGGAGACGCGCACGGACCGGGTGCCGCCGCCCACCGGCGTCGCGCCCGGCGAGCGGGTGCCGCCCGGTGCCCGCCGCGCCGGACCGGACGCCGTGCTTCTCGCCGTCGAGACCCCCGAAGGTTCGGTCCGGCTGGCCGAACTGGACGGGCGGTACCTGTCCACACAGGTGGCGGGTGGCTTCACCGGCCGGGTCGTCGGCATGTACGTCACCGAGGGCCGGGCGGCCTTCGACTGGTTCGAGTACTTGCCATCAGCTGCTGCGCGACACCTTGACGCTCCTGATCCGCCTTTCTAGAGTCGCCGTTCGGAACGTTCGGTGAAAACACCGAATGTTTCGAAGCCCCGCAGGGCGGAGGCGGACCCGCAAGTTTCGAAGTTCCGAGAACCATCGAACCAGGACGGCGTCGGTCGTCCCGTAACCCGAGGAGCGCATCATGGGCGACCCGGCACTGTCCCGTCGCGGTTTCCTGGCGGCCACCGCGGCCGCCGGTCTGGGCATGACCGCCCTCAGCGGCTGCGGTTCGGGCGACGGCGGCTCCTCGTCGTCGGGGAAGGCCACGGTCGAGTGGTGGAACATCTCCACCACCCAGCCGACCAAGAACGTCTGGGCGGGCCTGGCCAGGAAGTTCGAGGCCCAGAACCCGCACGTGAAGCTGAAGATCGTGCAGTTGGAGAACGACGCCTACAAATCCAAGATGACGGCGCTCATAGCCTCCGGCAAACTCCCGGACATCTTCCACACCTGGGGCGGCGGGGTCCTCAAGCAGCAGGTCGACGCCGGCCTCGTCGAGGACCTCACCGACGGCACCAAGCCCTGGGCGGAGGGCATGCTGTCGGTCGCCAAGCAGCCGTACCTCATCGACCAGAAGCTGTACGGCATTCCGTTCGACATCGGCATGATCGGCTTCTGGTACAACAAGGCGCACTTCAAGAAGGCGGGGATCAGCGAACCTCCCACCACATGGAGCGGATTCCTCGACGCCGTGCGGAAGCTGAAGGCCGCCGGCATCACTCCGCTCGCCCTCGCGGGCAAGGAGAGCTGGACGGGTATGTACTACTGGGCGTACCTGGCGATGCGCACGGCCGGCCTCGACGCCCTCCAGAAGGCCGACGAGGACAAGGACTTCACCGGCACCGGGTTCGTCCAGGCCGGCCAGCACCTGAAGGAACTCGTCGAACTCCAGCCGTTCCAGAAGGGCTTCCTCGGCGCCGCCTACTCCGCGCCCACCGGCCAGGCGGCCGCCGTCGGCAACGGCAAGGCGGCCATGGAGCTGATGGGCCAGTGGGCCCCCGTGGTGGAGGCGGACGCGGGCAAGGGCCTCGGCTCGGACCTCGGCTTCTTCCCCTTCCCCGCCGTCGACGGCGGCAAGGGCGCCATCACCGAGGTCTTCGGTGGTGGCGGCGGGCATGCCCTGCGCAAGGGTGCCCCGAAGGAAGCCGTCGACTTCCTGAAGTTCTTCGCCTCCGAGACCACCGACCTGGTGCTCGTCGAGAAGACCAACACGCTCCCCGTGGTCCCCGGCGCGGAGAAGGCGCTGAGCGACCCCAACACCAAGGCCGTACAGGCGCAGTTGAAGGGTGCCACCGGATTCCAGCTCTACCTCGACCAGGCGTACGCGCCCGCCGTCGGCCAGCAGATCAACGACAGCGTGGCCGGGCTGATCGCCGGCTCCAAGTCGCCGGAACAGGTGACGCAGGAGATCACCAAGACCGCGAAGGAAGAGCAGTAGGCCGCCCGATGACCTCGACCTACCTGCCCGGCACCCGGTCGGGACCGGACTCCGTGTCCCAGCCGCGTCCGGCCCCCGACCGGGCGCGGTCCCGGCGCCGGCTGCTGCACTGGCTCACCGCGATGGGCTTCCAGCTGCCCGCCCTCGCGCTGTTCGGCGTCCTCGTCCTGCTGCCGATCCTGTTCGCGCTCTACGCCTCGTTCTTCCGCTGGGGCGGCTTCGGCATGCCCTCCGACTACACCGGCACCGACAACTTCACCCGCCTCTTCCAGGACGACGTCTTCCTCGGCGACCTCTGGCGCTGTCTGGTCCTGGTCGTGTTCTCGCTGGCCCTGCAACTGCCGTTCGCACTGGCCATGGCGGTCCTGCTCAACCAGCGGATCCGCGGCCGGGCCGTCTACCGGATGCTGTTCTTCGCGCCGTACGTGCTCTCCGAGGCGATCACCGGCGTGTTGTTCGGCATGATCTTCGCCCCGGGCGACGGCCTCGCCGACCACCTCCTGAGCGACATCGGCCTCGGCGCGCTCGGCGGTAAGTGGTTCTCCGACCCCTCCACCGTCATGGCCACCCTCTTCCTGGTCATGACCTGGAAGTACTTCGGCTTCCACATGATGCTCTACCTGGCCGGACTCCAGTCCATCCCGGCCGAGTTGACGGAGGCCGCGACCGTCGACGGCGCCTCGCCCTGGCAGCGCTTCCGGCACGTCACCCTGCCACTGCTCGCGCCCACCCTGCGGATCAGCGTCTTCCTGTCGGTGATCGGCTCCATCCAGCTCTTCGACCTGGTGTGGGTGGTCACCGCGGGCGGCCCCGACCACCACTCGGAGACCATGGCCGTGACCATGTTCCAGTACGGCTTCAAGCGCTACCAGGTCGGGTACGCCAGCGCGATCAGCGTCGCCATGTTCGCGGTGAGCCTCGTTTTCGCCCTGGCCTACCAGCGGTTCGTGCTCCGCCGTGACCTGGAGGGCGCCACCACGAACATGCGGGGGGACGGCGCATGAACGACAACCGCAAGACCGTACGGACACTTCCGCTGCACCTGGTCCTCGTCGTGGTCGGCGCCCTGATGGTCGTACCCCTGCTGTACGCCCTGCTGTCCGGGTTCAAGACGACGAGTGAGCTGTCCCGTAACCCGGTCGGGCTGCCCGAGTCCTGGGTCACCTCCAACTACACCGGCATCCTCGGCTCCGGCGCGTTCTGGCGGCTGCTCGGCAACAGCACGCTGATCGCGATCGCCACCACCGTGCTCGTGGTCGCGGTGTCGGCGCTGGCCGCCTTCTCCTTCGCGCGGTTCGCGTTCCGCGGGCGGGAGGTTCTGTTCACCGTGTTCACGATGGGCCTGATGTTCCCGTTCGCGGTGGCCGCGCTGCCCCTCTTCCTGCTGCTGCGCTCGATGAACCTGCTGGACAACCCGCTCGGGGTGATCCTGCCGCAGGCCGCGTTCGGGCTGCCGATGACCATCATCATCCTGCGCGGCTTCTTCCGCGAGATCCCGGGGGAACTGGAGGAGGCGGCCACCCTCGACGGCTGCGGGCCGTTCGGCTTCTTCTGGCGGATCCTGCTGCCCATGGCCCGGCCGGCGCTCGGCACGGTCTCCGTGCTCGCCGTCGTCACCAGCTGGAACAACTTCTTCCTGCCGCTGCTGGTCTTCACCGACTCCACCTGGTGGACCATCCCCATCGGCGTGCAGCAGTTCCAGGGCCAGTACGCCTCCGACACCGCCCGGGTCTTCGCGTACCTGGTACTCGCCATGGTTCCCGCCCTGGCCTTCTACTCGGTCGCCGAACGCCAGCTGGTCGGCGGCCTCACCGCAGGCGCCACCAAAGGCTGAACACCCCTTCCACGAACAGGAGTCGCACGATGGCACGCACCCGTCTCAGACTCGCCGGCGCCCTCGCGGCCGTGCTCGTGGCGGCCGGAGTCGCCACCGGCCCCGCCGCCCAGGCCCACGACCGGCAACCCACCCTCGCCGCACTGGCCGAGCGGCACGGCCGCTACTTCGGCAGCGCCACCGACAACCCCGAACTCACCGACAGCGCCTACACGAAGCTGCTCGGCACCGAGTTCGACATGATCACGCCCGGCAACGGCATGAAGTGGTACGCCACCGAGCCCCAGCAGGGCGTCTTCGACTGGACCGCAGGCGACCAGATCGTGGACCTCGCCCGGAAGAACCACCAGCGGGTCCGCGCCCACACCCTGGTCTGGCACAGCCAGCTCCCCGACTGGCTCACCTCCCGCACCTGGACGGCCCCCGAACTGCGCGCGGTTCTCAAGAACCACATCCAGACCGAGGTCCGGCAGTACCGGGGCCGCGTCTACTCCTGGGACGTCGTCAACGAGGCGTTCAACGAGGACGGCAGCTACCGCGAGACCATCTGGTACAAGACGCTCGGCCCCGGCTACATCGCCGACGCGCTGCGCTGGGCGCACCAGGCCGACCCGCACGCCAAGCTGTACCTCAACGACTACAACATCGAGGCCACCGGAGCGAAGAGCGACGCCTACTACGCGCTCGCCCGGCAGCTGAGGGCCGAGCACGTACCGCTGGACGGCATCGGCCTCCAGGCCCATCTCGCCCTCCAGTACGGCTATCCCGCGACCCTGGAGGAGAACCTCCGCCGCTTCTCCCGCCTCGGCCTGGACACCGCGCTCACCGAGGTGGACATCCGGATGCAACTGCCCGCGACGGACGGGAAACTGGCCGAGCAGGCGACCTGGTACGCGGATCTCACCAGGGCGTGCCTCGCGGTACGGCGGTGCGTGGGCATCACCATCTGGGACTGGACGGACAAGTACTCGTGGATCCCGGCGTTCTTCCCGGGCGAGGGCGCGGCCCTGCCCTGGGACGAGCAACTCGCTCCCAAACCGGCCTACTTCGCGCTGCGCACAGCCCTCGGCTACAAGGGGTGACGAACCCCGGACGCACGTCGGGGCCGGTGCGCACCAGGTGTGCGTCCGGCCCCTTGATTGTCACCGGGCGGAGCGGCGGGGCCGCCCGGGGGTGGTGCGGTGTCCGCTCAGGCGGCGGTCATCACGCTGCCGGCACCGAGCGGGCGGTGCGGGGCGATGATCTGACCGTCGGGCAGGAGCTCGCCGGTGTCCTCGAAGAGCAGCACGCCGTTGCACAGCAGGCTCCAGCCCTGCTCCGGGTGGTGCGCCGTGAGACGGGCGGACTCCCGGTCGGCGGATTCGGCGGTCGGACACGGCGGTTGGTGCTGGCACATGGGTAGGGTCTCTCGCTTTGTTGTGGTCATGTCGGCCCCCGTGGTGATGAGTCGTTCGGAACCCAGTGTTGCCCTCCGGGCGCTGTTCCGCAGGGATTTCGCGGCACCGCTTCTCACAGGTTGGAGACGCGTCACCCGCCCGGACGGTTCAGCCACGCCGGGTTGTCAATTCGGGTGGTTTCTCATGGCCGGATGGGGCTAGTTCCTCTCTGGGGAGCGGTGAACTGCTCAAGCGAGCAGTTCACCGCTCCCCAGAGAGCGAAGGTCTCCGTCGGTCTCAGGCGGGCGTTCGGGCGGGTGTGATGAGGAGGGGCGCCGGGGTGACCCGGTCGGTGAGGACCGGGAGCAGTTCGGCGACCAGGTGCGGCCGGTGCGCCGCGATACCGGGCGGAGCGGGCGCCAGTGGGACGAGCAGGTCGGTGGCGGCCGGGTGCCCCTCGGCACCGTCCGCCGTGCGGTCCCCGTGCAGCCACAGGGTGAGCATGTAGAGGCCCGGCACGGACAGCAGACGCGGCTGGTACGTCTGCGGCAGGGCCTCGGCCTGGTGCAGGGCCCGCTCGGTGGACGTGATGTAGGGCCCTTCGAAGAAGTGCGAGAAGGCCCAGCCGTCCGGGGTGAGCATCGTGTCGGCCGCGGCCACCGCCCGGTCGCCGCAGCGGATCAGGAAGCGCCAGCCGGCCAGCCGGGTGGCGGACACGCCCTCCGGGGTGATCCGGTCCAGGACGTGCACGGGCAGCGGGAGTTCGGGGACCGCGGGACCCTGCGCGGTGCGCAGGGAAGGGGTCCGGGCCTCGCTGACCGCGGTGGGGGAACCGAGGGCGGTGAGGACGGAACGCAGTGCGGGCGCGGGGGCAGGAGGGACTTGCAGCGGCATGGTGGGTCGCCTCTCATTCGACAGGCGCGGTGGCGCGAGGGCGGGGGCGGACGGCGCTGTCAGCTCACAGGGGGTCAGAGAGGCGGCGGCCCGGTTCGGTGAAAAGAGGTGCGGACGGTGTCCGCGCGCACCGGACGGCAGGACCAGGACCGTGGGCGCCGGCCTTCTGCCTTGTTCCGCGGAGTTTATACGACACGTGTTCAGGTGGTGTTTCACCGAGTCGTTTCACAGAGCAGAACAAGGCGCAATTCGGCCGCTGATTCGTGGGGAATCCTCCCGGTTTCCCGCCCGGCGGCACCCTGCTGACCTCGGAATACGAGGCTCTCGCGGTCGGCCGAATGTCGTCGGCGTTTTTCACGAGGAGTACGGGGAACCCGCAGTTGCACAGTGCTTCATGCCCCGTGAATGTGCCGCAGGACACATTCCAACAGAGTAGCGGGTGTCCGTCCTGCGCGCGACGTTATCGATCGTCCCGGCTGGGCATCATCCCACCTGGACCCGGGACACCGGCGGCCGGAACCTCGGTCCGCCCATTCGAGGAGGGACGCTTCGATGGGGGAGAAGGTCGTGGCGGGCCGGTTCGACCTGTCCGATCGCCAGCGCTACCGCGAAAAGCTCCGCGACTGTCTGTCGGGGCTGGAGCGGCTGCTGGTGGAGAAGCGGTTCGACCGCCCCAAGAACCTCATGGGCGTCGAGATCGAATTGAATCTCGCCGGCGCGGACGGTATGCCGAGAATGCTGAACGGGCAGGTGCTCGAACGCATCGCGAGCCGTGATTTCCAAACAGAACTCGCCATGTTCAATCTGGAAGTCAACATAGCTCCACATCGGCTCGGCGGCCGCGTTTTCGACCGGCTCGCGGAGGAACTGAGGACCTCGCTGGCGTACGCCGACCGCAAGGCAGGCGAGGTGGACGCCGGCATCGTGATGATCGGCATCCTCCCGACGCTGGAGCGGGACGACCTGGTCTCCGCGAACCTCTCCGAGGTCGACCGCTACACCCTGCTCAACGACCAGATCGTGGCCGCCCGCGGCGAGGACTTCCGGCTCGACATCGAAGGCGTCGAGCATCTCGTGTGCACGTCCAAGTCCATCGTCCCGGAGGCCGCCTGCACCTCCGTCCAACTGCACCTCCAGGTCACCCCGGGCCGTTTCGCCGACGTGTGGAACGCCGCGCAGGCGGCCGTCGCCCCGCAGATCGCCGTGGGCGCCAATTCCCCCTTCCTCTTCGGCCGTGAACTGTGGCGGGAGTC
Source organism: Streptomyces arenae (assembly GCF_022343545.1). Lineage (NCBI taxonomy): Bacteria > Bacillati > Actinomycetota > Actinomycetes > Kitasatosporales > Streptomycetaceae > Streptomyces > Streptomyces arenae. The sequence continues at coordinate 39,734 of NZ_JAKQYH010000074.1, forward strand.
CCGGCCCCCGCTGTTCCTCCAGGCCACCGACACCCGCCCGCCCGAGCTCCAGGCCCAGGGCGTGCGGCCGCGCACCTGGTTCGGCGAACGCTGGATCAGCTCCGCGTACGAGCTGTTCGAGGAGAACCTGCGCTTCTTCCCGGCGCTGCTGCCGATCTGCGACGAGGAGGACCCGCTGGCCGTGCTCGACGCGGGCGGTGTGCCGAAGCTGGCCGAACTCGTCCTGCACAACGGCACGGTGTACCGCTGGAACCGGCCCGTCTACGGCATCGCCGACGGCGTCCCGCACCTGCGCGTGGAGAACCGGGTGCTGCCGGCCGGGCCCACCATCACCGACGTCATCGCCAACGCGGCCTTCTACTACGGGCTGGTCCGGGCCCTCGCCGAGGAGTCCCGGCCGGTGTGGACACGGATGCCGTTCGCCGTGGCCGAGGCGAACTTCGACGCGGCCTGCCGGGACGGGATCGACGCGCGCCTCGTCTGGCCGAGGCGGGCGCGGTACGGCGGCGGCACGGCCGAGGTGGACGCGGTCACCCTGGTCCGCGAGGAACTCCTGCCGCTGGCGGCGGCGGGGCTGGACGCGTGGGGTGTGGAACCCGCCGACCGGGACTTCTACCTGGGTGTGATCGACGAGCGTTGCCGCCGGCGGGTGAACGGGGCGTCCTGGCAGGCGGCCACCTTCCACCGGGCGCTGGAGCAGGGGCTGCCGAGGGATGTGGCGCTGGCCGGGATGACACGGCGCTACGCGGAACTGATGAACGCGGGAGAGCCCGTGCACACGTGGCCGGTGGGGTTATTGGAGCCGGCGCTGATGAGGTGAGCGGTGCGGGTGTGGGGGCGTGAGCGCCGTGGTCGGTGCGGTGGGTGGTGGGGTGCGGCGCGGTGGGGGCTTGTCGCGCAGTTCCCCGCGCCCCTGACGGGGCGCTGTTCCCCGGGCCCCTGACGGGGCGCTGTGGTCGGCGCTCCTTCACCAGGGGCCGCCTGTGTCTCCCTGGCCTTGATCGGGCAAGCTGTGACGACCCACGGCGTGGGGTTTGCCCGACCGGAGTCAGGAGCGCAGGTGGAGTACCCGCTGGAACAGCCCTCGCAGCGGATGTTCAGGGACGAGACGCTACTGGTTCTGGGGTTGTCGCTCGGGGCGAGCGGAGTGTCGGCGCTGATCAGCTTTGTCGGGTCGGTCACCAGACCGGGCGGCCTCAAGGACCAGGCGGCGACCCTCAACGCGTCCGCCGCGCCGGGCCGGCCCTGGCTGGACCTCGCCTGGCAGCTGTTCGGCATCGCCAGCGCGCTGGTCCCCGTCCTGCTGGTGGCCCACCTGCTGCTCCGCGAGGGCGCGAGCCTGCGCACGCTCGGCTTCGACCGCACCCGCCCCTGGCCCGACCTCGGCCGCGGAGCAGGGATCGCGGCGGTGATCGGCAGCACCGGGATCGCCTTCTACCTGGCCGCGCGCGGACTGGGCTTCAACCTGACGGTGGTGCCGGAGGCACTGCCCGACGTGTGGTGGAAATACCCCGTGCTGATCCTCTCCGCGATGCAGAACGCGATCCTGGAAGAGGTCATCGTCGTCGGCTACCTGCTGCGCCGCCTGGACCAGCTGGGGTGGAGCGCTGGCACGGCACTGGTGGCCAGCGCCGTGCTGCGCGGCTCGTACCACCTCTACCAGGGGATCGGCGGCTTCGTCGGCAACATGGTGATGGGCGTCGTCTTCGTCTACCTGTACCGGCGGTGGGGCCGGGTCGGACCCCTGGTGGTGGCGCACTCGCTGCTCGACATCGGCGCGTTCGTCGGTTACGCGCTCCTCGCCGGCAAGGTGGGCTGGCTGCCTACGGCGTGAACAGTTCGCCGTCGATGACGGTGACCGCGCGCCCGGTCAGCAGCACGCGGTCACCACGCAGGCCGGTGCGGACCAGCCCGGTACGGCGGGAGGCCTGCAACCCCGTCAGGTCGTCGGCGCCGAGCCGGGCGGACCAGTGCGGCGCCAGCGCCGTGTGCGCGCTTCCGGTCACCGGGTCCTCGTCGATGCCGACGTTCGGGAAGAAGCAGCGGGAGACGTAGTCGTAGCCCCTGGCCGGGTCCTCGGCCCGCGCGGTGGCGATGATCCCGCGCTCGGAGTAGGCGCCGAGGGCACGGTGATCGGGGGAGAGGCCCAGCACCGTCTTCTCGTCGGCGAGTTCCACGAGGAGGTCGCCGACGTCGGGGCCGGTGTCGAACACGGCGACGGGCTCGGCGCCGAGCGCCTCGGCGACCCCGTCGGGTGCGTCGAGGCGGGTGAGGGGGGCGGTCGGGAAGTCGAGGGTGACCGTCCCGTCGGTACCGGGCGTCGCGATCAGCACACCGCTGCGGGTGGCGAACCGTACGGGGCCCGGGTGGGCCCCGGTCGTCCCCAGCACATGGGCGGTGGCGAGCGTGGCGTGCCCGCACATCGCGACCTCCGTGACCGGGGTGAACCAGCGCAGCGCCCAGTCCGCGTCCCCGCCTTCGGGCAGCGGGTGCGCGAAGGCGGTCTCGGCGTGGTTCACCTCCATGGCGACGTTCTGCATCCAGTCGTCCTCGGGAAAGGCGTCGAGCAACACGACACCGGCCGGGTTCCCGGCGAAGGCCCGCTCGGCAAAGGCGTCCACGATTCGAATCCGCATACCCCAGAAGCTAGGCCCCCCAACCCAAGCCCCCCAAGGCCAATCCAAAACCCCTGGCCCGATTTCCCCCAGCCCCCCAAGACAGGCCCACGGGAAACCACGCAAGAACCCCCGACGGCGCCCGCTAGGGGCGCGGGGAACTGCGCGAGTACGCCCGACGGCGCGGCACCGCCCCCGCGACCCTCGCCACGATGGCGCCCGCTAGGGGCGCGGGGAACTGCGCGAGTACGCACGACGGCGCCGCACCGCCCCCACGACCCCCGCCACGATGGCGCCCGCTAGGGGCGCGGGGAACTGCGCGAGAACACACGACGGCGCCGCACCCCCGCGACCCCCGCCACGATGGCGCCCGGCAGGGGCGCGGGGAACTGCGCGAGTACGCACGACGGCGCCGCACCCGCCCACCACCTGTCGCCCCCGCCGCCGGCCCAGGCTCCCGCTCCCCGTCCGGCAATCCACCCCATGGCAACGAAAAGGGGCCGACCCTTGACGAGTCGGCCCCCTCTGAGCGTGTCGCTCAGTCCGTGCCCAGTTCCATCGCGGCCCGGTCCAGCAGCTCGTCGGCGTCCGACGCGGCCTCGCCACGAGACGCGATCGCCTCGGCGCCCCCCTCCGGCATGCTGCCGATGAGCCCGGTCGCCGCCGCCTGCGCCGCCCCGATCGCCGGGTTCGCGGAGCCGATCAGACCCAGCCCGGCGTACTGCTCCAGCTTCGCGCGTGAGTCGGCGATGTCGAGGTTCCGCATCGTCAGCTGGCCGATCCGGTCCACCGGACCGAACGCGGCGTCCTCGGTGCGCTCCATCGACAGCTTGTCGGGGTGGTAGCTGAAGGCGGGCCCGGTCGTGTCGAGGATCGAGTAGTCCTCGCCGCGCCGCAGCCGCAGCGTCACCTCACCGGTGACCGCCGCCCCGACCCACCGCTGCAGCGACTCCCGGATCATCAGCGCCTGCGGGTCCAGCCACCGGCCCTCGTACATGAGGCGGCCGAGACGCCGACCCTCGTTGTGGTACTGCGCGACCGTGTCCTCGTTGTGGATCGCGTTGACCAGCCGCTCGTAGGCCGCGTGCAGCAGCGCCATGCCCGGCGCCTCGTAGATGCCCCGGCTCTTCGCCTCGATGATCCGATTCTCGATCTGGTCCGACATGCCGAGCCCATGCCGGCCGCCGATCGCGTTGGCCTCCATGACCAGCTCGACGGCGGTCCCGAACTCCTTGCCGTTGATCGTCACCGGCCGGCCCTGGTCGAAGCCGATCGTCACGTCCTCGGGCAGGATCTCGACCTCGGGGTCCCAGAACCGCACGCCCATGATCGGCTCGACGGTCTCGATGCCGTTGTCCAGGTGCTCCAGGGTCTTCGCCTCGTGCGTGGCGCCCCAGATGTTGGCGTCCGTGGAGTACGCCTTCTCCGTGCTGTCCCGGTACGGCAGCCCGTGGGCCACCAGCCATTCGGACATCTCCTTGCGGCCGCCGAGCTCGGTCACGAAGTCCGCGTCCAGCCAGGGCTTGTAGATCCGCAGGTGCGGGTTGGCGAGCAGCCCGTAGCGGTAGAACCGCTCGATGTCGTTGCCCTTGAAGGTCGAGCCGTCGCCCCAGATCTGGACGTCGTCCTCCAGCATGGCCCGCACCAGCAGCGTGCCGGTGACCGCCCGGCCGAGCGGCGTGGTGTTGAAGTACGCCCGCCCGCCCGAGCGGATGTGGAACGCGCCGCAGGTCAGCGCGGCCAGGCCCTCCTCGACCAGCGCGGCCCGGCAGTCGACCAGGCGCGCGATCTCGGCGCCGTAGGTGTGCGCACGGCCGGGCACCGACGCGATGTCGGGCTCGTCGTACTGGCCGATGTCGGCGGTGTAGGTGCACGGGACGGCGCCCTTGTCGCGCATCCACGCGACCGCGACCGAGGTGTCGAGCCCGCCGGAGAAGGCGATGCCGACGCGCTCGCCGGCGGGAAGGGAGGTGAGGACCTTGGACATAGGAAGATTATGCATCAGACCGCATGGTCATGCAACGTCCCAGTTGAATCCGCCCGCGGGAATCGGGAGGGGGTTGTCAGGCGAACTGTTCCGATATATCGTTGAGACATCGCGAACGATACGCGACAGATCAACGATGGAATGGAGTGATTGCCATGCGTTCCCACGGATTCGAGCGTGGACATGGACAGGACGGCCCCCGCGCGAAGGGTGGCCGTGGTGGTTCCGGCGGACGTGAGGGTCGCCGTGCGGCGTTCGGGCCCTTCGGTCCGGGTGGCCCCGGCTTCGGCCCCGGTGGGCCCGGTTTCGGACCGGGGCACTGGGGACCGCGAGGACGCGGCGGCCCGAGGGGAAGGGCACGGCGCGGTGACGTACGGGCCTCGATCCTGGCCCTGCTGAAGGACCGCCCGATGCACGGATACGAGATGATCCAGGAGATCGCCGAGCGCAGCGGCGGCGCGTGGAAGCCCAGCCCCGGCTCGGTCTACCCCACCCTGCAGCTGCTGGAGGACGAGGGCCTGATCGCCAGTGAGAGCGAGGGCGGCAAGAAGCTGTTCTCCCTCACCGACAGCGGCCGCACCGCCGCCGACGAGGGCCCGGACGCCCCCTGGGAGGAGGCTTCCCGCGGGGTCGACTTCGAGGCGCTCGGCGAGATCCGCCAGGCCGGCTTCGGCCTGATGGAGGCCTTCGGGCAGGTCTGGAAGACCGGCACGAAGGAACAGCGTGAGAAGGCGCTGGCCGTCATCAACGAGACCCGCAAGAAGCTGTACCTCATCCTCGCCGACGAGGACTGACCGGCGAGGGCTGGCTGACAAGGGCTTGCCGGCGAGAGCTGATCGACGGCGCACCGGGCGTCCCGCGGACCACTCCGCGGGGCGCCTTCGCGTATGCGGGGAGGGGTGCGCGGCCGGGCTCAGGCCACCAGGCCGCCCAGCTTGCGCAGCGACTCGTTCAGCGCCGCCGTCGCCGAGTCCTTGAGCTTGCCCGCCATCAGCGACACGGCCGCGCCCGTGAACTCGCCGTCGATCCGCACCCCCGTGGCGTCCCCGTCCGGCGTCAGCGTGTACCGCGTCGCGACGGTCACCGCCATCGGCCCCTTGCCGCGGATCGCGAGCACCCGGGCCGGCTCCAGCTCCTCGATGGTCCACTCGACCTCCGCCGGGAAACCCATCAGCTTCATGTTCTCCTGGAAGGTCCCGCCCACCGCCAGGGTCTCCGGACCGCCCTTCGGGAAGTTGGTGTGGGTCGCGTTCCACTCCCCGTACGCCGGCCAGTCGGTGAGCTGCGCCCACACCTTCTCGGCCGGTGCCTGGATGCGTGCCTCCGCGCTGACTTCCGCCATCGGGCCACCCCTTCGTGTCGGGCTACGGTGTCGCGGAACGTAGCCGCAGGGCCTCGAACATTCAATACTGATGAACCGTCAGGAAATGTGCGGACCCACCCGCCGTATCACCGCCGCGTCGAACAGGTCCCACGCGCGCGGGTGCGGGCCCTCGTCGTGACAGTGCCAGGCGTCCCAGAACAGGTCCGCGAGCAGTGCGTCCGCCGGGGCGTGCACCCGGTACGCGTACTGCCTCCCGTCGACCGCCGGCAGGACGACCAGCCAGCAACAGCACCCGCTTTCCACATCGGAGGAGGACGTACGGCGGGTGCGCGACGGTTGCGTACGGGGCGCACGGCAAGGAGGCGCGCGCCTTTCTGCCGGAACCGGCCTGATCTCATCCGTAAGGAGGAGATCGGCGCCACCGGGGTCCACTCTGTGTGGGACGCGGAAATGCTCCCCCTCGCGGATGACTCGGCCGCCCCGGGTTGATGGGGTAGAGGTGTGCAACCCCGTATTCCCCGCCAGCCCGCCCAGGACCAGGGCGGTATCCACGCGGACGACGATGCCGGGCTCGGTGCCGAGCTGGCAGCGGTGGTCGCCGGTGCCCGCCGCCGGGCCGTGCGGGACGGGGACCGCCAGGTCGACACCGCCCATCTGCTGCACTCCCTGATCGAGTACGACCCGGAGGTCCGCGACCTCGTCGGCGACGCTCCGCAACTCGCCCGGCTGCTCGGCTACCTCGTGCAGCGCAGCATCGGCTACGGCCTGCGCTGGCAGAGCGGGGTCGAGGACTCCGGCGCGTTGCCGTCCGTCGGGCCAGGTGAGGGAAGGCGCGACGGGAGGACCGAGGGTGCCTGGTCTCCGGTGGCGACGGCCGCCGTGGAGTACGCCCGCAGCCGCGCTCGGCGCCGCGGCGGCACCCGCGCCCAGGGCGTCGACCTCCTCGCGGGGCTGGTCGTCGACCCGGAGTCGCGGGCCGTGCAGGTGCTGGAACGGGCGGGTGTGGCCGCTCGCGACCTGGCCGCGCGGATCGACGCGGACGGCGGGCTGTCGGACCCCGGCGTGGAAAACCGCACGTCCAGCCGTTGAGACAGGTGTCATGGGGGGTGACGGTCATGTCGTCCCCTGCCATCATGTGCCGGTGCACACCACTGACAGCAGCCATGGAAAGAGCCTCGGGCTCCTGCTCGCCCTCGGCTCGGCGCTCGCCTTCGGCGGCTCCGGTGTCGCCGCCAAGCCCCTGATCGAGGCGGGGCTCGCGCCGCTGCACGTGGTGTGGCTGCGGGTGGCCGGTGCCGCCCTGGTGATGCTTCCGCTCGCCGTCCGCCACCGTGACCTGCCGCGCCGCCGGCCCGCGCTGCTCGCCGGGTTCGGCCTGCTCGCCGTCGCGGGTGTCCAGGCCTGCTACTTCGCCGCGATATCCCGGATACCCGTCGGGGTGGCGCTGCTCGTGGAGTACCTCGCTCCCGCGCTGGTGCTCGGCTGGGTCCGCTTCGTGCAGCGACGGCCGGTGAGTCGGGCCGCCGCGCTCGGAGTGGTCCTCGCGGCGGGCGGCCTCGCCTGCGTCGTGGAGGTGTGGTCGGGGCTGCGCTTCGACGCCCTGGGGCTGGCGCTGGCGCTGGCCGCGGCCTGCTGCCAGGTGGGGTACTTCGTGCTGGCCGACCACGGGGGCGGCGAGGGCGTGGACCCGCTGGGCGTGATCGCGTACGGCCTGCTGGTGGGTGCGGGGCTGCTCACCGTGGTGGCCCGGCCGTGGGAGATGGACTGGTCGGTGCTCGGCGGCTCCGCGCGGATGCACGGGGTGGCCGTGCCGGCGGTGGCCCTGCTGGGGTGGATCGTGCTGGTCGCGACGGTCGTCGCGTACGTCACGGGGGTGCTGTCGGTGCGGCGGCTCTCGCCGCAGGTGGCGGGGGTGGTGGCCTGCCTGGAGGCGGTGGTGGCGACCGTGCTGGCGTGGGTGCTGCTGGGGGAGCGGCTGGGCGCGCCGCAGGTGCTGGGCGGGGTCGTGGTGCTGGCCGGGGCGTTCATCGCGCAGTCCGCCACGCCCGCGAAGGGCTCCGCCGAACCCCGGGCGCGTGGTGAGGCCGTCGCGCGGGAGCCGGCTGTCTGAGCGTCACCGGCCCGGCTGTCTGAGCGTCACCGGCTGCCGGTGGACGGCGGCCGGCCCCGCCGTTCCCTCCTCGGCCTCCAGCCACGCCCTCCCTCCCCCGGTCTCCGGCCGCGCGGTTCCGCGGTTCCCTGCCCGCTCTCCGGCCGCGCGGTTCCACCCCCGCTCTCCGGCCGCGCGGTTCCACCCCCGCTCTCCGGCCGCGCGGTTCCTCCCCCGGCCTCCGGCCGGGGGTGCCCAGCGCCCCTCGGTGTGCCGCGACCTCAGCGGGCCGTCAGATATCCCGGGACCGCTATGTCCACGGCCAGGTCGTCGTTCGGGACCGGGGCTTCGTAGCCCTTGCGCAGCGGCAGCACGCCCGCCCAGTACGGGAGGTCCATGTCCTCCGGCTCGTCGAGCGCGCCGCCCGTGCGGGTCTTCGCGGAGACCTCGTCCAGGTCGAGGCGGATCACCGCGGTCGCGGCCAGTTCCTTCTTGTCGGCCGGGCGGGAGTCCGCGGAGCGGCCCGTCACCACATGGTCGACCAGCGCGTCCAGGGCGAGGCGCTTCTCCTCGGGGTCGGTGACCTGGTGGGCGACGCCGTGCACCACGACCGAGCGGTAGTTGACCGAGTGGTGGAAGGCGGAGCGGGCCAGCACCAGGCCGTCGACATGGGTGACCGTCACGCACACCGGGAGCCCGGGGTCGGTCTGCCCGGTCATCCGCAGCGGGCGGGAGCCCGTCGAACCGTGCAGGTAGAGCACCTCGCCGACCCGGCCGTACAGCGTCGGCAGGACCACCGGCGCGCCGTCGCGCACGAAGCCGAGATGGCAGACGTAGCCCTCGTCGAGGATCGCGTGCACCACTTCCTTGTCGTACGACGCCTTGTGCGCCGCGCGCGTGGGGACGGTGCGGTCGGTCGGCTCGTAGGCGGCGGGCTGGGCCGGTACGGTCGCCGGCTGGGCTGTCTCCATTGCGGAACTCCATTGCACTAGTGCATAATCTGCTTTGTGCTAGGAGAATATCGGATCGAAGGGCGTGGCGCAGCGGAGATTGCCGCCAGCGTCGAGCGCGCGGTGGGTTCCGGAGAGCTGGAACCAGGGCAACTGCTGCCTCCGATGCGGGAGTTGGCGACCCGGCTCGGGGTGAATCCCAATACGGTCGCGGCCGCGTACCGCACCCTGCGCGACCGTGGGGTCATCGAGACCGCCGGCCGCCGGGGCAGCCGGGTCCGGTCCAAGCCGGCCACCACCGGACGTGACGGGATCAGGGTGGACGTACCGGCCGGGGTGCGCGACCTGTCCTCGGGCAACCCCGACCCCGCGCTGCTGCCCGCCCTCGCGCCGGTGCTGGCGGCCGTGGCGGCGGAGGGAGACCGCGCCCCGGTCCTCTACGGCGCCGATCCGGTCGAGCCGGAACTGGAGCGCGTCTCACGTGCGGGTTTCGCCACCGACGGCGTGCCCGCCGGTCCGGTCACGGTCACCTCGGGCTCCCTCGACGCCGTCGAACGCGTCCTGCTGGCCCACCACCGCCCCGGGGACCCGGTCGCCGTCGAGGATCCCGGCTGGGGCCGCACCCTGGATCTCGTCCCCGCGCTCGGCCTGCGTACCGTGCCGGTGCCGGTGGACGACGAGGGACCGCGCCCCGACGGACTGCGCCGCGCGCTCGAGTCGGGGGCGCGTGCCCTGATCGTCACGGCGCGGGCGCACAACCCCACCGGCGCCGCGGTGAGCGCCCCGCGCGCCCGAGCCCTGCGGGCCGTCCTGCGCGCCCACCCGCACACCGTGCTGATCGAGGACGACCACGGGCACGGCATCGTCGACCTTCCCCTGCACCCCCTGGTGGGCGTGACCCACCACTGGGCCTTCCTCCGCTCGGTCGCCAAGGCCTACGGCCCCGACCTGCGCCTGGCCGTCATGACCGGCGACGAGGTCACCGTCGACCGGGTGCGGGGGCGTCAGCGCCTGGGGCCGGGGTGGGTGAGCCGGCTGCTCCAGCGCACGGTGGTCCGGATGTGGGCGGACGGCGCGGTGGACGGGCAGGCGGTCGCCGCGGCCTACCGGGCCCGCCGCGACCTGCTCATCGACGCGCTGGCCGACCAGGGCGTCCAGGCCCACGGCCGCAGCGGCATGAACGTCTGGGTCCCGGTCCCGGACGAGACGGGTGCGGTGTCCCGCCTGCTGCACGCCGGGTGGGGCGTGTCCCCGGGGGCGCGCTACCGCCTGGCGACCCCGCCGGGCATCCGGATCACCGTCTCGACGCTGACCCCCGAGGAGACCGGCCGCCTGGCGGCGGCGGTGGCGGCGGCGGTGGGACCGGGGAGGGGCCGGGTACTCGCGTAGCCCGGTGGCCGGGTTCTTTGCCTGTGTCCCGAGGGGGACAGGCTCGTCGGGGGGGGCGGGACCCACGCGTGTGACCCGGGAGCCGGGCGCCTCAGGAGGCGCTCGTCCTGGGTCGCATCTGGGTGAGCGCCGCCCCCGCCAGCACCACCACCGCCCCCACCGGCGTGCTCCAGTGCAGCGACTCGCCCAGCACGGCGACGCCCGCCGCCGTGGCGATGACCGGGATGAAGTACGTGACCATCTGGGCGGTGGTCGGGCCGACCTCGGCGACCAGTCCGTACTGGATCAGCACCGCGAGCCCGGTGCCCAGCGCGCCCAGCGCGGCGATCGCCAGCAGGGGCAGCCAGGAGACATGCCCCGGGAAGGACGTGAACAGGGGTGTCACGACCGCCAGTTGCACTGTCGCGAGGAGCAGCTGCGCCCCGGTCATGGACAGATGCGAGTTCCCCGTGCCCGCCAGGGTCCGCCGGACGTAGATCCAGCCGATCGGATAGCTGAGCGACGCCAGCAGTGCCATCGCGGTGCCCGTGACGTCCAGCCCGTGGAAGCCCTGCCAGGCCCCCAGCACCGTCAGCACCCCGAGGAAGCCCAGGCCGAGCCCGGCGAACCGGATCCGGGTCGGCCGGTCCTCCGACAGGGCCACCAGGGACAGCGCCATCCCCCACAGCGGCGAGGTCGCGTTGCAGATGCCGGCCAGGGTGGACGGGATCGTCAGCTCGGAGTACGCGAACAGGGAGAACGGCAGCGCGTTCAGCAGGAACGCGGCGACCGCCAGCCGGCCCCAGGTGCGGGCCCCGCGCGGCAGCCGCTCCCGCTTCCAGGCCATCGCCGCCGCCAGCACCGCCGTGCCGAACACCAGCCTGCCAAGGGTGACCTGGAACGGGGCGTACCCCTGCGTCCCCACCTTGATCAGGAGGAAGCTGAAGCCCCAGATCAGGGACAGGACGCCGAAGCGCAGACGCCAGTCGAGGCGGGGGCGGGGACGATCGCCGGCAAGCGTCGGCTCGCCGGTCGCGGCGGTGGTCACGGTGCTCATACCGTCCACCTTGCTGGAGCTGACGTCGTAGCACAATCGAGATTTCCCGCGCAGTACCTCGTAGGATCACTTACATGTTGAACCTGGAGCGCCTGCGCACCCTCGACGCCCTCGCCCGGCACGGCTCGGTCAGCGGGGCCGCCGACGCCCTGCACGTCACGACGTCGGCCGTCTCGCAGCAGATGGGCAAACTGGAGCGCGAGGTGGACCAGCAGCTGCTCGCCAAGAACGGCAGGGGCATCCGGCTCACCGACGCCGGGCGGCTGCTCGCCGAGCACGCCGCCCGCATCCTCTCCCAGGTGGAGCTGGCCCAGTCCGACCTGGAGGCGCACCGGGGCCAGGTCGTCGGCGAACTCCGGTTGTCGGCGTTCCCGACGGCCGCCCGCGGCCTCTTCCCGGCCGCGCTGGCCGCGCTGCGCACCCGGCACCCGGCCCTGCGCGTCCGCTCCAGCGAACTGGAACCGGAGAGCGGCATCGCCGGGGTGGTCCGCGGCGACCTCGACCTCGCTGTCGTCCTGGACTGGTACAACAAGCCGATGCCGCTGCCCGACGGGCTGGTCAAGGCGCCCCTGCTCGACGACCCCGCCGACGTGGCCCTCCCGGTCGGCCACCGGCTCGCCGGCCGGGACGAGGTGGACCTGGGGGAGTTCGCCGAGGACGAGTGGATCACCTGGGGCGAGGGCGAGTTCTGCCACGAGTGGCTGATGTTCACGCTGCGCTCGCGCGGGGTCGAACCGATCGTCGGGCACCGAGCCGCCGAGACGCACACCCAACTCAACCTGGTGGCGGCCGGGTTGGGAGTCTGCATCGCCCCGCTGCTGGGTCGTCACCCGGTGCCCGAGGGCATCGTGACCGTGCCGCTCAAGCAGCGGGTACGCCGCCACGTGTACGTCGTCTGGCGGGCGGACGCCGACCGCCGCCCGTCGATCCGGGCGGCGGTACAGGCCCTGCGCGGCGCGGCCGAGGCGATCTCCTGACCGCGCCGCTCCGCCGACAGCCCTACGCCGAGCCGAGCTTGCGGAAGTCCCAGGAGGCGGTCTTCGTCGGCGTCAGCCGGGCCCAGGCGTGCCTGCCGTCGTGCGGCATCTCGTCCAGGCCGAAGTTCTTGCGGGCGAACAGCGTCTCCACGTAGTCGAGTTCGGCGACGAGTTCGCCGGTGCGCGGGACCTCGCCCACGAACTCGACGGACCCTCTGAGCTCGACACCACGCAGACTGTCGTACTCCTCACCGGAGTCGACGACCACCGCCACCCGCGGGTCACGCGTCAGGTCCTTCCAGCGCTGGCTGCGCACCACCGAGTACAGCCACAGTGACGTGCCGTCCCACGCGAACCACAGGGCGCTCACGTGCGGCGCACCGGACGCCGAGACGGTCGCCACCCGGCAGGTGCGCTGGCTGGTGAGGAACTCGTCCAGCTCACCGGGCGTCATCATGATCTTCCGGCCACGGCGCTGCGTGACGGTCATGCGGCCCCCCTCTTCTTCTCTTCTTCCGTTCCCGCGCGATGGCGGTTAGTGTCGCCCGCCCCGCACCAAGGCGGAAGGGGGCGTCATGCCGTCGTCGTACGAACGACTCGCGGAGATCCTCGATCCCGTGAGCACGGTCCTGCTCACCGTCGAATGCCAGCAGGGCGTGGTGGGACCGGACAGCGCGCTGCCCGAACTCGCCCACGAGGCGCGCGCGTCGGGCGCGCTCGCCAACATCGCCCGGCTGGTCGCCGCCGCGCACGACACCGGCGTCCAGGTGATCCACGCGATCGCCGAACGCCGTCCCGACGGCCGGGGCGCGAACCGCAACGCCCGGCTCTTCCGCGCCGCCGAACGGCTGCCGGTCCAGCAGCTCTCCGGTACGGCGGCGGTGCGCGTGGCGCCCCCCATCGAGGTCGCGGAGCAGGATCTCGTCGTACGACGGCTGCACGGCCTGTCACCGATCCAGGGCACCGACGTCGATCCGCTGCTGCGCAACCTCGGCTGCCGCACCCTGGTCGTCACCGGTGTCTCGGCCAACGTGGCCGTGCCCAATGCCGTGTTCGACGCGGTGAACCTGGGCTACACGGCGGTCGTACCGGCCGACGCCATCGCGGGAGTTCCCTCCGAGTACACCCCCGCGATGGTCCGCAACACGCTCGCTCTGGTCGCCACGGTCGCGACCACGGACGAGGTGCTCGGCTGCCTCAAGCGCCCGCGCCGGCGGGTCTGAGCGTCAGGCCAGCGAGATCTGGTCGCCGGCGACCGTGATGTTCGCGGCGGTCAGGCCGGTCGTCGCCGGACCCTGCTTCACGCTGCCGTCCGCGATGGCGAACTTGCTGCCGTGACACGGGCAGACGATCTCGCCGTCGGCCACGCTGGACACCGCGCAGCCCGCGTGCGGGCACTTCGTCGAGAACGCCTTGTAGGTGCCCGACGTCGGCTGGGTGACGACCACGGCCTGGTCCTTGTAGATCGTGCCGCCGCCCTCGGGGATGTCCGAGGTCTTGGCGAGCGCGGTGCCGCCGGCCGCCGCGGTCGAGCCCCCGCCCGTGCCGTTGCTGTCCTGGGTGGTGGAGCCGGCGCCCGTGTTGTTCGTGGTGGTCGAACCCGAGTTGTCGTCGGACGACCCGCAGGCGGTCAGCGCGGCGGCGAGCCCCGCGGCTCCGGCCGCCGCCATGACGGTGCGACGGCCCGGTGCGGCTGAGGGGTTGAGCGGTGCGCTGGTCATGTGAGGGGTTCCCTTCCGCGGAGCTTCTCGTTGATCCGTCCAGGGGTACGGCCTTCGAGCACCACCTGTTCAGACGGCATCCAGATAGTGACCACCCTGGACATGAGCTTCCGGTGAAAGGGCGCTGTCGGTTCACTGTCAGCCTGGGCGCCCCCGGGGTCATTCCTCGGCAAAGGCGGCGAACATCTCGATCAGGGTCCCCGGGGCCCGGTCGTGGAAGAGGACGTCGAGACCCCGTGCCGAGTCGCGGGCGGTGCTCTCGGCGCGCGGGAAGAGGACCGCCTCGTAGGCGGCGAGCGCCGCCTCGGTGTCCCCGGGGTGCGCGACGAGGGCCCTCCCGAGGTCCGCGGCGTCGATCATCGCGAGGTTGGCGCCCTCGCCGGCGAACGGCGACATCAGGTGGGCCGCGTCGCCGAGGAGCGTGACACCGGGGGTGCGCGGCCAGCGGTGCCCGACGGGCAGCGCGTGGATCGGCCGGGGGACCGCGGGACCGTCGGCCTCGGTGATCAGGGCGCGCAGGGCTGGCGCCCAGTCGGCGAACTCCGCCAGCAGGGCGGCCTTGACGGAGTCGGGGTCGGTGACGTCGAGGGCGGCCGGCCATTCCTCCGCCACCCGCAGCGCGGTGTAGACGTGCAGGCTCCCGTCGGTCTCGCGGTGGGCGAGGAAGCCCTTGTGGCCGCCGAGCGCGAAGAACATCCCGCCGCCGATCAGCGCGGCCGCCTCCGGGTGGCGCGCGTCCGCGTCGAGGAGATCGAGTTCGACGAAGGAGATGCCGGTGTAGGAGGGCCGGGCGGCGGAGAGCAGCGGGCGGACCCGGGACCAGGCGCCGTCCGCGCCCACGAGCAGGTCGGTGGTGAGGGCGGTGCCGTCGTCGAGCGTCACACGGTGCCGGCCGGAGCCCAGCGGACGGACCTCGGTGACCTTGCTGTGCCAGCGGACGGTGCCCTCGGGCAGGGACCGGAGCAGGATGTCGCGGAGGTCGCCGCGGTCGATCTCCGGCCGCTCGAACGTACCGGGATCCTCCCGGTCGAGCAGGACGGTGGCGGCCCTGTCGAGGACCCGCACGGCCTCGCCGCCCGGGTGCACCCTGGCGCGGAACTGCTCGTGGAGTCCGGCTGCGTGCAGCGCCTCCTGGCCGCTCTCCCGGTGCAGGTCGAGCATGCCGCCCTGGGAGCGCACGTGCGGGCCCGCCTCCAGGTCGAGGACGACGCTTCCGACGCCGGCCACGTGCAGGACGCGGGCCAGTGTCAGCCCGCCGAGGCCGCCGCCGATGATCACGATCGGGTAGTGGGTGGAGCTCATGGGTGTGCCTGCTTCCCGGGGTGGCTGGGGGTTTCCGAGGACAGGCACGACTGTAACGAACATGTTCGTCGCGAACAAGGTCGTGACGAACATGTTCGTGAACTCCGCTCGACGCACTCGTGCGATGCGCCGGTCCGCTAGCGGACCGGTTCCGGCCCGTCGCCTGACCGTCTGCCTTCCCGGGGGACGGGCTCACACCTCCCGGTCCACGGTCATGCCGTCGCCAGGGACACCTCGGTCGACTTGATCAGCGCCACCACCGGGACGCCGGCCGTCAGGCCGAGATCGGCGACCGCTTCCCTGGTGATCGCCGCGGTGACGTCCTGGCCGCCGTCGACACCGACCCGGACCGTGGCCATCGCCCCGCCCGAGGCGACCTCGCGGACCGTGCCCGGCAGCTGGTTGCGGATGGACACGCCCACCACGGGACCGGTGGCGAGCGCGACCTCGGTGGACTTCACCAAGGCGTGTACCGCCGAGCCCTCGGCGATCCCCAGGTCCTCGACCGCCTCCCGGGTGATCGCGGCGGTGAGGTCCTGGCCGCCGTCGAGGCGCACCTTGACGGTCGCCATCACCTCGCCCGGGGTGACGGCCAGGACGGTGCCGGGGAGCTGGTTGCGGATGCTCAGGCTCATGACGGACAGCCTCACAGACACGGAGAAGGGGGATTTCCTGGTATTTCTTTGCCTTTGTCGCTTTCGTGACTCCTCAAGTTAGCCGGTTCACCGGCAGCTCTTCGTGAGCCCCGGCACGGCTTCCGTTAGGTTCGGTCCATGGCTTCCATGGCTGACGATGAACCCACGCGCGCGGCGCGCCTGCTCGACGCCCAGGCCAAGGCCGCACGGCTGTTCGCGGAGATCGAGGCGCGCGGACTCGTCGCGGCCGGAGAGCAGGAGCGGGCGGTCAGCGACCGGGTCCGTGACCTGGCGAACGAGATGTTCGGCACGACCCGGCACTGGCACAAGCGGATCGTGCGCTCGGGCCCGAACACCCTGCTGCCGTACAAGGAGAACCCGCCGGACCGGGTGATCGGCGCGGACGACATCGTCTTCGCCGACTTCGGGCCGATCTTCGAGGAGTACGAGGCCGACTTCGGCCGCACCTTCGTCCTCGGTGACGACCCGGTCAAGCAGCGGCTGCGCGCCGACCTGCCCGAGGTGTTCGCCGCCGGCCGGCGTTCCTTCGAGGCCGACCCCGGCATCACCGGTGCCGCGCTGTACGCCGAGGTCGCCCGGCTCGCCACCGAGGCGGGCTGGGAGCTGGGCGGCTGGCACGCCGGACACCTGGTCGGGGAGTTCCCGCACGAGAAGATCGACGGCGCGGACGTCGAGTCGTACATCGCCCCCGCCAACGACACCCCGCTGCGCCGCACCGACAAGGCGGGCCGCACCTGCCACTGGATCCTGGAGATCCATCTCGTCGACCGGGAACGGGGCTTCGGCGGCTTCCACGAGGAACTGCTCACCCTCTGAGGGGTGGTCAGTCAGCCGCGGGGAACCGGTCGATGTTCTGCTCCACCCAGGTGCGCAGGTGGGCCAGGGGGCGGCAGGCGTCCTCACCGAGGGGCGTCAGGCTGTACTCGACGCGCGGCGGGACCTCCGGGTAGATCTCGCGGTGGACCAGACCGTGGTCCTCCAGGCGGCGCAGCGTCTGAGTGAGAACCTTGGGGCTGACGCCCTGGAGACGCGCACGCAGCGCGCCGAAGCGCTCCGGCCCGTCCTCCAGGGCGCCCAGGGCGAGCGCGCTCCACTTGTTGGCGAGCAGGTCGAGCATGTCCCGGCACGGGCAGGCCGCCAGATAGACGCTCTTCGGGTCGTCGCAGGTGTCGGCAGTCGTCGGCATGGCCCAATAGTACCCATCGGGAACCAATCTCCCTTGCGGGTAACCACTACCCGTTGCGTACTGTCCCTGACGTGGCCGAAGCCGTTCGGGCGAGCCACCAGGGCGCGTCGGCCCGGTGATTAGGTCCGGGTGCCGGGACCCTTGGTCCGACGCGCGCCCGCACCGCCGACCGCCGTCGCGCGCCCTGATCATCCACCTCCGTCGAAAGGCCGTACCGCCATGACCGCCACGCACGACATCCCCGGGACGATGCCGGCAGTCGCCTACCGCAAGTCGCTGCCCGTCGACCACGCCGACAGCCTGGAGGACGTCACGCTGCCCACCCCCGAGCCGGGCCCCCGCGACCTGCTGGTCCGCGTCGAGGCGATCGCGCTCAACCCGGTGGACTACAAGATCCGGCAGAACGTCGACCCGGGCGGCGAGGCGAAGGTGCTCGGCTGGGACGCCGCCGGAACCGTCGTCGCCGTCGGCGACGAGGTGGAGCTGTTCCAGGTGGGCGACGAGGTGTACTACGCCGGTGCGCTCGACCGCCCCGGCGCCAACTCCCGCTTCCACGCGGTCGACGAGCGGATCGTCGGCCGCAAGCCGGCCACGCTCTCCTTCACCGAGGCCGCCGCGCTGCCGCTGACCGCCCTCACCGCCTGGGAGGGGCTGTTCGAGCGGCTCGGCCTGCGCACGGGGGCGCTGGAGCAGACCGGCGCCCTGCTGATCACCGCGGCCGCGGGCGGGGTCGGCGCCATCGCCTCGCAGCTGGCCCGCAACCTGACCAGCCTCACCGTCATCGGTACCGCGTCGCGGCCCGAGACCACCGCGTACGCGCGCCGGATGGGAGTGCACCACGTGGTCGACCACCGCAGCCCGCTGGGCCCGCAGTTGGCGGCGGTGGCGCCGAACGGCGTCGACTTCGTCTTCAGCACCACGGGCACCGACCGGAACCTGGGCGCGTACGCCGAGGCCCTCAACCCGTTCGGCCACATCGTCGCCATCGACGACTTCGAGGCCCTGCCCATCGGGGTGCTCAAGGCCAAGAGCATCTCCTTCCACTGGGAGTTCATGTACACGCGGTCGATGTTCCGCACCGCCGACCAGGCCATGCAGCACCACATCCTCACGCAGGTCGCCCGCCTCGTCGACGCCGGTGTCCTCGCCACCACGGCCACCCGGGACCTCGGCCGGATCGACGCGGCCAACCTCCGCGAGGCCCACCGGCTCCAGGAGAGCGGATCCGCGATCGGCAAGACCACCCTCACCGGGTTCTGAGGGACCGAAAGGCCTCGCTCCCGCACTCGGGCGTTCCCCGGCATGATCACCCTCGGTTACTATGCTCACTTCGAGCCGGAGGCGCGCCCTTCGCGGGCCGGCCACGGATTGCACGCCTGAAGAGACGGGTGGCCTGGGAAAATGCTGAAAGCGGTCACCGCGACCCGCTACATCACACCCCTGCGCGAGGGCGGTTCGCTGCCAGGACTCGTCGAGGCCGACGACTTCGGGACGTACGTCATGAAGTTCACCGGTGCCGGGCAGGGGCGCAAGACGCTGGTCGCCGAGGTCGTCTGCGGGGAACTCGCCCGCCGGCTCGGGTTCCGGATGCCCCGGCTCGTCACCGTCGAACTCGACCCCGTGCTGGGGCTCGGCGAACCCGAGCAGCAGGTGCAGGACCTGCTGCGGGGCAGCGGCGGCAGCAACCTCGGCATGGACTTCCTCTCCGGTGCCCTCGGTTTCGACCCGCTCGCCTTCGCGGTGAGCCCCGAGGAGGCCGGCCGGATCGTCTGGTTCGACGCGCTGGTCAACAACGTCGACCGCTCCTGGCGCAACCCCAACCTCCTGGTGCACCACGGCGATCTGTGGCTCATCGACCACGGCGCCACCATGATCTGGCAGCACAACTGGCCGTCGGCCGAGACCTCCGCGGCCCGCCCGTACGACGCCTCGGACCACGCCCTCGGCGGCTTCGCCCCCGATGTCCGCGCCGCCGCGGCGGACTTGGCGCCGCTCGTCACCGAGGAACTGCTCGCCGAGGTCACCGCCGAGGTCCCGGACGTCTGGCTGACCGCCGAACCCGGCTTCGAGACGCCCGACGACCTGCGGCGCACCTACGCCCGGCCGCTGCTCGCCCGGGCCGCCGGCATCCACGAGCGCATCACTGGCATCGAGGGGGCCAAGTGAGCGAGACCCACATCCACATGGCCGGACACGTGGCCGAGCGTCACATCACCCGGGCCGGCCAGGGCGGTGGCCGGGATGTCTTCGAGTACGCGCTGCTGCGGGTCGTCCCCCGCGTGGAGCGCGGCGAGTGCATCAACGCCGGGGTGATCGTGTACTGCCGGGCCAAGGCCTACGTCGGTGCCCGTACCCACCTCGACGAGGCCCGGCTGCTGGCCCTCGACCCGGCCGCGGACGTGGCCGGGGTGCGGGCCGCGCTCGGGGCGGTGGAGGGTGTCTGCGCGGGCGGCGACGCGGCGGGACACGCGGCCGGCGACGACCCCGGGCGCCGGTTCCGCTGGCTCGTCGCACCCCGTTCGACGATCGTCCAGCCCGGCCCGGTGCACACCGGGCTGACCCTGGACGCCGCCGCCGAGCCGGACCGGTTGCTGGACCTCCTGGTGAGGTAATGGATCACACCGCGCGGTGTGACGTTGACACCGCGTGCCAGGGCTTCTAGCGTCACGTCTGTCGAAGGTACTAAGCGGTCGCTCACCGCGGCGGGGCGCCACCAGCGGGCTCCGCGACCAGGTTCTCTCAAGGGCGAGGAGAAACAGCAATGTCCAGCACTGAGCAGCGGGTGGCCGTCGTCACCGGTGCCGCACGCGGGATCGGCGCCGCCACCGCCGTACGACTGGCCGCCGAAGGTCGCGCGGTCGCCGTGATCGACCTCGACGAGGCCGCCTGCAAGGACACCGTCGAGAAGATCACCGCCGCTGGCGGCAGGGCGATCGCGGTCGGCGCCGACGTCTCCGACGAGGCCCAGGTCGCCGCGGCGATCGCCCGGGTCGCCGAGGAGCTCGGCGCCCCGACCATCCTGGTCAACAACGCCGGTGTGCTCCGCGACAACCTGCTGTTCAAGATGTCCGCGTCCGACTGGGACACCGTCCTGAACGTGCACCTGCGCGGCTCCTTCCTGATGGCCAAGGCCGTCCAGCAGCACATGGTCGAGGCCGGCTGGGGCCGGATCGTCAACCTGTCCTCCTCCTCGGCGCTCGGCAACCGCGGCCAGGCCAACTACTCCGCCGCCAAGGCCGGTCTCCAGGGCTTCACCAAGACCCTCGCCATCGAGCTCGGCAAGTTCGGCATCACCGCGAACGCCGTCGCCCCCGGGTTCATCGCCACCGAGATGACCAAGGCCACCGCCGACCGCGTGAAGATGGGCTTCGAGGAGTTCAAGGCGGCCGCCGCCACCCAGATCCCGGTGCAGCGCGTCGGCGAGCCCGAGGACATCGCCAACGCCATCGCCTTCTTCACGAACGAGGCGGCCGGCTTCGTCTCCGGCCAGGTGCTGTACGTGGCCGGCGGACCGCTCGACTAGAAGCACACCGGGGAACCTGGGGAACACTGACATGACTGAACTGCCTGAACTCTCCGGCAAGGTGGCGATCGTCACCGGCGCGAGCCGTGGCATCGGCTACGGCGTCGCCGAGGCGCTGCTCGCCCGCGGCGACCGCGTCGCCATCACCGGCCGCAACGAGGACGCCCTCAAGGAGGCCGTCGAGACCCTCGGCTCCGAGCGGGTCATCGGCATCGCCGGCAAGGCACACGACCTGGCCCACCAGAGCGAGGTCGTCGACCGCACCATGGAGGCCTTCGGCCGCGTCGACCACCTGGTCAACAACGCCGGTACCAACCCGGTGTTCGGCCCGATCGCCGACGTCGACCTGGACGTCGCCCGCAAGGTGTTCGAGACCAACGTGGTCTCGGCCCTCGGCTTCGCCCAGAAGACCTGGCACGCCTGGCAGAAGGACAACGGCGGTGCCATCGTCAACATCGCGTCCGTCGCCGGGCTCTCGGCCTCGCCGTTCATCGGGGCGTACGGCATCAGCAAGGCCGCGATGATCAACCTGACCCAGCAGCTGGCGCACGAGTTCGCGCCGGGCGTCAGGGTCAACGCGATCGCCCCCGCGGTCGTCAAGACCAAGTTCGCGCAGGCCCTGTACGAGGGCCGGGAGGCCGAGGCCGCCGCGGGCTACCCGCTCAAGCGGCTCGGCGTGCCCTCCGACATCGGCGGCGCCGCCGCGTTCCTCACCTCGGAGCAGTCGGACTGGATCACCGGCCAGACGCTCGTCGTCGACGGCGGCATCTTCCTCAACGCCGGCATGGCCTGACACCTGACGCCTTCTCAGCCCGGCGGTCCGGGCGGACCCTCCGGTCCGCCCGGACCGCCGGGCGTCGTCTTCGTCACAGACATTTCGTCACGGGAACGACCGATGTGACGCCCGGACAGCCGTACGGGATCCGTACGTCGGAATGACAACGTCGTCATAGCACACTCGATCAACGCCCGTGTTTCCGGGGTGGTTCAGGGCGCGCAACGCTGCGGTATGGTCTGCCGCCGACCCCTGGTACGGCGGATCGAGGAGCGAGCGCGTGTTCAACCGGAACCGAGGGCTGCGAAGAGTCGCCGCGGCCGCGTCCCTGTCCCTGGTCGCCGGGTGCGGTGTCTTCTCCAGCAGCGGCGCGGGCGGCGGCGGGCCGATCGTCGTCGGTACGACCAGCGCTCCCAGCACGCTCGACCCGGCCGGATCGTGGGACGGTTCCTGGGAGCTCTTCAGGAACGTCTACCAGACGCTGCTCGCCTACCCCGACGGCGCCACCACCCCGCAGCCCGACGCCGCCCGGAGCTGCGGCTTCACGGACTCCGGCAGCCGTACCTACCGCTGTGAGCTGCGCTCGGGCATGAAGTTCGCGGACGGCGACACCCTCGACGCCGACGCCGTCAAGTACTCCATCGACCGGATCCGGACCATCAACGCGCCCAGCGGTCCGGCCGGACTGCTCGGCAGCCTCGACCGGGTGCAGACGGTCGGCGACCGCGAGGTGGTCTTCCACCTCAACAAGCCCGACGCCACCTTCCCGTTCGTGCTCGCCACCCCCGCCATGTCCATCGTCGACCCCGACGACTACCCCGCGCACTCCCTGCGCAAGGAGAAGACGGTGCACGGCTCCGGGCCGTACGCCCTCGAGTCGTACGAGGAGGGCAAGCGGGCCGAGCTGGTCCGCAACGACAACTACCAGGGCTTCGCCGACCGCCAGAACGACGCCGTGACCATCCGCTACTTCCAGGACTCGGCCACCATGGTCAAGGCCCTGCGGGCCGGGGACATCGACGTCACCTACCGCGGTCTCGCCGCCTCCGACATCGTCGCCCTCCAGGCGCACCGCTCCACCGACCTGCAACTGGTCGACGGCACCGGCATGGACATCAGCTACCTGGTCTTCAACCCCAAGGACCCGTGGGCGAAGATACCGGCCGTGCGCAAGGCCGTCGCCCAGGTCGTGGACCGCGCCGCGATCGCGCACACCGTCTACAAGGACACCGTCGACCCGCTGTACTCCATGGTCCCCGCCGGGCTGACCGGCCACACCACCGGCTTCTTCGACGACTTCGGCGACCCCAGCACCTCCAAGGCGCGCAAGATCCTCGCCGACGCCGGGATCACCCAGAAGGTCCCGCTCACCCTCTGGTACACCACCGACCGCTACGGCTCCGAGACCGCCAGCATGTTCCAGGAGCTCAAGCAGCAGCTGGACGACTCCGGACTGTTCACCATCACGCTCAGGAGCCGTCCGTGGAAGACCTATGTCGTCGGCTACCAGAAGGGCGAGTACCCGGTGTTCGGGCGCGGCTGGTTCCCGGACTTCCCGGACGCCGACAACTTCATCGCCCCATTCGTCGGACAGCAGAACGCCCTCGGCACGCCTTACCCGTCCCCGGTGATCACCGGCAGGCTGCTGCCCCGGACGCGCGGGGAGAGCGACCGGGCGGAGGGGGTCAAGGACTTCGAGGAGGCCCAGCAGATCCTCGTCAACGACGCCCGGCTGATCCCGCTGTGGCAGGGCCGGCAGTACGTGGCGGCGAGCGACGACATCTCCGGTGGCGAACGCGCGCTCGACCCGTCGACGATCATGATGATGTGGGAGCTGCACCGCAAGACCAGCTGGTGAATTCCCCGGGCGGCACCGGTTGTCAGTGGTCGCCTGTAGGTTCTTGGGCATCGGCAGGAACCGCAAGTGACCGCAATTCGTGAGGACGTCGACGTGACCGACATCGCCATGCTGCCCCAGTCCTGGCACGGGGTTCTGGGTGACGAGCTGCAGCAGCCCTACTTCAAGGAGCTGACCGAGTTCGTCGAGGAGGAGCGGGCGAAGGGCCCCGTCTACCCGCCGCGCGAGGAGGTCTTCGCCGCGCTGGACGCGACGCCGTACGACCAGGTCAAGGTGCTGATCCTCGGCCAGGACCCCTACCACGGCGAGGGCCAGGGCCACGGCCTGTGCTTCTCCGTCCGCCCCGGCGTGCGCACCCCGCCGTCGCTGCGGAACATCTACAAGGAGATGAAGGAGGAGCTGGGCTGGGAGGCGACACCGGACAACGGCTACCTGATGCCGTGGGCCCGGCAGGGCGTCCTGCTGCTCAACGCGGTGCTCACGGTCCGTGCCGGTGAGGCCAACTCGCACAAGAACAAGGGCTGGGAGAAGTTCACGGACGCGGTGATCCGCGCGGTCGCCGACCGGCCCGACCCGGCGGTCTTCGTCCTCTGGGGCGGCTACGCCCAGAAGAAGCTCCGGCTGATCGACGAGAGCCGCCACGTCGTGATCCAGGGCGCGCACCCGTCCCCGCTGTCCGCGAAGAAGTTCTTCGGCTCCCGCCCGTTCACCCAGATCAACGAGGCGGTCGCGGCCCAGGGCCACGAGGCGATCGACTGGCACATCCCGAACCTGGGCTGACGGCGCCGGTGGGGGACACGGCGGGCCGCGTGCCGATGAGCCGGGGGAAGCCGCCAGGGGCGGTTAGCGTCGACGCAGACGATCGAGACGTGCGGAGGCCGCGGTGACGGACCGACAGGAGCAGACGGCACCGGACGCCGTGCTCACGCGGATCGGGCAGGTCGTGATGCTGCACCACGCCGGTGACCGTGAGGAGGCCCGCGGGCGCCTGCTCGACCTGTGGGCGGAGGTCGGCGAACACGGCGACCCGCTGCACCGCTGCACCCTGGCCCACTACCTGGCTGACACCCAGGACGATCCGGCCGACGAACTCGCCTGGGACCTGCGGGCGTTGTCCGCGGCGGACGAGGCGAGGGACGCGAGCGAGGACAGGCAGGTCAGGGGGCCGGGCGAGTCAGAGGCGGCGGGGCCCACGGGGGCGGCGCAGGAGGGGGACGGCGCCGGGGACGGGGGCCGGCCCGCGGGGGTCCGCGGTTTCTACCCGTCCCTGCACCTCAACCTCGCCGCCGACTACGTCAAGCTCGGCCGTACCGAAGCCGCCCGCACCCATCTGCGCCGGGCCCGCGGCGCCGCCACCGCCCTCGGTGACGACGGTTACGGCAACGGGGTCCGGGCCGCGATCAGCCGGCTGGCCCTGCGACTCGGCGAAGAGGGGGACGACGGCCCGGACGGCGAACGCTGGGGACCACCGAGACAACGGCCCAGCTGACGGCCCGGCCGGAAGCCCGCCGCCTCAGTGGCCGTACGTCTGCTCGCAGATCCGCGCCTGCGGGCTGTCCGCGCGCCAGCCGCCGTACTGCTTGCCGAGGGCGCATACGTCCGGGGCCTTCGGCACGGGTGGGGCGTCGGGCACGTCGGCCCCTGAACTCCGCGTCCGGTGCGGGAGCGGATGGGCACGGGGTTGCGGATGCGCGGAGCCGGCGGTGCGCGGGGGCGGTGGCAGGTGCGTGGGTGGCGCGGGCGGGGTGTGCGGGGCGCCGGACGTGCGGCGGTCGGGGGGCCGGGCCGGACCGACCATCTCCAGCGCCTCCTTGGCCGGTGCCTGCACCACCTTGGGGTCGGCGCTGCCGTCCGGGCGGGGCGCCGACGGCTGCGAGGGCGCCGTACCCGGCGGCGGGCCGGGCGCCGCCGGACGCTGGACCGTCACACAGCCGGACAGCGCCGAGACGGTCACGGTGACCAGGAGCGCTGCGGTCGTCGTCGTTCGATGCACCCGCGCAACTCTGCTGGCTCGGCGCGGGCGTTGACACCGCCGACGGGAGTTCGGTGCCCCGCACGGGTGATCTCGTGCCCCGTACGGGGGACGGGTGACCGCGAGGCTGACGTCAGTCGCCGGTCGCGCCGTCGATCCGCTCCCGGATCAGGTCGGCGTGACCGTTGTGCCGGGCGTACTCCTCGATCATGTGGGTGTGGATCCAGCGCAGGCTGATCCGCTTCCCGGTGCGGCGGTGCACGCCCTTGGAGAGGTCGTCCAGGCCGAAGTCGGCCGCGATGGCACGCGCGGCCTCGATCTCGGCCTGCCAGATCGCGTACGTCTCCTGCCAGGTGTCCGCCTCGGTGACGTGGAACTCGCCGTCCGGGTCCTCGTCGCTCCAGTACAGCGGCGGTGCCTCCGCCCCGGCGAGCACCCGGCTGTACCAGGACCGCTCCACATCGGCCATGTGCCGCACCAGCCCCAGCAGGGACAGCGGGGACGGCTCCACGGAGGCGGTCCTGAGCTGGGCGTCGGTCAGCCCCTCGCACTTCACCGCGAGGGTGCCCCGGTGGAACTCCAGCCAGTCCTCCAGCATGGTGCGTTCGTCGGCGTCGGTCTCGGGCAAACGGCGTTCGGTCGTCATACCCGGCATCCTCGCCGAGCACCGCCCTGTCCCACCACGGATTATCGGCCCGTATGCTTCCGCACAGGCATCCGGACGGACACGGGTGCGGACATGCGTAGGCAACCGCCAGGGGAGCGTCAGTGAAGGTCGGCTGCATCGGACTGGGCGACATCGCGCAGAAGGCGTATCTGCCGGTGCTGGGCACGCGGCCGGGGCTCGAACTCCACCTCCAGACCCGCACCCCCGCGACCCTCGACCGGGTCGCCGACACCCTCCGCCTGCCCGCCGGCCACCGGCACACGACCCTCGACGACCTCCTCGCCCAGGATCTCGACGCCGCCTTCGTGCACGCGCCGACGGGCGCCCACCCCGAGATCGTCACCCGGCTCCTGGAAGCGGGCGTACCGACATACGTCGACAAGCCGCTGGCGTACCGGCTCGCCGACTCCGAACGGCTCGTGACGCTCGCCGAGGAACGGGACGTGTCGCTGTTCGTCGGCTTCAACCGGCGGTACGCGCCGGGCTACGTCCAGTGCTCCGACCACCCGCGCGAGCTGATCCTGATGCAGAAGAACCGCATCGGGCTGCCCGAGGAACCCCGCACGATGATCCTCGACGACTTCATCCACGTCGTGGACACCCTGCGCTTCCTCGCCCCCGGACCCGTCGACGACGTCACCGTCCGCGCGCGGGTCGTCGAGGGACTGCTGCACCACGTCGTCCTCCAGCTCGCCGGGGACGGCTTCACCGCGCTCGGGGTGATGAACCGGCTCAGCGGATCGGCGGAGGAGGTCCTGGAGGTCTCGGGGCAGGACACCAAGCGCCAGGTCGTCAACCTCGCCGAGGTGATCGACCACAAGGGACAGCCGACGGTCCGGCGGCGCGGCGACTGGGTGCCGGTCGCCCGGCAGCGCGGCATCGAGCAGGCCGTGTTCGCCTTCCTCGACGCCGTCCGCGCCGGGAAGGTGCTCAGCGCCCGGGACGCACTGGCGACTCACGAACTCTGCGAGCAGGTGGTACGAGAGGTTCGGCGGCGCCCCGGCGCAGCCTGACCGTCCGCGCCCCCTCGCCCAGGCAGAACCCGGCCAGCACCAGCAGCGCGCCGTCCACGGCCCAGTCGCCGAACCGCACGAACGGCGTGACGCCATGGGCGACCGGCACCTCGTAGACCCGGGCCTCGCTCGCGTCCGTGCCCAGCCAGGGGCCCAGCCGCGCGCCGTCCGGCCCGTACACGGCGGACACGCCGGTCAGCGTGGCGTGGATCATCGTGCGGCCGGTCTCGGCGGCGCGCAGGGCACCCAGCGAGGCGTGCTGCTCGGGCGCCCAGCTGTGCTGGAACGAGGAGGTCGAGGACTGGCCGATCAGCACCTCGGCGCCGTCCCGTGCGAGATGCCGGCTCATGTCGGGGAACGCCGTCTCGAAGCAGACCATCGGGCCGACCCGCAGTCCGTGGCCGACGTTCATCACCACCTGCTCGGTGCCGCGCCGCCGGTCCTCGCCGGCGGCCTTGCCCACCGACGTGGCCCAGCCGAGCAGCGAACGGGCCGGTATGTACTCGCCGAAGGGGACCAGCCGCATCTTGTCGTACCGCTCGCCCGTCGGGCCGTCGGCGCCCACCAGGAGGGAGCTCTTGTAGATGCCGGGCCGGTCGGAGCGCCGGGCGTCCACGTTCACCAGGATGTCCGCGCCGGTCCCCCGGGACAGGGCGGCGATCCGGCGTGCCAGGTCGGGCCGGTCGCCGAGGTCGAAACCGACGCTGCTCTCGCCCCACACGATCAGGTCGGGGTGCCGCCCCGCCAGCTGCCGGGTCAGCTGCTCCTCGCGGTCGAAGCGCCGGTCGCCGCTGTCGGAGCCGTCGACGACGCCCGGTTGGACGACGGCGATCCGGACGTGCCCGTCGACGTCCGGGCGTGGTGACCACACCCAGGCGGCGGAGGTCGCGGCGGCCGTGGCCACCAGCGAGGCGACCGCGGGCATCCGGGCCTCGCGGACCGAGACGAGCACCGCGACGGCCACGTTCACGGCCACCACCAGGAAGCTCAGCAGCCACACCCCGCCCACGGAGGCCAGCCGCAGCGCCGGTGTCACCTGCCACTGGGTCGCCCCGAGCATGCCCCACGGCCCGCCCAGCCCCTGCCAGGAGCGCACCAGCTCCACCATCAGCCAGCCCGACGGCAGGACCAGCACCGCGGCCGCGGCCCGCCCCGGTGACGGCACCCCGCCCAGCAGCCGGCGCGTCAGCCAGCCCCAGGGCGCCCAGAAAACGCTCAGCAGGCCGGCTATCAGGAAGATGAAGACGTGCAGACTCGGCAGCAGCCAGTGGTGCACGGCCACCATGAACCCGAAGCCGCCGCACCAGCCGTCGTACGCCGCCCGCCGTGCGGTCGGCGCCGAGCGGGCCAGCAGCAGCCACGGGACCAGCGCGACATAGGCGAACCACCACAGTGCCGGCGCCGGGAAGGCCAGCACGGGCAGGGCGCCCGCGAGCGCTCCGACGCAGGAACGCCGCCACGGGGAGGTGAGCCAGCGTTCTACGGTCCTCATGCGTCGCCTCCTGCCTGCGGGTCCTTCCAGTGTGCGGGACCCGCCGGGATCTCCGACAGGGGGCACGGGCGCGGGCTCAGCCGGGCACGGCCGCCGCGCGCGGGTCGGGCAGCCTGCGCCAGCGCTCCTCGACGACCACTGTCCGCAGCCGCCAGCCCTCCTCGGTGCGCAGCGACGCGAACGAGTACCGGCCGCCGCACACGAAGTCCGGGGCGGTGGAGGCACCGGCACCGTCGCCGTCGGCGCCGGCGCCGGCGAACCGCATCGGGTTGACGTAGTCGGCCTGGACGTGGGCGGTGTCGCCGGTGTCGTGCTCCAGCAGGCCGAAGCGGATCCGGCGGTTGACGATCAGATGCTGCCGCATCGAGAAGAGGGCCAGGTTCTCCGCGAGCCATCCGGCCACCTGTCCCGCGCCCCCCTCGATGCCGCCGGCGGAACGGTAGTCGGCCCGCCCGTCCGTGGTGAACAGTCCCCGGTACGCGGCCCAGTCCCCGTCGTCGACGGCCACCGCGTACTCGGTGACCAACTCGTCGAGGGCAAGCCGGTCCATCACGGTCGCGAGCTCCACACGCTGCGTCATCGGCTCAGTGTTGGGCACCCGACCGGCACAGCCAAGGGGTACGCGGATTTTCGGCGATGTTCGTACCGGTCACTCGGAGTCCGTCACCTTGCCCAGCTTGGCCAGCTGGGCCCTGATGACCGCCTCCGGCACGACGGCCGGCTCCGCGGCCGCCTGTCCCTCGGGACGGTTGAAGGTGGTGAACATGGCGACCGTCGCTCCCTGACGGACCGCCACCACCGCGTAGGGCACCCGTACGGGCTCCTCGCCGGCGCCGCCCGCCAGCTGGGTGAGGCGCAGGGACACGGACTCGTCGCCGTAGCCGGGGTCGGACCGGACCTCGACCCCGTCGTAGTCGAAGTCCACCAGGACGTCCTTGAAGGTTTCGCACTGTTCGGCGGCCGTCCGCAGCGCGTCGATCACCCGCTCGGCGTCCCCGGAGCCGTGCGACGAGAGGGTCAGGTGCGCGCTGGGTCCGTGCTCCTTCGGGGAGATGATCCGGGCGGTGCGCGCGGTCGCCGCGAAACCACTGCTGCCCCCGACCGCCTGCATGGCGGGCGCGCACGCGGAGGGCTCCGCCGTCTTGCGGGACGCGGAGGTGGACGCCAGGTCCCGCTGCACCTCGTAGCCGTCGAGATCGGTGCCCGTGACCGTGGCCCGCTCCAGGTCCGCCTTGCTCAGCGGCTCGGCGTCGGCACCGGACGTCCCGGTCGCCCCGGCTCCGCAGGCCGCGAGCGTCAACGAGGTCATGAGCATGGCAATCGTGCTGACGGTACGTGATCGGCGATCCACTGTTTCCCCACCCGTGTGTCCTTGAACCCGGGCCCCCTGCCCCGGCTCGAAGCCTCGGGCAGCAGCGTAGTTCGCGCGCCCGGGAAGCGAACCCGGTTTTGGATCACCGTAGGATCACCGTCCGGTCGTTCTCAGGAGGCTTGTATGGCACGTCCCGTCACGGTGGTCACCGGTGGCAGTCGGGGAATCGGGGCCGCGACCTGTCTGCGGCTCGCGGCGGACGGGCACGATGTCGTGATCGGTTACGTCCGCGACGCGGACGCCGCCGCCGCGGTCGCGCGCGGGGTGGCGGAGGCCGGGGCGCGGGCCGCCGTCGTGCAGGTGGACACGGCGGTGGAAGCGGACGTGGAGCGGCTGTTCGACACGGCGGAACGGGAGCTGGGGGCCGTCACCGGCCTGGTCAACAACGCTGCCGTGACCGGGCCGTTGGGGCGGCTCGCGGACACCGACACCGCCGATCTGCGCAGGGTCGTCGAGGTCAACCTGCTGGGGACGCTGCTGTGTTCGCGGCGCGCGGCGCGGCTGCTGGCCGGGCGGGGCGGCGGAGCCATCGTGAACGTGTCCTCGGGGGCCGCGACCCTCGGCAGCCCGGGTGAGTTCGTCCACTACGCGGCGACGAAGGCGGCCGTCGACGCCCTGACCGTGGGCCTCGCCAAGGAACTCGGCCCGGACGGGGTGCGGGTCAACGCGGTCGCGCCCGGCGCCGTCGACACCGAGATGCACGCGGCGATGGGCGACCCCGGCCGGGCCCTGCGGATCGGTGCCGGCGTCCCGTTGGGACGGGTGGGCCGGCCGGAGGAGATCGCCGCCGCGATCGCCTGGCTGCTGTCGCCGGAGGCCTCCTACACCACCGGGGCCGTCCTGCGGGTGGCCGGCGGCCGCTGAGCCCCGGCGGTCAGGCCGCCTCGATGATCCGCCCGCGGATCGCCTCGGCCCACTCGACCACCAACAGCTCGTACTCCGACCGCTCCTGGGCCGACAGCGTTCCGCCCGTACGCAGCCACAGCGCCCGGATGTGCTCGTTGACCTCGGCAGCAGAGCGCGCGGAACCAGGGGTTCGGGAATCGGGGGACATACGGAACAGCGTAGGGGCAAGAACTGACCGTGCGCTACCGGGCCACTACAGGGACCGTATGGGGTTGGTCACGGGCGAAACGGTCAACAGACGGGCAAGCCTTGGCATTTGCCGGACGAGTGGGCGCGAGACAGGGCCCTCCCTGATCACCGTTCGCGGCCTTCGCCCTCGCCGGAGCCGGTGTGCCGGTCCCGAAGTGCGGTGCGGCGGGCGGCTGTCGGCAGTTGGCCGAGATGAGTCGCCCGGCGGGGCGCACGGCGCCGTCCGCGCTCCCGGCCTCACGGCGTGGGCAGCGCGGCGGCGAGGAGCGCGAGCTTCTCGGCGCTGTCGCTGCCCGGTTCCGGGTGGTAGACGACGAGCGTCTGGCCCGTCGTGCCGCTGATGTCCAGCCGTTCCCGGTGCAGCCGGAGCCGCCCGACCCGGGGGTGGTCGAGGTCCTTGGCCGCGCCCGTGCAGCCGGCCACGTCGTGGCGGGCCCAGAGCCTGCTGAAGTGCGGGCTGGCGAGGGAGAGTTCGCCGACGAGGTCGATCACGCCGGGGTCGTCCGTGTCGGTTCCGACGGACCGGCGGAAACCGGCGACCATGCCGGCCCCGGCGTTCTCCCAGTCCGGGTGGAGGGCCTGTTCGGCCGGGTCGAGGAAGGTGTCCCGGAGCCGGTTGGCGCCGACCGTGAAACGCGGAGACAGCGCGGTGGCGAGGGAGTTGACGGCGAGCACGTCGAAGCGGCGGCCCTCGACGAGCGCGGGCAGCGGCAGGGCGGTGACGAGCTGGACGACGCCGGGCGGAACGGTCTCCTTCCGGGCCCGGCGCCGACGCCGGCGGGGCGCCGCCGAGCCGAGGCCCAGCAGATACGCCGTCGCCTCCTCGTCGAGCCTGAGCACCCGGGCGATGGACTCCAGGACCTGCGCGGAGGGGTTGCGGTCACGTCCCTGTTCGAGGCGCAGGTAGTAGTCGGCGCTGATCCCGGCCAGCATCGCGACCTCCTCCCGGCGCAGCCCCGGCACCCGCCGTACCCCGAGCACCGGGATGCCGACCTGCTCGGGCGTGACGAGCTCACGGCGGGCCCGCACGTACGCGCCCAGCAGGTTCGGTTCGTCGGTCATCCCGCCACCGTAGTACGGGCCGCCCTGCCCGTGCCTGGCCCTGTCACCCCCAGGACCGGCGGGGCTCTGCCGCGGCCGGCGCCCCGGCGCGAACGTGCTCGGTGACAGCGCGGAGCGAACCGAGGAGGACGACATGTCGACGTATCTGCTGGTGCACGGTGCCTGGCACAGCGGGGAGTGCTGGGAGCGGGTGGTGCCGTTGCTGACGGCGGCCGGGCACCGGGTGTACGCCCCCTCCCTGACCGGCTTCGGGGACAAGGCGCGGCTGCTGGGCCCGGAGGTCGGCCTCGACACCCACGTCGACGACGTCGTCCGGCTGATCAAGGACGAGGACCTGACCGAGGTCGTCCTGGTGGGGCACAGCTACGCGGGGCTGGTCGTCTCGTCCGTCGCCAACCGGGTCCCGGAGCGGATCGGGCACCTGGTCCACCTCGACGCGATGGACCCGGAGGACGGCGAGACCGCGGCCGACGTGCAGCCCGCGACCCAGGGCATGATCGACCGCGCGCTGGCCTCCGAAAGCGGCTGGCGTGTCCCGCCGCTGCCCGAACTGCCACCGCCGTACGGGCTGTTCGGGGTCACCGAGGCGGCGGACCTGGCCTGGTTGCGTTCGATGCTGTCCGACATGCCGGTGCGCTGCCTCCAGCAGCCGGTACGGCTGGACAACCCGGCGCTGCACGGCGTCCCCCGCACCCACGTCCACTGCGTCGGTGCCGTACCGCCGGGCATCGTACGCCGTCCGGTCCCGGCGGACCGGCGGGTGTGGGAACTCCCCACCGGCCACGACTGCATGATCACCATGCCGGCCGAGCTCACCGCGCTGCTGCTCCAGCTGGCCTGACCCCGACGGTAATTCGTTGGGGCAGGACAGCGGCAGTTTGTAGGCTCCGGGCATGACGGACGAGGACGAGCGGGCGGTGCGGGCGGCGATCGACGGGGAGCTACGACTGCTCGACCCGGCGGTGCGGGCCGAGCCGGCCCTCGTCCTGGAGCTGCTCGACCCGGAGTTCACCGAGGTCGGGGCGTCCGGGCGGCGCTGGGACGCGACCTCCATCCTGACCGTGACCAGCGGCGGCTCGGTGTCCCCTGACTCGCCGGTCAAGGTCAGCGAGATGTCGGGGACGGTGCTGGCCCCGGGTGTCGTGCTGCTGAAGTACTTCGGCGACAACCAGGGGCGGCGCGTCTGGCGCAGCTCCGTGTGGCGGCTGACGGCGACGGGCTGGCGGCTGTACTACCACCAGGGCACCCCGGCCGCCCCCGAGGCGCCGGCTCGCTGAGGCGCCTGCCTCAGCTCGACGACTCCGCCGCGTGCGGGCTGAGGACGTCCGCCGAGACCAGCGCGATGATGACGACGCCGAGGGCGACGCGGTACCAGACGAACGGCATGAAGCTCTTGTTGGAGATCCACTTCATGAACCAGGCGATCACCGCGTATCCGGACGCGAACGCGATCACCGTCGCGAACAGGGTCGGGCCCCAGGCCACATGGCCCTCGCTCACCGAGTCCTTGACCTCGAAGGCGCCGGAGGCCAGCACCGCCGGGATGGCGAGCAGGAAGGAGTAGCGGGCCGCCGCCTCCCGCCGGTAGCCCATGAACAGGCCGCCGCTGATGGTGGCGCCGGAGCGGGAGACGCCCGGGATCAGGGCGCACGCCTGGCACAGACCGAAGATCAGGCCGTCCTTGATCCCGAGGTTCTCCAGCGTCTTGCGCTGCTTCGGCGCGCGGTGCTTGCCGCCGGTCTCGTCGCGGGCCGCGAGCCGGTCGGCGATGCCGATCACGACACCCACGACGATCAGCATCGTCGCGGTGATGCGCAGATCGCGGAACGGGCCCTCGATCTGGTCCTTGAGCGTCACGCCCAGCAACCCGATGGGTATCGAGCCGACGATCACCAGCCAGCCCATCTGGGCGTCGTGGTCGCGCCGCATCGCCTTGTCGAACAGCGACCGGAACCAGGCCGAGAGGATCCGCCCGATGTCCTTGCGGAAGTAGATCAGCACCGCGGTCTCGGTGCCGATCTGGGTGATGGCGGTGAAGGCCGCGCCCGGGTCCTCCCAGCCGGAGAAGGCCGCGGTCAGCCGCAGATGCGCGCTGGACGAGACGGGCAGGAACTCGGTCAGCCCCTGGACGAGTCCGAGGATCAGCGATTCAAACCAAGACATGAAGGTACGGCGTCCCAGGGGTGAGGGGGCGGCTGGAGGTCGCGGCGGCGCGCGTGATCATGCGTGTGCAACGGCAGCGTAGCGGGCCCGGACGACAGCCCTGACACAGGGGTTGGGCGGGCGGACCGGGGTACGGCGGCGGTGCGGGGGTGTTGACCGGTCATGGCACCGCCGCTTACGTTTCCCCAGGAGAAAGCGCTTGCTCCCGCACATCGGGGTGCGTGTGCGGCGCATTCGGGCGGAGCTTCGCGCCCGTCGTCGGCAGACACCCCGAGGAGTGCTGATCACGTCCATGCCCCGCTCGCCCCGCCCCCCAGCCCCCTTCACCGGCCGGCGCATCCGGGCCGCCGTCGTCGGCGCCGGTGCCATCGGGCGCGGCTCCCATCTGCCCGCGCTCGCGCGGCTGGCCGCGGAGGGCGAGACCGAGGTCGTCGCCGCCGTCGACATCGATGCCACCGCCGTCGAGGCGATGTGCGCGGAGGCCGGCATCCCGCACGCCTACACCGACCTGGACCGGATGCTCGCCGAGCAGCGGCCCGACCTGGTGACCATCGGCACTCCGCCGACCCTGCACAAGGCGCAGACGGTGGCCGCGCTGCGGGCCGGGGCCTGGGTGTGGTGCGAGAAGCCGCCCGTGCCGAGCCTCGCGGACTTCGACGCGGTCGAGGCGGAGGAGGGCAGCGACGGCGGACCGTACGCCTCGATCGTCTTCCAGCACCGCTTCGGCTCCGGCGCCGCCAAGGTGCGCCGGCTGCTGGCCGAGGGGGCGCTGGGCCGCCCGCTGGTGGCCCACTGCCAGACCACCTGGTACCGGGACACCGCTTACTACGCCGTGCCCTGGCGGGGCCGCTGGGCGACCGAGGGCGGCGGCCCGGCGATGGGCCACGGCATCCACCAGATGGACCTGCTGCTCGACCTGCTGGGGCCGTGGCAGGAGGTGCGCGGGATGGCCGCGCGGCTGGTGCACGACGTGGAGACCGAGGACGTCTCCACCGCGCTGGTCCGGTTCGGGAACGGCGCCCTGGCCACCGTGGTGAACAGCGTGCTCAGCCCCGACGAGACGAGTCGCATCCGTATCGACTGCGAACGCGCCACCGTCGAGCTGACCCACCTGTACGGCCACCGCAACGCGAACTGGCGGATCACCCCGGCTCCGGACGTCCCCGCCGACGAGGCGGCGGCCTGGCAGGACTTCGGCCCCGACGTGCCCAGCTCGCACCTGGCCCAGCTGCGCGAACTGGTCGCGAGCATGCGCGCCGGGGAGCGGCCGCGCAGCAGCGGCGCCGACGGGCGCACCAGCCTGGAGCTGATCACCGCGCTGTACAAGTCGGCGTTCACTGACACGACCGTACGTGCGGGCGAGATCGGTCCTGGAGATCCTTATTACACGGCCCTGCACGGGGGCGCACCGGGCTGGGCGCCGGTCGAGCGCGAGGAGGTGTCCGCGTGAGCGGGGAGCTGCGGATCACGCACACCCACGGCGACCGGGTCACCGTGACCGAGCCGGTCACCGGGGTGCAGCTGTTCGCGTACGTCTACCGGCCGGAGGCCGCCTGGGAGGCGCCGCGGCCCTATCTGCACCCGCTGCGCACCCTCGCCGGGGACGTCGTCACCGACTACCGGCCCAACGACCACCGCTGGCACAAGGGCCTCTCGCTGACCTCCTCGCACCTGTCCGGCGCGAACCTGTGGGGCGGCAACTCCTATGTCCACGGGCAGGGTTACCTCGCCCTTCCGGAGCGGGTCGGCTCGATGGCGCACGTCGGCTTCGACGAACTGTCGTCCGGGGACGGCCGGCTCGTCATCGCCGAACGGCTCACCTGGCATCCGTACGACGGCTCGCTGTGGGCGGACGAGCGGCGGCGGATCGAGGTCCATGACGTCGACCCCGGCTCCGGTTCCTGGGCGCTCACCTGGAGCAGCGACATCACCAACCGGCGCCCGGAACCCCTGCTGTTCGGCAGCCCGACCACGGCGGGGCGCGAACAGGCGGGGTACACCGGCCTGTTCTGGCGCGGCCCGCGCGCCTTCCGGGACGGCCGGATCATCGGGCCGGACGGCGAGGGCCCCGGCCTGATGGGCTCCCAGTCCCCCTGGCTGGCCCTCTCCGGGGAGCACGACGGCGTCGACGGCCACGCCACCGTGGTCTTCGAACACGCCCCGGAGAACGACCAGTCGGGTGCGGACGGCGCCCACCCCGCGCACTGGTTCGTACGCAACGACCCGTTCGCCGGCATCGCCCCCTCCTGGGCCTTCCACGACGAACTCGAACTCGCCCCCGGCGACACCCTGCGGCGCCGCTACCGGGTCGTCGTCGCGGACGGTGCCTGGGAGCGGGCGGACATCGCCAAGTACCTGGCGGCGCATCCGTGGTGAGCGACGGGGAGACCGCGTTCACCGGGCTGCCGGGCGGCGTCGCGGTCTCCCGGCTGTGCGTGTACGACTGGCCCGCCGCCGACGGTGTGCGCGGTGGGACACCCCATCTGCACCTGGCCTGTTCGGAGGCGTACGTCGTCACCGGCGGCCGGGGCGCGGTACAGACGCTCACCACCTCCGGGTACCGGGTCACGCCCCTCGTGCCCGGCACGGTCGCCTGGT
Source organism: Streptomyces arenae (assembly GCF_022343545.1). Classification (NCBI taxonomy): domain Bacteria; kingdom Bacillati; phylum Actinomycetota; class Actinomycetes; order Kitasatosporales; family Streptomycetaceae; genus Streptomyces; species Streptomyces arenae. Next base: position 76,556 of record NZ_JAKQYH010000074.1, read on the forward strand.
TCACGCCCGGCACGATCCATCGCCTGGTCAACGAGGACGAGCTGCGCATCACCGTCCTGATGCAGAACAGCGGCCTCCCGGAGGCCGGGGACGCGGTGCTGACGCTGCCGCCGGAGTACCTGACCGACCCGGAGACCTACGCGGCGGTGACCGCCGTCCCGGCCGACGCGCCCGAGGCCGAGCGGGAGCGGATCGCGCGCGCCCGCCGTGACCTGGCCCTGGAGGGCTACCGCGGACTGCGCGCGGCCACCGGCCCGGAGCCGCTGGCCGCCTTCCACCGGGCCGCCGCCGCGCTGGTGCGGCCCCGGATCGCCGAGTGGCGCGAGCGCTGGCGGCGCGGGGCACGGGCCGCGGCCACGGCCACCGGGGACCAGCTCGACCGGCTGGCCCGGGGCGATGCCACGCACCTGGCCGATGCCGTCGTACAGGCCGAACAGCCCTTTGAGCAGGGCAGGTTCGGGATGTGCGGACGGCTCGACGTGTACCGGCAGGGGCAGTAGCGCAGGCTCAGCCGGCCGCCGGTCCGGCGATCGTCCAGCCCGGGGCCTGCGGGTGCGCCGTGAGGTGTTCCTGGCGCACCGGGTCGCCGCAGGCCGCGCAGGTGACGACCGGGGTCAGGTCCTTGCCGCAGCTGTGCTCCAGCACCATGGGCCGGTCGCCGTCGGCGTGCAGATGGCGGTCGCCCCAGTCCATCAGGGTCATCAGCACCGGGTGCAGCTCCCGGCCGGCCGGGGTGGCCCGATACTCGAAGCGCTGCGGGCGCTCGCTGTAGACGTGTTTGCTGAGGATCCCGGCGTCGACGAGACGGCGCAGCCGGGTGGCCAAAATGTCGCGCGGGGCGCCGATGTTGCGCACCAGCTGGTCGAAACGGCCGTTGCCCAGCATCACCTCGCGCAGGACCAGCAGGGAGTACTTCTCGCCGACGAGCGCCAGGGTGTCGGCGATCGAGCAGGGGCGGGGGTCCTTGGGGGCGGCCATGCACGCCAGTGTAGAGGCATTCCGTGTGAGGGTTTGATTTTCCAACTCTGCGCGTTATGGTGAGTTCGGATTTCCTACTCACCGGTAATCGAGACTGGCAATCGAGGTCCCCGAGATGCGCGACGCAGTCATCGTCGAAGCCGTACGCACCCCCGTCGGCAAGGGCAAGCCGAACGGCTCCCTGGCCCACGTCCACCCCGTGGAACTCCTCGCGCACACCCTGCGCACCCTCGTCGAGCGCTCCGGGGTCGACCCCGCCCTCATCGACGACGTGATCGGCGGCACCGTCGACCAGGTCGGCGAGCAGGCCATGAACACCACCCGGTACGCCGTGCTCTCGGCGGGCCTGCCGGAGACCGTCCCCGCGACCACCGTCGACCGGCAGTGCGGCTCCTCCCAGCAGGCCGTGCACTTCGCCGCGCAGGGCGTCATGTCCGGTGCCTACGACATCGTGGTGGCCTGCGGTGTGGAGTCGATGAGCCGCGTGCCGATGTGGTCCAACGTGCCGCCCGGCAAGGACCCCTTCGGGCCCGGGGTCGCCGCCCGCTACCCGGAGGGGCTGGTCCCGCAGGGCATCAGCGCCGAACTCATCGCCGCGAAGTGGTCGATCGGGCGGGCGGAGATGGACGAGTTCGCGGTCTCCTCGCACGCGAAGGCGGCGGCGGCCTGGGCCGCGGGGCGGTTCGACGCCGAGGTGGCCCCGCTGGAGGGGGTGGGCCGTGACGAGTCCGTACGGCCCGGCACCACCGCGGAGGTCCTCGCCGGGCTCAAGCCCGCCTACTACGACCCCGGCTTCGCCGAGCGCTTCCCGGGGATCGAGTGGAACGTCACCGCGGGCAACGCGAGTCCCATCAACGACGGGGCGTCGGCCGTGCTGATCATGGCGGGGGAGACCGCGGAACGGCTCGGGCTGCGGCCGCTGGCCCGGTTGCACGCGTTCGCCGTGACCGGCTCCGACCCCGTGCTGATGCTGACCGGCGTCATCCCGGCGACCGAGAAGGTGCTGCGCAGGGCCGGGCTGCGGCTCGGGGACATCGACCTGTTCGAGGTGAACGAGGCGTTCGCCAGCGTGGTGCTGGCCTGGCGGCAGGAGACCGGGGCCGACCTGGAGAAGGTGAACGTGCACGGCGGGGCCATCGCGCTGGGGCATCCGCTGGGGGCGAGCGGGACCCGGCTGACCACGACGCTGGTGCACGCCATGCGGGAACGCGGCGCCCGCTTCGGCCTTCAGACGATGTGTGAGGCGGGTGGGCTGGCCAACGCGATGATTCTGGAGGCGGTTCGGTAGGAGGCGGTTCGGTAGGAGGCGGGGGCTGTGCGCCTAGTGGGGTGCCTGGGTGCGTCGGGGGGCGGGTGCGGGGCGGTGGGGGCTGTTCGCGCAGTTCCCCGCGCCCCTACGGGGCGCTCTGCGCGGCGCTTGGATGGCGAGGCTTATTTCGTGCGCAGGTGGTGGCGTTTCTTCCAGGCCACTGCTGCTCCTGCCAGGGCCGGGAGGACGATGGCCGCCACCGAGATCAGGAACACCGGGGACGTGGGGGTGGAGGCCCGGGCGCCCGCCACCACGTACGCGGCCACGTTCGGGATCGAGCCCAGGGCCGTCGCCAGCAGGAACGGGGCGCAGCGCATACGGGACACGGCCGCCGCGTAGTTCGCGGCCCAGAACGGGACGCCGGGGAACAGGCGCACCGCCAGCATCGAGCGGAAGCCGTGCCTGCTGAACTGGTTGTCGGCCGCCTTCATCCAACGCCCGCGCAGCAGTGGCCGCAACGCCTCCTGGCCGAGGATCCGGCCGAGCACGAAGGAGATCCACGCCCCGAGCACCGTGCCGGCCATCGCCGCGCCCATGCCCAGTGTCGAGCCGAACAGCGCGCCGGCCGCGAGGTTCAGGATCGGCCGCGGTACGAACGCCACCGTGATCAGCCCGTACGCGGCGGCGAAGACCACCACCGCGGTGGCGCCCGCGACCTGCGGCGGCCAGCCCTGCGTCAGCAGTCTCTGGGGTTCGAAGAGCAGCACCGAGGACGCGGCCGCCGCGAGCAGGGCGCCCAGCAGGGACAGCCGTGACCACGGCGACAGCAGCACTCTCGTGCAGCGCGTGGTGAAGCCTGCCGGGGCGGGTGCGGCGACGGTGAACTCCGTGGCGGCGGCCCGGGGAGAGGCCGTGGCGGTGCCAGAGCGGTTGGCATCGAGCATTCGGCGACACTAACCGAAGCCGATGTGTGATCGCCGTATGGTCGCCGCCCTTCGGGCGGAACCACGGCGCGGAAAACCGTTCGACGTGGGGCGACGCATCGGCAATGATCTGCGTCATGTTCCGGTACGCCTTCCTCCTCGCAGCATCCGCGGTCGCGGATGTGCCGAAGGCTGCCGTTCCCTTCCCGCTCTCGCCGGCCGCTGCCGACGGCGCCCGAAGCTGACCCTCCCCGGAACGTCCGGCGGACCCCGCAGGGGGAGGGTCGGCCGGCTCCCCGGGGTCCTCACGTCTCGCGTCCGACGAGGCGTCTCTCCGTACCGAAGAGGCTTTGAGGCACAGCCATGCCCAAGACGGCGTACGTCCGCACCAAACCGCATCTGAACATCGGCACGATGGGTCACGTCGACCACGGCAAGACCACCCTGACCGCCGCCATCACCAAGGTCCTCGCCGAGCGCGGCACCGGCACGTTCGTGCCGTTCGACCGCATCGACCGGGCCCCCGAGGAGGCCGCCCGCGGCATCACCATCAACATCGCGCACGTCGAGTACGAGACGGACACCCGGCACTACGCCCACGTGGACATGCCGGGTCATGCCGACTACGTCAAGAACATGGTCACCGGCGCCGCGCAGCTCGACGGGGCGATCCTCGTCGTCTCCGCGCTCGACGGGGTCATGCCGCAGACCGCCGAACACGTGCTGCTCGCCCGGCAGGTGGGCGTCGACCACGTGGTGGTGGCGCTGAACAAGGCGGACTCGGCCGACGAGGAACTGGTCGAGCTCGTCGAGCTGGAGGTCCGCGAACTGCTCAGCGCGCACGGCTACGGCGGCGACTCGGTGCCCGTCGTCCGGGTCTCGGGGCTCAAGGCGCTGGAGGGGGACCCGCGTTGGACGGCGTCGATCGAGGCGCTGCTCGACGCGGTGGACACGTATGTGCCGATGCCGGAGCGGTATCTGGACGCGCCGTTCCTGCTGCCGGTGGAGAACGTGCTGACCATCACCGGCCGGGGCACGGTCGTGACCGGTGCCGTCGAGCGGGGGACCGTGCGGGTCGGCGACCGGGTCGAGGTGCTCGGCGCGGACGTCGAGACGGTCGTCACCGGTCTGGAGACCTTCGGGAAGCCGATGGACGAGGCGCAGGCCGGGGACAACGTGGCGCTGCTGCTGCGCGGGGTGCCGCGGGACGCGGTCCGGCGCGGGCACGTGGTCGCGGCGCCGGGGAGCGTGGTGCCGGCGCGGCGGTTCTCGGCGCGGGTGTACGTGCTGTCGGGGCGCGAGGGGGGTCGTACGACTCCGGTCGCGACGGGGTACCGGCCGCAGTTCTACATCCGGACCGCGGACGTGGTGGGGGACGTCGACCTCGGTGAGGTGGCGGTCGCCCGGCCCGGGGACACGGTGGAGATGACCGTGGAGCTGGGCCGGGACGTGCCGCTGGAGGCGGGGCTGGGGTTCGCGATCCGGGAAGGGGGCCGGACCGTGGGCGCGGGAACCGTGACCGCCGTCCAGGGTTCGTAGCGGGTTGCGGTGCGTGGGGGACTGCGGGGCCGTCGTGGCTTGTCGCGCAGTTCCCCGCGCCCCTTTCGGGGCGCTGTAGCGGCCGCGTGCCGGCATGGTCCCGCGCCCCTTTCGGGGTGTTGTAGTGGCCGCGTGCCGGCATGGTTCCGCGTTGCTTTCGGGGTGTTGTAGTGGCCGCGTGCCGGCATGGTCCCGCGTTCCTTTTGGGGGGTTCGTGTGGGCCTCGTATCGGTGCGCCGCGGGTTGTTCGTGGGGCGACAATGGGGGCGTGAACGAATCCATACCCGTCGTCCGTGCCACCGAGTACGGCACGGCCAGGCTGATGCCCGACGTCGATCGGGAGCGGGCCTGGTTGCTGACCGTCGACGGGGCGCCGCAGTCGTACGTCGACCTCGACGAACCGACGTACCTGGAGTTCGAGTACACGCGGCGGCTCGGGTATGTGCTGGACGCCGTGGCCGAGGCCGGTGCCGCTCTCGACGTGCTGCATCTCGGCGGTGGCGCGCTCACCCTGCCGCGGTACGTGGCGGCCACCCGGGCCGGGTCCCGGCAGGACGTCGTGGACGCCGACCGGGGGCTGCTGGACCTGGTCACCGAGCATCTGCCGCTGGCGGACGGCGCCGGGATCGCGCTGCACGCGGCCGACGCCCGGAGCTGGCTGGAGGGGGCACCCGGGGACTCCGCCGACGTGATCATCGGCGATGTCTTCGGCGGCTCTCGGATCCCCGCGCACCTGACCTCGCTGGGCTACGCCAGGGAGGCCGAACGGGTGCTGCGCGGCGACGGGATGTACCTGGCGAACCTCGCGGACTCCGCCCCCTTCGCCTTCCTGCGCTCGCAACTCGCCACGTTCGGGGCCGTGTTCGATCAGCTGGCGGTCATCGCCGAGCCGGCGGTGCTGCGCGGCCGGCGGTTCGGGAACGCGGTGCTCATCGCCTCGCACCGGCCGATCGACGCCGGTGCGCTGGCCCGTCGAACGGCCGCCGACGCCTTTCCGGCGCGGGTCGAACACGGCTCCGCGCTGCGGGAGTTCGTCGGCGGCGCCCGGCCGGTCGGGGACGCGGACGCGGTGCCGTCACCCGAGCCCCCCGGCGGAGCGTTCGGCATCGGGTGACGCGGACGCCGGCCGTTCGATCACCGGGACCGTGCGCCGGGTGAGGTTGCGCACGTCCGGCACGAGGAGCACCGCGGCCGTGACGACCACGATCACACAGGCGCAGCCCCACAGCGCGGGGCCGAGACCGAAGGCCTGCTCCGCGGGGCCCGCGAGCGCCATCGCCAGCGGCAGCAGGGAGACCGAGCCGAACCAGTCGTACGCCGAGACGCGGGAGAGCTTCTCCTCGGGTATCTCCTGGTGCAGCGCGGTCATCCAGGAGACGCCGAAGACCTCCACCGTGACCCCGGTCACGAACATCACCGCGTAGAGGACGCCCACCGGCACCGGTACCGCCAGCGCCGCGGAGGGCAGGGCCAGCGGGAAGACGCACAGGGTGCCGACGAACAGCAGCCGGCGGGGTTTCCAGCGGGTCATCAGGAGGGCACCGGCCGCCGTGCCCGCGCCGAACGCGGCCAGGGCGAGGCCCCAGGGGCCAGGACCGCCGAGGCTGTTCCGGGCGACGAGCGGCCCGTAGACCGCGTCGGCGGCGCCCAGCACGGCGTTCGCGATCGAGAACTGGACGACGATGCCCCACAGCCAGGGGCGGCCCGTGAACTCCCGCCAGCCGTCCCGCAGGTCCGCCAGCATCCCGCCACCCGGAGCGCGCGGCGGAACATGGCTGACGTCGAGGAACGAACGCAGCGTCCCGGCGACCGCGAACGCCGCCGCGTCCACCGCCAGCACCCAGCCCGGACCCACCGCCGCCACCAGCGCACCGCCGAGCGCCGCACCGCCCAGGGCCGCGCCCTGCATGGCCATCCGGAACACGGCGAACGCCCGGCCCGCCTGCTCCCCGCTCACCGAGGACAGCAGCATGCCCTCCGCCGCCGGGCTGAAGAACGCCTGGCCGGTGCCGCCCAGCGCGGTGAGCAGCATCATCTGCCACAACCGGGGCTGGCCGGCGAGCACGAGAGCGGCGAAGGCGCCCTGGGAGAGGAAGTTCAGGGTGTTGGCCGCGACCATCACCCGATGGCGGGGGAAACGGTCCGCCACCGCGCCGCCGACGAGCAGGAACAGCACCAGCGGGAGGGTACGGGCGGCGGCCACCAGGCCGACGTCCCCGGCGTCACCGCCCGCGTCCAGCACCGCGAACGCGGCGGCGATCAGCGAGCCGTTGGCACCCAGGCTCGTCACGATCGCCGCCGCGGTCAGCAGACTGTAGTTGCGGCCCGCCCAGGCGGGTCTGCGCAGGCGGGCGGGGCTGCCGGGGGAGTCGGAGGTGGAGGTCACCGCCTGACTATCCCCGGCCGGGACCGGGCTTGCCAAACCGTGTGCCGGCCGTCAAGCCCCTGATCCGGTCAGCTCCCGGTCGGGGTGCCGTGCAGCCGGACCGTGCTGAGTATCTTCATGATCGTCGCGGTCGGGACCTCGCCGTTCACGCCCTTGGCGCCGTAGAAGTCCCAGGACACCAGGTCCCCGGCCGAGTTCTCGAAGCCGAACGTGATCGCCTTGCCGTCGCTCGCGCACTTGCCCTTGTCCGGGGTGTTGGTCGAACGGGCCCACGCGTAGGCGCCCTTGAGGCCCGAGGCGGTGGTGTAGGCGGTGGCCTTCTTGTCGTAGCCGATGCTCTTCTTGTCCGGATACGTGTAGCCGCCGTACACCCACCAGGGCACCTCACGGACGGCCGCGTCGCCCGGGGTCTTCGCGCCGCTCTCGCCCTTGGTGCCGACCGCCGCGAGGGCGGTGTCCTCGGTTCTGCCGTCCTTGTCGTCGTCGCTCGTGCACCACTGGGACTTGTACTGGGCGGGCGCCGACATCGTGATGATCGGCTTGCCCGCCTTGTCCTCGAAGCCGACGGACGTGCCCGAGGTGAGCACCTCCCAGTCGGCCGGTACGTCGAAGGCCGTGCCCCACTTCGGGTTCACGACGGTCTTCCAGCCCGCGATCGTCGGCTTCTCGCCGGTGTCGTCACCGCGCGGGTTGTCGTCGGCCGACGCGGAGGACGAGGCGGACGCGGTGCCCGAAGGCGTCGGCGACTGACTGGTCCCCTGGTTCTTCTGCCCGTCCGCCTTGTCGTCCTTCTTGCCGCCGAGCACCAGGAAACCGGTCACGCCGGCCGCCACCACGACGGCGGCGGCCGCCACGATCGCGACCACCTTCGTGCGGTTGCCGCCGCCCCCGCCCTGCGGTGCCTGCGGCGTGCCGGCGGGTCCCGGGGGACCCCACTGCGGCTGCTGCCCGTACCCGCCCGGCTGCGGATACTGCTGGTAGCCGGGCTGCTGGTACGGATTCGGCTGCTGGTAACCCGGTTGCTGGTACGGGTTCTGCTGCGGGTTCTGCTCGCCCCCTGGCGGCTGCTGTTCTGGCCACATGGCTCGTAACCCTAGTCCCGCCCAGGCCACGGTTCGGTCACCGGACCTCGGCGGGGGTGTACCGGAACACCGGCCCGGCGGTGATGTACGGGTTCGCCGGACCGGTGCACGGCTTCTTCGGGGCCCCGGCTCTGGTCAGGCCCGGCTACCCGTGAGTAACATGGCCGTCATGAGCGCAGACCAGATGTCGATCGGCGAGATGCTCGCCGCCACGGTCCCGATGGTGCGGACCCTCAACCTGGAGTACCTGGAGACGACTCCGGAGCGGGCCGTGCTGGCGCTCCCGGACCAGGGCGACTTCCACAACCACATCGGCGGCCCGCACGCCGGGGCGATGTTCACCCTCGCCGAGTCCGCGAGCGGGGCGATCGTCCTCGCCGCCTTCGGCGACCAGCTCTCCCGGGCCGTGCCGCTCGCGGTCAGTGCCGAGATCGCCTACAAGAAGGTCGCCCTCGGTCCGGTCACGGCCACCGCGACCCTGGGCCGCCCGATCGCCGACGTCGTCGCCGAACTCGACGCGGGCAAGCGGCCCGAGTTCCCGGTCGCCGTCGCCATCACGCGCGAGGACGGCGCGGTGACGGGCGAGATGACCGTCATCTGGACCCTGCGCCCGAACAACTGAGGCGACCCGCCGGACGCTGAGCGCCGGGCCCCGAACTTGGGGCTGGGCTGCGGGCCCCGGACTCGGGGCTGCGCGCGCCGGACTCGGGGCTTCGGGCCCCGAGCGCCGGTTTTCGGGCGCCGGACGTGGGGCCTCGGGCGTCGGACGCCGGGCTTTGCGCGCCGCCGCTTGGGACTTCGGGCGCTGGATGCCGGATGCCGGGTTTCGGGCTTCGGGTGGGGTGAGGGTCGCCGGATCCTCGCCCCGTCCCTCGTGCGGGCCGTTCAGGCGGCGCGGCTCTCCTCCTGTCCGGCCCCTTCCTCCTCCGGCAGGGCCGCCACGAACTCCCGGAGCCAGGCTGTGAACTCGGGCCCCAGGTCCGGCCGTTCACAGGCCAGCCGGACCACCGTGCGCAGGTAGTCGCCCTTGTCGCCGGTGTCGTAGCGCAGTCCGTCGAAGATCACCCCGTGCACGGTGCCGCCCGCGGCCAGCTCCTGAAGGGCGTCGGTCAGCTGGATCTCGCCGCCCCGGCCGGGCGCGGTCCGCTCCAGGACGTCGAAGACCCGCGGGTCGAGGACGTAGCGGCCGATGACCGCGTAGTTGCTCGGCGCGTGCTCCGGTGCCGGCTTCTCCACCAGCCCGGTCACCCTGACCACCCCGTCCTCGCCCGTGGCCTCGACGGCGGCGCAGCCGTAGAGGTGGACCTGTGACGGGTCGACCTCCATCAATGCCACGACACTGCCCTGGTAGCGGTCGCGGACGTCCAGCATCCTGCTGAGCAGGGTCTCGCGGGCGTCGATCAGGTCGTCGCCGAGGAGCACCGCGAAGGGCTGGTCGCCCACGTGGTGCCTGGCGCACAGCACCGCGTGGCCGAGGCCCAGCGGGTCACCCTGGCGGATGTGGTGGATGTCGGCGAGCCGGGCCGGGTCGCGCACCGCGTCCAGGCGCACGGTGTCGCCCTTGGCGGCCAGCGCCTGCTCCAGCTCGAAGGCATGGTCGAAGTGGTCCTCGATGGCCCGCTTGTGCCGCCCGGTCACCATCAGGATGTCGTCGAGCCCGGCCTTGGCCGCCTCCTCGACGACGTACTGGATGGCCGGCTTGTCGACGACCGGCAGCATCTCCTTCGGTGTCGCCTTGGTGGCGGGCAGGAACCGGGTGCCGAGTCCGGCGGCCGGGACGACGGCCTTGCGCACCGGCCGGGCGGACGCGGGGACGGGGGAGGGGGACGAGGAGTGGGGGGCGATCATGCGGCACATGGTGGTGCACCGGGATGAGAGCGGGCCGAGAGAAACATGGGAGGCGGCTGTGGAACGCCGGCGCCCCTCGACTTCGGGTACGCGCGCCGAGAGTTGAAGATTTCGTGTCTCATCGGGTCCGTGACGCACACAAGTTGAACCTGTGCGGCCGCTGAATGACCTTAGAGCGCGGATACCGCCGGTAACTTATCTGAATTCCCGCGACTTTGAACTTCGGTCATCCTGACTTCTTGTTTCCTGTGAGGGGCGTGTGCGAAGGTGAGCCTCCGCGCGGGAGGGTCCAGAGGCCGGTACGGGTCGCACCGCCGGTCCTTATGGGCTTCAAAAGGTACGCACCAATCAGGCACTGCATTCCGTCAGGGCGCCATTTCGCATGCCGTCCTGCGGCTCGGAAGGAAAGGGTTCAGTGCAATCCCCCTACCCCCCACGCCCGCCTTACCCGCCCCGCCCCGGTCCGACTCCGGGGGAGTCCGACCGCGATCTCGTCGCCAAGCTCGCCACGGAGCCCGCCGCGAGGCATCATGCCGTCGCCCTGCTGCTGACCCGGCACTGGCGCGCCACCTGCGAGTACGCCATCGTCTGTCTCGCCTCCGCCACGCCCGCCGCGCAACTGGTCGCCAGTGCCGCGTTCGAGCGGGTCCTCGGCCGGCTCGCCGGCGGCGCGGTCGGCGGCGCCCTGCGTCCGCAGCTGCTCGTGGCCGTACGGGAGACGGTCCGCGCGTGGGCCGCCGACGAAGCCATTTCCGTGGTCGTGCCGGAACTGCGCAAAACAACCGGCGGCCGTGGACTCGGTGCCGCGAGACCCGGGACCCCCGAAAGGCGGCAACTCGCGGAGCGTGCTTTCCAGGCACTTCCGGGAGCCTCGCAATGCCTTCTGTGGCACACCGAGGTCGAAGCCGAACCCATAAACATACCCGCTGGTCTGCTGGGTGTCGACACCGGTACCGCGACAGTCGCTCTGGACCAGGCCCGCGAGCAATTCAGGACCGGTCTGGTGCGCGCCCACCGGGAACTCGCGCCCTCGAAGGAATGCCGCTTCTACAACCGCCTCCTCGACGTCCCCATACGCCGGGGCGGCTCGCTGCTCCCCGATGTGCAGCGGCATCTCACGGAGTGCCGGTACTGCCGGTACGCCGCCGAACAGCTCAGCCATTTCGACGGCGGCCTTGAACACCTGCTCGCCGAGACCGTGCTCGGCTGGGGCGCCCGCCGCTACCTCGACACCCGGCCCGGCCGCGGTGCCGCCGTCGAGGCGTGGCCGACCGGTGCGGGTGCCGGTGTCAGCGCCGGTGACGGTGCCGGTGTCGGACCGGGGCAGCCGGCCGCGTCCGGCGGACGGCACCGCACCGTGTCCGAGGGCGGCCGGCGAAAGGCGCTGGCGCTCGGTGTCGGCCTGGTCTCCCTCGTGCTGCTCGCCACCGTGCTGGCGGCCAGGAGCTGGTCCGACGACAACGGTGTCCCGCACCCCGGTGCCACCACCTGGGGTGCCCCCGGCTTCGGCGCCACCCGCTCCGGCCCCGCCGCCGATCCGTCCGCCGGGGCCTCCCCGTCGCCGGCCTCCGTCGGGGAGCCTGTGGAGGTCGCGCACGGCAGACTGCGCAGCCTGGACAGCGGGCTCTGCGTCGACGTGCGCGGCGGACGGGTGCGGGCGGGCGCCGGACTGCGGCTCGGCACGTGTTCCGACGCCGGCTCCCAGCAGTGGTCGTACCAGGACGACGGCATGCTGCGCAGCGCGGTCGACCCCGCCCTCTGCCTGGTCGCCGACCCCGGTGCGCGCGGTGTCGAGGTCGCCGGCTGCCTGGTGCACGCGGGGGAGGTGTCGTACGACCTGACGGTGCGCGGGGAACTCCTGCTGCGCTGGCGCAAGGACCTCGCGCTGGCCGTGAAGGCAGCCCAGGTGGTGGTGGCCCGGCGCGACGGCTCGTTCGCGCAGCGCTGGGACCTCCAGTCGGCGAGCGGCGGCCCGGCGGGGACACCCCGGGCCACGCCCTCCGCGGCGCCCCCGGCGGAGCCGGACGAGCCGTCCGCGGCGCCCGAGGCCCCGGCTCCGGAACAGGAGGCGCCCGGCGGGTCGCAGCAGCCGTACAGCACGCGGGTCGCGCAGGCCGGGGCCCCCGACCGCCCCGTCACCGTCGTCCCGCCCACGTCCGTCGGCACCACGGAGCACACCGACCCGTCGACCCCGCTCACGACGACGACCGACGACGTCCTCCGCTCGGTACCACAAACCGTCACAGCCACCCTGACCGGAGCAACAACCCTCCTCGGCTGACCCACCCACCCACCTGGGCCGATGAGTTGACCTACGAGTCGGCGGGCAGGGTCGGCCCGGCGGGTGAGCCGGCCCGCCTGGCCGGCGGGCAGAGCTTGATCAGTGGGTGGGTTGGTCTGCTTGCTCTGCTGACGCACCGACCCACCTGGGCCGATGAGTTGACCTACGAGTCGGCGGGCAGGGTCGGCCCGGCGGGTGAGCCGGCCTGCCTGGCCGGCGGGCAGAGCTTGATCGGTGGGTGGGTTGGTCTGCTTGCTCTGCCGACGCACCGACCCACCTGGGCCGATGAGTTGACCTACGAGTCGGCGGGCAGGGTCGGCCCGGCGGGTGAGCCGGCCTGCCTGGCCGGCGGGCAGAGCTTGATCGGTGGGTGGGTTGGTCTGCTTGCTCGGCTGACACACCCACCCACCTGCGCCGACGAGCCGACCCGCCTGGTCGATGAGTTGGCCCACCCGGCCGGCGGGCGGGGGTTGCGCAGTGGGGGAGTTGGTCTGCCTGGCCGGCGGGCGGGGCTGGCCCGGCGGGCGAGTTGGTCTGCCTTGTCGGCGGGCGAGGCTTGCGCGGTGGGTGAGGTGGTCTGCCTCGTCGGCCGGCCGGGATTGCCATGTCGGTGAGTCGGCCTGCCCGGTCGGTGAGTTCCGCTGCTGCGCCTGTTCCTTCCGGTCGTCCGTCGTCCGTCCGGTAACGGCTGGCCGCCCGGCGGTGCCCCCGCCGGGGGTGCTCCGCCGGGTGGTCGGCCGGCTTGGCGGTGCCGCCAACTGGTCGTCCGGGTTCGAGTCTTGGCGGCTTCGGGGCGGTTCTTGTTCAGATCGTTGACACGAGTCACCTCCGGATCTACGTTTCCGACGCGCCGGTGGTGCGGTCGACGGGTCGTCAAGGTCGCGCGGCGGGTGCCGCGTTCAGGGGCCGAACACGGTCCGGGCGGCACCCGGGCGCGGCCCGCGGTCCACATCGTCGTGCCCGCACACCGAAGGAGTGACGGCCCATGTCCGAAACCGTCTCCCGACGATCCACCCTGCGCCTCGTGGCGTCCGCCGTCGCGGTCGCCGCCGCGGCCACCGGAGGACTCGCTCCCCTCACGTCCGCCGTCGCGGCCGGCAGACCCGGGGCGGGCGCCGGCCGCCGTGTCGAGGGGCTGCTCGCCCGGCTCACCCTCGACGAGAAGATCTCCCTGCTGCACGGCGGGACCGACCCGGGCTCGCTCGGCCAGGCCGGCTACGTGCCCGGCGTCCCCCGGCTGGGCATCCCGCCGCTCAGGCTCGCCGACGGCCCGGCCGGCGTCCGGGTCACCCGGCACGCCACCGCGCTGCCCGCCCCCGTCCTGCTCGCCTCCGCCTTCGACCCCGAACTCGCCCGCCGCTACGGCCGGGTGATAGGCCGTGAGGGGCGCGCCCTCGGCCAGGACGTGCTGCTCTCCCCGATGGTCAACGTCATCCGCACCCCGTACGCGGGCCGCAACTTCGAGACGTTCAGCGAGGATCCGCTGCTCGCCTCCGACGTGGTCGCCGCCGAGATCGGGGGCATCCAGGACGAGGGCCTGATCGCGACCGTCAAGCACTTCGCCCTCAACAACCAGGAGAAGGACCGCAACTCGATCGACGTGCGGGCCGGCGAGCAGACCATGCACGAGATCGAACTGCGGGGGTTCGAGGCGGCGGTGGCCGCCGGTACCGGCGCCGTCATGGGTGCCTACAACAAGGTCAACGGCACCTTCGCCTGCGAGAACAGGACCCTCCTCACCGATGTCCTGCGCGACCGGTGGGGTTTCGAGGGCTGGGTGATGACCGACTGGTTCGCCGCGCACAGTACCGTCGCGGCGATCACCGCCGGTCTGGACATGGAGATGCCCGACGGCACCTACTTCGGCACCGCCCTCAAGTCGGCCGTGGCGAACGGGAGCGTGGCCGAGGAGTACGTCGACCGGGCGGTACGGCGGATCCTCTCCGTGATGGACCGCTTCGGCCTCCTCGACGGCAGCGCCCCGCCCCGGCCCGACCGTGACGCGGCGGCGGGCGCGGCGGTGGCCCTGGAGGTCGCCAAGGCCGGTGCGACCCTGCTGCGGAACGCGCACGGCACCCTCCCGCTCGACGGCGGCGGTGTCGCGGTGGTCGGGCCGACCGGCAGCCTCCCCTTCGTCAGCGGCGGCGGCAGCGCCCACGTCGTCCCCGACCACGCCGACAGCCCCCTCGACGCCATCCGGGCCCGGGCCCGCGGCACCGTCACCCATGCCCTCGGCGAGGACCTGTTCGGCAAGGCGATCCCGGGCTCCGCGCTCACCCCGGCCTTCGAGAGCGAGGGCCGGCGGGTGGCCGCCGGACAGACCTGGGAGTACGACGGCACCCTCACCGCCGCCGAGGACGACGAGTGGACCTTCGTCCTGCACTTCTCGTCCGCGCCCACCGCCCGCCCCACCGTCCTGCTGGACGGCGTGGAACTCTTCCCGCTCGCGGCCGGGTACGGCGAGTACTTCTCCGGTGGCCTGATCGCCACGGCCCCCGACGGCCTGGGCGTCCGCCGCCGGACGCTGCGACTCGCCAGGGGTGCCCATACCTTGCGGATCTCGGCGAGCGGCGGCGACGCGGGCCTGCTGTTCCGGCTGCGCCGGATCACCGGTGCCACCCGCGCCCAGGACGTCGCCGAGGCCGTGCGCGCGGCCCGTGCCGCCCGCCATGTGGTGCTGTTCGCCTACGAGGACGCCACCGAGGGCCTCGACCGCACCACCCTCGCCCTGCCCGGCCACCAGGAACAGCTGATCCGCGCGGTGGCCGCGGCCAACCCGCGCACCACGGTCGTCCTCAACACCTCGTCGTCCACGTCGATGCCGTGGCTCGCGGACACCGGCGCGGTGCTCCAGATGTACTACCCCGGCCAGGAGGGCGCCGCCGCCACCGCCGCCGTCCTGTTCGGCGACAGCGATCCCGGCGGGCGCCTCACCCAGTCCTTCCCGGTCGACGACGACCACCACCCGGTCGCCGGCGACCCGCGCCGCTACCCCGGCGTCGACGGCACGGAGGAGTACTCGGAGGGCATCCACGTCGGCTATCGCTGGTACGACGCCCAGGGCGTGCGGCCCCTGTTCCCCTTCGGGCACGGGCTGTCGTACACCTCCTTCGCCTATTCCGACCCGAGGGCCCGCTGGACGCGCGACGGCCTGGAGGTGACGTTCACCGTGCGCAACACCGGCCGCCGGACCGGAATCGACGTCCCGCAGGTCTACGTCGGACGCTCGCCCGACCTCCGACTCGACCAGGCCGTACGGGTGTTGGGCGGCTACCGGCGGCTGGTGCTGCGGGCGGGGGAGCGGCGGCGGGTGACCGTGCGGGTCGCTCCGCGCACCCTGTCCTCGTGGGACGCGCGGCGGCACCGCTGGACCCTCGGCACCGGACGGCGCACCGTCTGGGTCGGTGCCTCCTCGGGCGACCTGCGGTTGCGCACCAGCGCCCGCGTGGAGGCCGCCCACCACTGAATCCCCGTCAACAGGCGGCCGGCGAGCGCTTGCTCGCCGGCCGCTTGGTTCAAGGGTTTACGAGAATTTTTCCCACCGCGCGTTTCATTTCAAGTAATACAGTTGGCGACAGGTTTTTGTCAGGCTTGGTGCAGGGTTCGTGCAGGGCCGTTCGGTGCGGGATTCCGGTGTGCCACGATCGAGCCAGCGGGCCGAAGTCATCCCGAATTAACAGAGCTCGGCGCCCTCGCACGGTGTGTTGCGCCAGGGTGAGTGCGGGGTGAATGGCCAGGGTGCTTTGACGGGCTTGTGGCGGTGTGGCGCCGGTGCTTCCAGCGGCGGACGGACGCTGATCCGAATCGGATTGCTCGGATTTTCGGCTCTTGCGGTGAATTTCCCCGGCTGGCCGAATCAATGCCACCCGACGGGATAGGGCCGCCCTGTTATTGACCCGCGAGTAATGAACTCGCTAGTTTCCGGTGGCCTCACCCGGACCTCTCTGCCGCACAAGTCCCCCACCGTGCTGTCCTCCCGATTATTCGGAGCATCATGACGTCCCCTGTGCGTGCCGTCGACCTGATCATCTGTGTCACCCCTTTCGGAGAACCCGACGCCCGGCTCGCCACCGCGGTCTGCGCCGCCGGCGCACTCGGCGTCCTCGACCTCGGACGCGGTGACCGAAGAACCCGGGAGGCGCTGGCCCGGCTGACCCGGGCCGCGCCGGGACCGTACGGCGTGCGGGTGCCCGCGGGCTGCGCGCTCACCCCGGACGACCTGGACCCCGCCCCCGACACGGTGGTCCTGGCCGCCGACGCTCCCTGGCGCGTCGCCGAACTCGCCCCGCACAGCCGGGTGCTGGCCGAGGTCACCGACCTGGCCGCGGCACGCGCGGCGGTCGAGGCCGGCGCCCGTGGACTGATCGCCCGGGGCAGCGAGAGCGGCGGCCGGGTCGGCACGCTGAGCACTTTCGTCCTCCTCCAACAACTGCTCGGGCAACCGGACCTGGACGTGCCGGTATGGGCCTGCGGGGGCATCGGACCGCGTACCGCGGCGGCCGCGGTGGCCGGCGGCGCGGCCGGGGTCGTCCTGGACAGCCAACTCGCCCTGCTGGCGGAATCCCGGCTGCCCGAGGCGACCGCGGCCGCGCTGCGCTCCCTGGACGGCTCCGAAACCGTGCTCGTGGCCGGGCACCGCGTCCTGCACCGGCGCGGCCCGGACGCCGTGCGCCCACCCGCCGACGACCCGGCCGCCGTTGCCGCGCTGCTCGGCGCCGACGACCCGCGCGGCCGGCTGCTGCCCGTTGGCCAGGACGGCTTCCTCGCCGCACGCTTCGCCGAGCGCTGGGGTGATGTGCCGCGCACGATCAGGGAGTTGCGGGCGGCGATCCGCGGGGACGGCACCGCCGCGGCGGCGGCCCTGCGGCCCGGGACCTCCGCGATGAGCCGCGCCCTCGGCACCCGGCTGCCCGTCGCCCAGGGCCCGATGACCCGGGTGAGCGACCGGGCCGACTTCGCCGCGGCCGTCGCCGCCGACGGGGCGCTGCCCTTCCTGGCGCTGGCCCTCGCGGACGGCGCCCGCACCCGGGAACTGCTCACCGAGGCCAGGGCGGCACTCGACGGGAGACCCTGGGGTGTCGGCGTGCTCGGGTTCGCGCCCGAGGAACTCAGGAACGCCCAGCTCGAAGCCGTACGGGAGCTGCGGCCCAGCCACGCGATCGTCGCGGGCGGCCGGCCCGCCCAGGCGCAGGCGCTGGAACGAGCCGGGATCAGCACCTTCCTGCACGTGCCCTCGCCGGGGCTGCTGCGGCAGTTCCTGGAGGCCGGGGTCCGGAAGTTCGTGTTCGAGGGCTCCGAGTGCGGCGGCCACGTCGGCCCACGCGCGAGCTTCCCGCTCTGGGAGGCGCAGCTCGCCGTACTGGAGGACTTCCCGGACGCCGAGGGACTGGAGGTGTTCTTCGCGGGCGGCGTCCACGACGAACGCTCCGCCGCGATGGTCGCCGCCCTCGCCGCGCCGCTGACCGCCAGGGGCGCCGCCGTCGGCCTCCTCATGGGCACCGCCTACCTCTTCACCGAGGAGGCGGTGCACCGGGGCGCGATCCGGCCCCTCTTCCAGCGCCAGGTCATGGCGGCCGCCTCGACCGCCCTCCTGGAGACCGCGCCCGGCCACGCCACCCGCTGTGTGCCCAGCCCCTTCACCCTCAACTACCACAAGAGAGAGGCCGAGTTGCGGGCCGGCGGGGCCCCGGACCGGCAGGTGTGGGAGGAACTGGAGCGGCTGAACGTCGGCCGGCTGCGCATCGCCAGCAAAGGCGTCGACCGCGCCGAGAGCGGCGAGCTGACACCCGTCGACGAGCGACGTCAGCTCAACGACGGGATGTTCATGGCAGGAGCGGTCGCCGTGCTGCGCTCGGAGACGACCACGCTCGCGGCCCTGCACCACGCGGTGACCGACGGCGCGGCCGGCCTCCTGGCCCGACGGCCGGCGCCCGAACGGGAACCCGAACCTCCCGCGCCCGCCCCGCTGGACGTCGCCGTCGTCGGCATGGCCTGCATGTTCCCGCAGGCTCCCGACCTCGCCGCCTTCTGGGCGAACGTGGTCGCCGGACACGACGCGGTCACCGAGGTGCCACCGGAGCGCTGGGACCCGGCCGTCCACCACGCCGACGGCAGCACCACCTCGAAATGGGGCGGCTTCCTGCCGCCCATCCCGTTCGACCCGCTGGGCTACGGCATCCCGCCCGCCTCCCTCGGCCACATAGAACCCGTGCAGTTGCTCGCCCTGGAGGCGGCCCGACGGGCCCTCGAGGACGCCGGGTACGGCGAGCGGGGGCGGGAGTTCGACCGCTCCCGGACCTCCGTCGTGTTCGGCGCCGAGGCGGGCAGCGACCTCTCCAACGCCGCCACCCTGCGCGCCGTCCTGCCCTCGTACTACGGCAAGGTGCCCGAGGGACTGGCGGACCAGCTGCCCGGGCTCACCGAGGACTCCTTCCCGGGCATGCTCGCCAACGTCATCTCGGGGCGGATCGCCAACCGGCTCGACCTCGGCGGCGCCAACTACACCGTCGACGCCGCCTGCGCCTCCTCGCTGGCCGCCGTCGACGTCGCCTGCAAGGAACTCACCGCCGGCACCAGCGACGTCGTGCTGTGCGGCGGCGCGGACCTGCACAACGGCATCAACGACTACGTGCTGTTCTCCTCGGTCCACGCCCTGTCCCCGACCGGCCGCTCGCGCGCCTTCGACGGCTCCGCCGACGGCATCGCCCTCGGCGAGGGCGTGGCATGCGTCGTCCTCAAGCGGCTGGCCGACGCCGAACGCGACGGCGACCGGATCTACGGCGTGATCAAGGGACTCGGCTCGTCCAGCGACGGCCGCTCCCTCGGCCTGACCGCACCCCGCCCCGAGGGCCAGCGGACCGCCCTGCTGCGCGCGTACCGCAACGCCGGGATCTCCCCGGCGCGGGTCGGCCTGGTCGAGGCGCACGGCACCGGGACCGTGGTCGGCGACCGCACCGAACTGACCGTCCTCAGCGAGGTGTTCGCGGAGGCCGGCGCCAAGACGGGTGGCTGTGCGCTGGGATCGGTCAAGTCGGGGATCGGGCACACCAAGTGCGCCGCCGGACTCGCGGGCCTGATCAAGACCACCCTGGCCCTGCACACCGGCGTCAAACCGCCCACCCTGCACCTGGAGCGGCCCAACGCGGCCTGGCAGCAGGACGCCAGCCCGTTCGCCTTCCACACCGAGGCCCGGCCCTGGGCGGCCCCGGCCGCCGAACGGGTCGCCGGCGTCAGCGCCTTCGGCTTCGGCGGCACCAACTTCCACGTGGTGATCGGCGCGTACGACAGCCCCGTACCGCCCGAGCAGGGCCTGGACGCCTGGCCCGCCGAGCTGTTCCTGTTCCGGGGGCGGGACGAGCGGGCCGCCAGGCGAGGCGTCGAGGAGATCCTGAAGGCCGCCGAGACCGGGGGCCGGCGGCTGCGGGACCTGGCGTTGGCGGCCGCCCGCCGCTCGGACACCGCGCACGAGCCGGTACGGGCCGCGGTGGTCGCCACCGACGTGCCGGGGCTCGCCCGACAGTTGCGGAAGGTACTGGCGGGCGAGCCCGACCCGCGCGCCGGGGTCCACCTGGCCGACCGGACCGACGACGACCGGGGGAAGGTCGCCTTCCTCTTCCCGGGCCAGGGCAGCCAGCGCCCCGGGATGCTCGCCGACGTCCTCATCGCCTTCCCCGAACTCCAGCACTACCTCCGGCTGGGCCGCGCCCACGCCGACGCCCTGTACCCGCCCGCCGCCTTCGACGACGAAGCCCGTGAGCGCCACCGGGCGGCCCTCACCGACACCCGGGCCGCCCAGCCCGCCCTCGGCATCACCGGGCTCGTCGCCCACGCCCTGCTCACGGCGGCAGGCGTCCGCCCCGACATGGCCGCAGGGCACAGCTACGGCGAACTCGTCGCCCTCGGCGCGGCCGGTGCCCTCACCCCCGAGACCCTCCTGGAACTCAGCGCCGAACGCGCGGCGGCGATCCTGGCCGCCGCGGGCGACGAACCGGGCACCATGGCCGCCGTCGCCGCCGGAGCACGAGACGTCGAGCGGGCGCTGCGGACCACCGGGGCGCCGGACTCGGTCGTCCTCGCCAACCACAACTCGCCCCAGCAGACGGTGATTTCGGGCCCCACACCCGATGTGACCGAAGCCGTGCGGCTGTTGCGCGAGCACGGCCTCGGGGCCAAGCGCATCCCCGTCGCCTGCGCCTTCCACAGCCCCGTGGTGGCGGCGGCCGGCGAGCGGTTCGCCAAGGCCCTCGCCGAACGGACCGTACGGCCGCCCGAGTTCCCCGTCTGGTCCAACCGCACGGCCGCCCCCTACCCGCCGGACGCCGGCGCCGTACGGGCCGGACTCGCCGCCCAGATCGGCTCACCCGTCGCCTTCGCCACCCAGATCGAGGCGATGTACGAGGCCGGGGCCCGCGTCTTCGTCGAGGCCGGGCCGGGGACCGTGCTGACCCGGCTGGTGGCACAGATCCTCGGCGACCGGCCGCACACCACCGTGGCGTGTGAGCCCCGCGCCGACAGCGGACTGCCCGGCTGGCTCGACGCGTTCGCCCGGCTGGCGGTGGCCGGGGTACCGGTGCGCACCGCCTGGCTGCTGCGCGGCCGCGACGCCGTGGACGCGCTGCGGACCCCGGCGCCCCGGCGGCCCGGCTGGACGGTCGACGGGCAGCTGGTGCGCACCGCCGACGGAGACCTGCTGCCCGGTGCCCTGGCGCCGGCCCGACGAGTCGTGGAGACGACGACTGTGACGACGAACCAGCCGCACGGCACCCCGGCCGACCGGGACGCGCTGATCTCCGAATACCTGCGCACCAGCCGGGAGATGATCGCCGCCCAGCGCGATGTGCTGCTCACCTACTTCGGGGCGGCGCAGGCGCCCGCGGCTCCCGGGCCGGTGCTGCTGCCGCCCGCCGAGGCGGTCGCCCCCGAACCGCGGACGGCGCCCGCCCCCGCTGAACTCGAAGCCGCGCCCGAGGAGCCGGCCGGGGAACCGGCCGAGGTCGAGCGGGTGGTGCTGGAGATCATCAGCGAGCGCACCGGCTACCCCGTCGACATGATCGAGCCCGATCTCGACCTGGAGGCGGACCTGAGCATCGACTCGATCAAACGGGCCGAGATCGCCGGGGAGCTGGCGAAGCGGCTCGGGATCGCGGGCGCGGCCCGGGCCCTGGACGACAGCGAGTTGGAGGAACTGGCCAAGGCCCGCACCGCGGCGGCGGTGACAGGATGGCTGAAGGCCAGGGTCGGCACGACGAGGAACGACCCCGATGTCGGCGGCCCGGACAGTGTCGGTGTCGGCGGGGCGGACACCGCCGGTGTCGGTGCGACGGACAGCGTCGGCCTTGGCGGGACGGACAGCGCCGGTGTCGGCGGGACGGGCAGCGTCGGTGTCGGTACCGGTACGGCGATGGCTGTGGCGGCCCCGGGCGTCGGCGGGGCGACGGCCGTGGCTCTCGGGCCGGACCCCTCGGGCCGGTCGGCGGAACGGGCCGGGGCCTCCGGCGCCGCCGCCGTCCTTGACGGCATCCCGGCCGGCGAGGCGCCGAAGCGGTTCGTGGTGCGGCCGGTCGCGCTCGCGGAACCGGACGACGTGGCCGATCCCGCCGCCGTCCTGGCCGGCCGCCGGTTCGCCGTGCTCGGTGACGGCGGACAGGTGGCCCAACGGCTCGCCGGGTACGGTGCCGAGACCATCTCCCTCGCCTCCGGTCACCTGCTCGACGACGCCGACGGACCCCTGGACGGCGTGCTGTACCTGGCCGCGCTGCCCGGCGGCGACACGCCCGTCCTGCCGGACGCCTTCCCCGTGCTGCGCGCGGCCCTCGCCCGCGGCCCGCGCTGGCTGCTCGCCGCCCGGCCCGCCGACGGCGAGGACGCGGCACGCTCGGCCGGACTGCACGGGCTGTTCCGCACCGTCGCCCGGGAATACCCGGACACCGTCGCCCGGGTCGTGACCCTGGAGGACACCGCGCCCGCCGCGGTCGCCGACGCGCTGCTCGCCGAACTGCTCACCCCCGGCCCGGCCCCCGTCGTCCTGCGCACGGCCGCCGGCCGGTACGGACTCGAACCGGTCGAGACGCCGCTGGGCGCGCTCGGCACCACCGGGGCCGGACCGGCCGGGGAAGGGGCCGCCGAGGCCGCCGCGCTCGGCCTCGACCGGGACTCCGTGGTGCTGCTGGTCGGCGGGGCCCGGGGCATCACCGCGAAGTTCGCGGCCACCCTCGCCACCGCCTGCCGCTGCCGCCTCGAACTGCTCGGCCGGACACCCGCGCCGACCGGCCCCGAGGCCCCGGACACCGCCGCCGCCCGCACCCCCGCCGAACTGCGCGCGGCCCTCGCCGCCCGGGGCGGTGCGAAACCCGCCGAGGTCAACCGGGAGGCCGAACTCCTGCTCGCCCAGCGGGAGATCACCGCCACCCTCGCCGAACTCGCCGCGCTCGGCAGCGGGGCCCGCTACCGCGCCGTCGACTTCCGGGACCGGGACGCCGCCCTCCAGGCCGTCAAGGAGATCCACGCCGACCACGGCCGCCTCGACGGGGTCGTCTTCGCGGCCGGGGTGATCGAGGACCGGCTGATCGCGGAGAAGACCCCGGAGTCCTTCCAGCGGGTGTACGGCACGAAGACCACGGGCGCCGCCACGCTCCTCGCCGCCCTGGCGGAACTCCCCGCCGGGCCCGGCTTCGCGGTCCTGTTCGGCAGCGTCTCCGCCGTCCTCGGCAACCGCGGCCAGGCCGACTACGCCGCCGCCAACGACGCACTGGAGAGCCTCGGCGCCGGCTGGGCGGAACGCACCGGCAACCGGGCGCTGACCGTGCACTGGGGTCCGTGGGCGCCCGTCGGCGGCCACACCGGCATGGTCAGCCCCGAACTGGGCCGGGAGTACGCGCGGCGCGGGGTGCGGCTGATCGACCCCGAGGAGGGCACCGCCGCGCTGCTGCGCGAACTCGCGTGGGGCGAGCCGTCCACGCGGGCCGTCGTCTACACCGTGTCGGGCTGGTGAGATGACCGACGACAGCGGGAAGCCGGACGACGGCCGTCGTGGGCCGGTGGGGACAGGTGCGGGCGGGCGGACACCGGTCGCGATCGTGGGGATGGCGGTGCTGCTGCCGGGCGCCGCCGGCCTCGACGCGTACTGGCGGAACCTGGTGAACGGCACGGACGCCATCACGGAGGTGCCGGCCGGGCGCTGGGACGCGGACTACTACCGCCCCGGCTCGGCGGCCGGCCCGGCCGTGCCCGACGAGGTGTACTGCCGGCGCGGCGGTTTCGTCGACGGCCTGGCCGAGGTGGAGGTCACCCGGTACGGGATCATGCCGAACTCCGTCGCCGGAACCGAACCCGACCAGCTGATCGCCCTGGACGTGGCCGCCGCCGCGATCGCCGACGCGGGCGGCGCGGACCGGCTGCCCGAGCGGCACCGGATCGGTGTGGTGCTGGGCCGGGGCGGCTATCTCACGCCCGGCCTGGTCCGGCTCGACCAACGGGTCCGGACGGCCGGCCAACTCGTGCGGACACTCGGCGAGTTGGTGCCGGACCTCACTGCCGGTCAACTGGCCCGGGTCCGGGCGGCGTTCACCGAGCGGCTGGGCCCCGCGAGCCCCGAGTCCGCGATCGGCCTGGTGCCCAACCTCGCCGCCTCCCGGATCGCCAACCGCCTCGACCTGCGCGGCCCCGCCTACACCGTGGACGCGGCCTGTGCCTCCTCGCTGGTCGCCGTCGACCAGGCGGTCACCGAACTGACCGCCGGGCGCTGCGACATGATGCTCGCCGGGGGAGTGCACCACTGCCACGACATCACCCTGTGGAGCGTGTTCTCGCAGCTGCGCGCGCTCTCCCCGAGCCAGCGCATCCGCCCCTTCCACCGGGAGGCCGACGGCATCCTGATCGGTGAGGGCACCGGCGTCGTCGTCCTCAAGCGCCTCGCCGACGCCGAACGGGACGGCGACCGGGTCTACGCCGTGATCCGCGGCACCGGCGTGGCCAGTGACGGCCGTACCGCGGGTCTCGTCAACCCCGACCCCGCCGGCCAGGCCCACGCGGTACGCCAGGCCTGGCGCACCGCCGGACTCGACCCGGCCGCGCCGCACTCCATCGGGCTCCTGGAGGCGCACGGCACCGCGACCCCGGCCGGCGACACCGCCGAACTCGCCACGCTCGCCGAGGTGTTCGGGCCCGCCGACGAACCCGCGGTGCTCGGCTCCGTGAAGTCGATGATCGGCCACACCATGCCGGCCGCCGGAGTGGCGGGGCTGGTGAAGGCGGCCCTCGCCCTGCACCACGCCACCCTGCTGCCGACCCTGCACTGCGACGACCCGCACCCGGCCCTCGCGGCCACCCGGTTCCGCACCCTGGACCGGGCCCGCCCCTGGGAGACCACCGCGGAGCAGCCGGTGCGCCGGGCCGGGGTGAACGCCTTCGGGTTCGGCGGCATCAACGCCCACGTGGTGCTCGAAGAGGCACCGGGCGGACGTCCCACCCCGGCCGCCGACCCGCTCGGAGCCCCCGGCGGACGTCCCGTCCAGGCCGCCGACCCGCTCGGAGCCCCCGGCGGGGTTGCCGCCGCCCGGGTCACCGAGCCCGAGCGCATCCTCCTCCTGGCCGCCGGTACTCCCGAGCGGCTGGCCGCCGTTCTCGCCGCCGACGACTCCGCCGTGCTGGCCGCCGGTCTCGCCCCCGACCGCACGCACGCGCATGCCGGACCGGCGCGGCTGGGCGTCGTCGACCCGACCGCCAAGCGGCTCGCCCTGGCCCGCCGCGCGGTCGCCCGGGGCCGCGCCTGGCAGGGCCGCAACGACGTGTGGTTCCGGCCCGCCCCTCTGCTCGGCGACGCCGCCCACGGCAAGCTGGCCTTCGTCTTCCCCGGCCTGGAAGGCGAGTTCACTCCTCGCGTCGACGACATCGCGACGCATTTCGGCCTCCCCACCGTCACCGCACCCGCCACCGGGGACCTGCGGGTCGGCGACGTAGGCCGTCATGGGTTCGGTGTCGTCGGCGTGGGGCGGCTCCTCGACTCGGCGTTGCGCCGGATGGGCGTGGTGCCGGACGCGGTCGCCGGGCACAGCGTCGGCGAGTGGACCGCGATGGTGGTCGCCGGGCTCTACTCGGGGGCCCAGGTGGACGCGTTCATGGCGGACTTCGACCCGGACGCGGTCACCGTCCCCGGTCTCGCGTTCGCCGCGGTCGGCGCCCCCGCCGACCGTGTCGTCACAGCTCTCCGCGAGGACTGGGCGGACGCCGGGATCGTCCTCTCCCACGACAACGCGCCGGGCCAGTCCATGGTCTGCGGACCGGACCCGGCGGTGGCGGAGTTCGTCCGAGCCTTCCGCGCCGACGGTGTGCTGTGCCAGGTGCTGCCGTTCCGGTCCGGCTTCCACACGCCGATGCTGGAGCCCTACCTGACCCCGATCAGGGAGGCCGCCGAGGGCTTCCGGCTGCACCGGCCGGCCGTGCCGGTCTGGTCCGGCACCACCGCGGCCCCCTTCCCGGACGCCGAGTCGGAGGTACGGGAGCTGTTCGTCCGGCACCTGCTGGAACCCGTCCGCTTCCGGCAGCTCGTCGAGGGCCTGTACGCCGCCGGGCACCGCGCCTTCGTCCAGACCGGGCCCGGCCAACTGGCCTCCCTGATCGGTGACGTCCTCGGCGACCGCGACCACCTCGCGGTCGCCGCCAACTCCCCGCACCGCTCGGGGATGGCCCAACTACGCCGAGTAGCCACCGCGTTGTGGGCGGCCGGAGCACCGGTGGCGGCCGCGGCCCCCGCCCAGGAGCACACGGCCGCGACCCCCGCCCAGGAGCACACGGCCGCGACGACGGCGACGGCGTCCGTACGGCACCGCCCCCCGGTACGGCTGGACCTGGACGGCGCGCTGGTGTCCCTGGCCGGCCCGGCCCTCACCGCACTCCGCACCGAGCTGCGCGGCGCCACGCCCGTCGGGGCCGCCGTGCCCCCGCCCGCCGGCACCGGCCCTGCCGCCGCGTCCCCGTCCGCCGGCACCGGCCCGGCGCCGCTGGACGACCTCGCCGCACGCATCCCGGCCGCCGCCGAACTCAGCGCACTCCTGCGCGACACCGCCGACTCGGCGGTGGCCGTACTCACCGCACTGAGCCCCCCGACCACGCCCCCACGCCCCACACCTGCCCCCACCGGCCCCCGCCACCAGCCACCCTCCACCGG
>NZ_JAKQYH010000054.1:0-102699 GCF_022343545.1 Streptomyces arenae
GGCCGCCGCCCGAGGAACCGGGCGGCGGCCGTCGGGGCGATCGGCGCCGCATCGGTGGCCGCGCTGCTCGCCGGAGTCGCCTGGACCTCGTCGTCCGACGGCGCGCAGGGTGAGCGGAACCACACGGAGCGCGCGACGGCCGACGCGTCCGCGCCCGCGGAGGGCGCGACCCCGGGCGGTACGTCCGCCGCGGCGTCGCCGGGATCGGCCGTGCCCGCCGCGGTGCCGCCGTCGGCCCGTACGGCCGTGACGGCCGCGAGCGCCGCGGCCGGCGCGCAGTCGGCGACCGCCTCCGTGCCGGGTGCCACCTCGAACGCCACGCCGGGTGCCACCTCGACCGCCACCCCGAGCCGTACCGCGAGCCCCACACCCGCACCGACCGCTACCGGCGCCACGCCCACCGAGTCCTCCGGCTACGGGGGCCACGGCTGGGGCCACGGCAGGGGCGGCGGCCACTCCCACTAGTCCCCGGCAGCCGGAGGCGCGGGTCGCTGTCACCGGCGGAAATCCGCCATGGCCGTTCCGGAAACAGCTCCTTGCCCTCGCGTGCGCATGTGCTGAGAATGTGCATGACAAAACAGTGGGTGACCGGAAGATCTCCGGTCACCTCGTCATATAGAGGGGACCCCCACATGAACAAGCCTCTCGTCGCCGCGCTCGCCTCCCTGGCCATCACCGGGATCGGCACGGCACCGGCGGTCGCCGCACCGCAGGCCAAGGCGGCCGCGGCGGTGACCGTCAACTTCGCCGGCACCGTCTCGCTCAGCAACTGCTCCGGCTCCGTCATCCGCTTCCCCGACTCCGCGGACACCGACCCGGCGCTGGTCCTCACCAACGGCCACTGCCTGGAGACCGGCTTCCCGGACCCCGGCGAGGTCATCACCGGCCAGTCCTCCAGCCGTACCTTCGGCCTGCTGAACTCCTCCGGTACCCGCGTCGCCACCCTCCGCGCCAACCAGGTCGTCTACTCGACGATGACCGACACCGACGTCACGATCTACCGCACCACCACGACGTACGCGGCGATCAAGAGCTCCTACGGGATCAGCCCGCTGACCGTCAGCGCCACCCACCCCGTGGCCGGCACCGCCATCAAGGTCGTCTCCGGGTACTGGAAGACGATCTACAGCTGCAACATCGACGGGTTCGTGTACCGGCTGAAGGAGGGCGACTGGACCTGGAAGGACTCGGTCCGCTACACCTCCGCGTGCAACACGATCGGGGGGACCTCGGGGTCGCCGGTGATCGACACCACCACGGGGCAGGTCGTCGCCGTCAACAACACGGGCAACGAGGACGGGGAGCGGTGCACCGTGGACAACCCGTGCGAGGTGGACGCGAACGGGACGGTGACGGTTCGGCAGGGGATCAACTACGCCGAGGAGACGTACAACATTCCGGCGTGCTTCACGACGGGGAACGTGCTGAACCTGAGCGCGAGTGGGTGCACCTTGCCGAAGCCGTGAGGGGTGGCGGGCGTTTCGTTTTCGGGTGCGGATGGGTGGGGGGTGGTCGCGCAGTTCCTCGCGCCCCTAAAGGGGCGTTCTGCGTACCGCTCGTCCGGCCAGAACCTCTGTTCTGTGACCGTCCTCCATGACGAAGTGGCCGTTGATCAGGACGTGGGGGATGCCGGTCGGGAGGCGGCGGGGGTTTTCGAACGTCGCGCCCGCCGCCACCGTCTCCGGGTCGAAGAGGACCAGGTCGGCGACGTAGCCCTCGCGTACGAGGCCGCGGTCCGGCAGGCGTAGCCGGGCCGCGGGGCGTGAGGTGAGGTGGGCGACGCATTCCTCCAGGGAGAGGATGCCCAACTCCCGTACGTAGTGGCCGAGGTAGTGCGGGAACGTGCCGTAGGCCCGGGGGTGCGGCTTGGTGCCGTGCAGGATGCCGTCCGAGCCGCCCGTGTGGACCGGGTGGCGCATGATCGTGCGGACGTTCTCCTCGTGGCCGACGTGCTGGAGGATCGAGGTGGCCAGCCGGTCCGCCAGCAGCAGATGGCGGGCCGTCGCCCACGGGGTCTCGCCGCGTAGCCGCGCCGACTCCGCCACCGTGCGGCCGGTGAACTCCGTCAGCACGGGATCGGCGACGCCCGAGATCTCGATCGTGTCCCACTCGACGGGGACGCCGTGGCAGCCGTCGGAGCCGACCGCCTCCAGGTGGTGGCGGACGCGTTCGGACGTGTCGTCGTCCGCCAGCCGGGCCAGGGCCGCCGCCGGGCCGCCCTCGTTCGCCCAGCTCGGCAGGATCGCCGCGAGGGTCGTGCTGCCGGGGGTGTACGGGTAGGTGTCGAGGGTGATGTCGGCGCCGGCGGCGAGGGCCTCGTCGAGGAGGGACAGCAGCTCCGGTGCCCGGCCCTCGTTCACGCCGAAGTTCATGGTGGCGTGGGCCAGGTGCAGCGGGCAGCCCGCCGCCCTCGCCAGGGTCACCATCTCCGCGTAGGCGTCGAGGGCGCCCGCGCCGTACGAGCGGTGGTGCGGGCAGTAGTAGCCGCCGTACTCCGCCACCACCCGGCACAGCTCCGTCAGTTCGGCGTCCGGGGCGTACATGCCGGGGGTGTAGGTGAGCCCGGAGGACAGGCCCACCGCGCCCTGCTCCAGGCCCTCCGCGACCAGACGGCGCATCCGGTCCAACTCGGCGGGGGTCGCCGCGCGGTCCTCCCAGCCGACGACGAGCGCGCGGACCGTGCCCTGGGGGACCAGGTAGGCCGCGTTCACCGCGATGCCCCCATCGAGACGGTCCAGGTACTCGCCGACCGACCGCCAGTCGAAGTCGACGTCGTCGCCGTGGCCGTTCCAGCCGGCGATCGCCCGGCGGACCTCCGCCAGGGTGCGGTCGTCCACCGGCGCGTACGACAGCCCGTCCTGGCCGAGCACCTCAAGGGTCACGCCCTGCGCGGCCTTGGCGCTGTGGTCGGGGTCGCGGAGCAGCGCCAGGTCGCTGTGCGCGTGCATGTCGACGAAACCGGGGGAGAGGACCAGGCCCTCGGCGTCCAGTTCGCGCATGGCGCGGGGGCGTTGGCAGCCGGCCGCCGCGGCCTCTTTGACGACGGCGACGATCCGGCCGGCGTCCACCACCACGTCCGCGCGGTAGGAGGGTGCGCCGCTGCCGTCGACGACATCCGCGTCCCGGATGACCAGGTCCTCCACGACCCCTCCTAGAAGAACGTACGGATGTGGTCGACGACCGTCCCGTCCGCCTCGGCGACCGGGATCAGCTGCCACTTGTCGAACGACGTGCAGGGGTGGGACAGGCCGAGCCCGATCCAGTCCCCGACCGCCAGGTCCGCCCCGGGAGCGGTCTCCAGCCAGGTGTGCTGGTCGGACAGGCCGGTCACGGTGATGCCCGTCGCCAGCCACCGCACCCCGTCCCGGCGGACCACCTGGGCGAACGGCAGGTGGAGGTCGTAGGCCGCGTCCCGCTTGCCCGCGTTGGCGAAAGCCTGCCCGGGGGACGGGCGGGAGACGACCTGCGCCCAGAGCCGGAAGGCCGGCTCCAGGGCCCCCTCCTCGGGGACGCGGTTGAAGGGGGTCAGCTCGCGGTAGTGGCCGTCGTCGTGCGAGACGTACGCACCCGAGCGGAGCAACTTCAGTACCGGCAGCGAGAGTTCGGGGATCTCCGCGAAGACGTCCGCCACCGCGTCGAACCACGCGCTGCCGCCCGCGCTGACCACGATCTCCGAGCCACCGCTGAACCGGCCCGCCTTGTCGAGGTCGACGGCGAGCGCGACCAGCCGGCGCAGATACGCGCGGACCCGGTCCGGGTCCGGCCGCGGGACCTCGCCCTCGTACCCGGCCACGCCGACCAGCCGCAGCGTCCGCGTCCCGGCCACCGCCTCGGCGACCGCCGCGCCCTCCGCCTCCGTGCGCACGCCGGTACGGGCTCCGTCCCCGGCCGCCAGTTCGACGACCACCTCCACCGGCCGCGGGCTGCCGCGCAGGGCCGCGTCCATCAACTCGACCCCGCGCACCGAGTCGACGTAGCAGACGAGGCGGAAGTCCTCGTCCCGGGCCAGCTCGGCGGCGATCCAGCGGAGCGACGGGGCGTCCACCAGCTCGTTGGCGAGGAAGACGCGGCGGGTGCCGAACGCCCGCGCCACCCGTACCTGGTGCGGCACGGCGAGGGTGATGCCCCACGCCCCGCGCTCGGTCTGACGCCGGAAGAGCTGGGGTGCCATGGAGGTCTTGCCGTGCGGGGCGAAGGCGAGCCCGTGCCGTGCCGTGTACGACTCCATGAGCGCGAGGTTGTGCTCCAGGCGCTCGGCGGAGAGCGTCAGCACCGGGGTCGTGAAGCCGTCGGTGAAGAGGTTGCGGCGCTGGGCGGTCAGCTCGCCGACGGTGAGGCCCTCGGCGTCCGGCGGGAGGCCCTTGAAACGGTGGTCGACCCGTTCCTCCGCGAGCCGGGCGAGCGCTTCGGTGCCGGTGTCGAGGGACACGGAGCCTCCCTGATCAGAGTGGTTGCGTTCTCTGCAACGTTCATTGCGTATATCGCTTACGGCTGTCTAACATCCACGCCAATGCCGGGTCAATGGAGCCCGCAGCGACCCGAGACCACGAGGAGCCCTTCCCATCGTGAAGGCCACGGACGCCGTTGACGCCCCGGACACGGTGGATGTCGTCGCCCTCGGCGAATCCATGGTCACGTTCCTGCCCGGCCGGCCGGGACGGCTCGCGGACGTGCCCTCCTTCGACCGCGCCATCGGCGGCGCCGAGTCCAACGTGGCCTGCGGGCTGGCCGCCGCCGGGCACACCGTGCGGTGGGTCAGCCGGGTCGGGACGGACGGCTTCGGCGACCACCTGGTGGAGACGGTCGCGTCGTACGGCGTCGACGTCTCGTACGTGGGCCGGGACGCCGTACGCCCGACGGGGGTGTACTTCCGCACGGCGGGGGACCGGGCGACGGACGCGCACGAGGTGGCCTACTACCGGGCGGGCTCGGCGGCGTCCGCGATGTCGGTGGAGACGGTCGACCTGGGCGCGGTGCGTGCCGGGCGGGTGCTGCACCTGTCGGGGATCACGGCCGCGCTGTCCGAGGGCTGCCTGGGGCTGCTGCGCGAACTGACGGCCCCCGGCGGGGCACGGCCGCTGGTGTCGTTCGACGTCAACTACCGGCAGAGCCTGTGGACCGCGTCGGGGGGCACGGGGGCCGGGGTGCTGCTGGAGCTGGCCCGCCGGGCCGACATCGTCTTCGTCGGGGAGGACGAGGCGGAGCAGGCGTGGGGGGTGGACGGCGGCCCGGAGGCCGTCCGTGAGCTGCTGCCGGAGCCGGCGGTGCTGGTGGTGAAGGCCGGCGCGAAGGGAGCGACGGCCTTCGTGCCGAGTGGCTCGGGCAGTTCTTCGGCCGCGGGCGCGTGGGGGCCGCTCGCGCAGTTCCCCGCGCCCCTGACGGGGCGCTGCCCAGCCGCGCCCGACCAAGCCCCCCAGCCGCGGGCAGACGCCTCCGGTGAAGTCCCTGAGCTGCGGGCAGCCGCGTCCGGTCAAGCCGCCCAGCTGCGGGCAGGCGCCTCCGGTCAAGTTCCCCAGCTGCGGGCAGGCGGGCCGCAGGGCGGCACGGGTGGGCGCAGCGGCACCCTGACGGCGCCGGTGAGCGCCCCCACCCCCACGGCCGCCCCCACCCCCGGCGCCTTCGAGCCCGCCCCCGCCGTGGATGTCGTGGCGACCGTCGGGGCCGGGGACGCGTTTGCCGCCGGGTTTCTCTCCGGTGTTCTGCGCGGACTGCCGGTCAGGCAGACGCTGCGGCTCGGTCACCTCTTCGCCGCCGCCACCCTCACCAGCCCCGCCGACCTCGCTCCGCCGCCCGCCCGCGACACCACCGACCGCCTGACCGCCCTCGACGACACCGCGTGGGAGAGACTTCGACTCGGCCCCGGCTGGACGCAAGCCGAAGCGGCCGATGAGGAGGTACGCACCCCATGAGCCAGACCGTCGACCGAGCGCTCAGCATCCTGCCCCTGCTCGCCGAGGGCCCCGCCGACCTCGGCCGGGTCGCCGACCGCCTCGGCGTGCACAAGTCGACCGCGCTGCGGCTGCTGCGCACCCTCCACGAACACGGCCTGGTCTACCGCCAGTCCGACCAGCGCTACCGCCTCGGCGCCCGCCTCTTCGCGCTCGCCCAGGAGGCCATGGAGAACCTCGACGTCCGCGAGATCGCCCACCCCCACCTGGCCCGCCTCAACGCGGCCTGCGGACACACCGTGCACCTCGCGGTGTTCGAGGAGGGCGAGGTCCTCTACATCGACAAGGTCGAGAGCCGCTACCCGGTCCGCATGTACTCGCGGATCGGCAAGCCCGTCGCCATCACCGTCGCCGCCGTCGCCAAACTGCTCCTCGCCGACCTGCCGGAACCCGAGCGACGGGCCCTCGCCGACCAGCTCGAGTACCCGATGTACACGGCCCGTTCGACACCGAACGCGGAGGCGTTCCGCAGGGAACTGGCCAAGGTGCGCGAACAGGGCTGGGCCACCGACCTCGGCGGCCACGAGGAGTCCATCAACTGCGTGGCGGCCCCCATCCGCGGTGCCGACGGGCGCGTCGTCGCCGCGATGTCGGTCTCCGCCCCCAACGTCGTCGTCACCGCCGACGAACTCCTCACCCTGCTCCCGCAGGTGCGCCGCACGGCGGACGCGATCAGCGGCGAGTACTCAGGCAGAACCCCGATCACGGAAGCCGGTAACCGATGACCGAGAAGCTCGCGCTCACCCCGAAGACCCACACCACCCCGCCCGCGAAGTTCTCGCACGGCGTCCGCAAGGGCAACATCCTCCAGGTCGCCGGGCAGGTCGGCTTCCTGCCCGCCGAGGAGGGCAGGCCCCCGACCCCGGCCGGCCCGACCCTGCGCGAGCAGACCCTCCAGACCCTCGCCAACGTCAAGGCGATCCTGGAGGAGGGCGGCGCCGCCTGGGACGACGTGATGATGATCCGCGTCTATCTGACGGACGTGGACCACTTCGCCGAGATGAACGAGATCTACAACACCTACTTCGAGGAGCAGGCGCTCACCGCCCCGCCCGCCGCCCGCACGACCGTCTACGTCGGCCTTCCCGCGGGTCTGCTCATCGAGATCGACGCCCTCGCCGTCCTCGGCTGACGGGCCGTCACCCTCCGCACACCGTACGTCCGTCACGGCACGGCACCCGCCCCGGGCGCCGTGCCGCGATCTCCCCTGCCCGAAAGCGCGATGCACTTACGCAGAAGAGGACCCCCACATGTCCCTACCGCTCGCCGCGTCCACCACCCCCGCGACCCCACCCCACACCGGTGGCCTGCTCCTGGTCCTCGACGGCACCGCCGGTCTCCTCACGGTCGCCGCCGTCGGCATAGCCCTGCTGCTGTTCCTGATCATCAAGGCCCGGCTCCAGCCTTTCGTGGCCCTGCTCGCCGTGTCCATAGCCGTCGGCCTGCTCGCCGGGCTCTCGGTCACCGAACTCTTCGGCACCGTGCAGCGCTCCGACGCCGTCTCCACCGTCGAGTCCGGGATGGGCGGCATCCTCGGCCATGTCGCGATCATCATCGGCCTCGGCACCATGCTCGGCGCGATCCTCGAAGTCAGCGGCGGCGCCGAGGTGCTGGCCGGCCGCCTCCTGAACCTCTTCGGGGAGAAGCGGGCCCCGCTGGCCATGGGCCTGACGGGTCTCGTCTTCGGCATCCCGGTCTTCTTCGACGTCGGCATCTTCGTGCTCGCGCCCCTCGTCTACGCGGCCGCCAAGCGCGGGGGCAAGTCGATCCTCCTCTACTGCCTCCCGCTCCTCGCCGGTCTCTCCATGACCCACGCCTTCCTGCCGCCGCACCCCGGCCCGGTGGCCGCCGCCGCGCTGCTGCACGTCCAGCTCGGCTGGGTCATCCTCATGGGCGTCGTCTGCGGCGTCCCGGCGGTGCTGGCCGCGTGGGCGTTCTCGGCGTGGATCGGCAGGCGGATCTTCGTCGCCGTACCGCAGGACATGGTCGAGGCGGCCGACGAGGCCAGGCAGGCGCTGCTGGCGGAGCAGCGGGCGGCCGGGGTGGAGCCGCAGGAGAAGCCGGTCCCGCTGGGCACGGTCCTCGCCATCATCGGCACCCCGCTCGTGCTCATCCTCGCCGCGACCTTCTCCTCCATCGCCCTGGACCCCTCCACCGGCCGCTCGGTGCTGGAGTTCTTCGGGACGCCGATGGTCGCCCTCACCCTCGCGCTGGTCCTCGCCTACTACCTGCTCGGCATCCGGCGCGGCTGGTCCCGCAAGTCCCTGGAGACCGTCTCCACCGCGTCCCTCAAGCCGGTCGGCAACATCCTGCTGGTGGTCGGCGCGGGCGGGATCTTCGGTGCCGTGCTGAAGGCCAGCGGGGTCGCCCAGGCCCTCTCCGACACCTTCAACGGCGTGGGCCTGCCGGTGATCGTCCTCGCCTACCTGATCTCCGTGGTGCTGCGGGTCGCGCAGGGCTCGGCGACGGTGGCGATCGTGACGACGGCCGGCATCGTGGCCCCGCTGCTGACCGAGGGCGACCACTCCCAGGCCTTCGTCGCCCTGGTCATCATGGCCGTCTCGGCCGGGTCGATCTTCGCCTCGCACGTCAACGACGGCGGGTTCTGGATGGTGTCGAAGTACTTCGGCATCACCGAACGCGACACCCTGAAGACCTGGACCGTGCTGGAGACGGTGCTGTCGGTGGCCGGCTTCGCGATGGCCGCCCTGCTCAGCGTCTTCGTATAGGCGTCTTCGTGTAGGCGTCTGATAACGAAGTTGGGGTGGGCTGTGTCCGGCACAGGTTCTTCGACCATACTGCCCGCTGTGGAGCAGCGCATAGGAGCCAACAGCCAGCCCCTGGAGGGCGCCGGATTCGACCCGGCCTTCGTCCCCGGGCTCACCTCACCCGCGCCCGCCGAGCCGCAGGACGCGGAACCGCGGGACGCGGGGGCGGCGGACGCCGAGGTGAAGGCCGCGGATGCGAAGGCCGCGGAGGTGCAGGCCGTCGAGGTGGAGGCCGTCGAGGCGGAAGAGGCCGACGCCGTCGGGCCGAAGGCCGAGGACGCGGCGGACGACGACGAGGCGGAGCCCGCCGAGGGGCCCGTCTTCGAGGCCGCCGACCGCCGCGCGAGGATAGTGGCGGACGCCACCGGTGTGCGCCTCTCCCTCGACGAGGAGAAGTGCGAGTTCCGCTGGGACGAGATCGGCGCGGTCGAGACCGAGACGCCGCGCTTCGGCAAGCGGTTCACGATCACCGTGCACACCCCGGACCGCCGCTGGTACCCGATCGAGATCGAGGCGACGGCCCGGTCCCGCTTCACGGAGTGGGAAGAGCAGCTGGACGCGGTCCTGGACGCGTACTTCGACGAGGGTGCCGACGCGTCCGACGACGACACCGACACCGACGCCGAGGAGGCGCGCGCCTAACTGCAGTACTGGGCTTCCTTCCCGATCGCCCGGTACACGCAGTCCGCGTTCTCCAGCAACTGGAACACCGCGTCCCGGTTCCGGGAGGTCTCCCGCTCGATCACCTCGTCGGGCGGGTAGAACCCACCCCCGGAACTGGACGTCGGATACATCTCGAAGGTGTAGTCGAAGATCTTCTGCGTGCCCCACAGGTAGTCGTCGATCGACCCGTCGGTGATGTACAGGTCACTGGACTGCTCCGGCGTGTAGCCGTTGCTCGCGGCCATCTTCTGCCCCAGCGCCTTGAAGGCGGCGGCGTCGTCCGCGGTCATCCCCGTCGCCGTGTCGGCCGTCGTGTACCCGAACGGCCACAGCACCAGCTCGCTGTACGTGTGGAAGTCGATCCCGGCCTTGATCTGCTGCTTCCCGCCGACGACCCGGCTGCGCACGAAGTCGGCGACCACCTTGACCTCGGGCGCCGACTCGGCGGCCGCGCCCCGGTAGGTCTCCGAGGACGTCGATCCCGAGGAGCCGCCGCAGCAGCCCCACTTGTAGTTCCAGTTCCGGTTCAGGTCCGTACCGACGTACGAGGAGCCGGAGTTGGGCTGCCGGTTCTTGCGCCAGGACCGGTACGACCCGGTGGCGATGTCGTACTCGCCGCCGTCCGGGTTGAGGTCGGGCACGATCCAGATCTCGCGGCTGTTGACGATGTTCGTGACCCGGGAGTCGGTGCCGTACCCGGCGCCCAGCTCCCGCAGCAGGTACAGCGCCATCTCCACCGTGAGGTGCTCGCGCGCGTGCTGGTGGAAGGTGAGGAGGACCTCGGGTTCGTTCTCGTCCGTCGCCACGTTGTCGCTGACCTTGATGGCGACGATGTCCCGGCCCTGGTACGACTTGCCGATCACCCGCTTGCTCATGATGCCCGGGTAGGCGGCGAGCCGCTGGTCGATCTCGGCGTTCGCCTCGGCGTAGTTGTGGTACTTCGAGTCGGCGGTCGGGAAGTCGAACAGCCGGAGCTGATCGGCGGGGGTCGACCGGTCCGGGGCCGCGCCGAGCGGCGTGACCTCGTAGCCGAGCCGCTTCAGTGCGGAGATCTGCGCGGCCCGGCCGGAGACGACCACCGTCTCCTCGTCGGCCTCGTCCACGGTGACACCGGTCCGCTGGATGGCCGCGCGGGTCACGGGGGTGGTGCTCTGGTGGATCTCGTACTGCCGGACCTCGTCGGCCGAGGGTGCCGGCGGCCGCGCGCCGTCGGCGGTCGCGTGCGTGGCGGTCGCGGTCACGGGGGCCGCGAGGGCGAGGGCCAGCAGCGCGCCGAGTGCGGCGCTCCGTCTGCCGCCGCGGGCGCCGGAGGCGCGGGTGCGAAGTCGCATGAAGTCTCCTGGGGGGAGGTGGGGGTGGTCCGGTGCGACGTACCTGTGGAACGGCTGTGTGGTGCCGCTCATCGTCTGTGAATGGCATGGACAGGTCAAGACGGTAAAATCAGCCGCTCACGTCAACTCCCTTCGAGCGGCCGCGCAGTGTACGCCCGCCCACACTCTCGCAAGCGACCCCCGCCGAAGTGCACTCTCCCGCGTGACCTTCGTGTGCGTTCACCCGGTCCGCCGGGGGAACGTGGGCGAACGGCCAACAGGAGGGCTCGCTGATCATGGGCGGATCGGCGCCGCGCGGGGGCTGCCATCTGCCGGTCGAGACGACGAGTTTCGTCGACCGGAGGGACGAACAGGCTGCCGGCCGCGAGCTGCTGGCCAAGGCCCGGCTCGTCACGCTCACCGGCCCGGGCGGCGTCGGCAAGACCCGGCTCGCCGCCCACATCGCGGCCCGGGTCGCCCGCGCCTTCCCCGACGGCGTCCGCTACGTCGCCCTCGCCGGTCTGCGCGACCCGGAACTCGTCCCGCTCGCCGCGGCCGACGCCCTCGGGCTGCACGACCACTCCGCCCGGCCGCCCCTGGACGCGCTGGTGACCCGGCTGCGCGACCGCCGGCTGCTGCTCGTCGTCGACAACTGCGAGCACCTGCTCGCCGCCTGCGCCGGTCTGGCCGCCGCCCTGCTGCACGGCACCACCGGGGTCCGGGTCCTCGCCACCAGCCGGCACCGCCTCGGCCTCACCGAGGAACACCTCCTGGAGGTACGGCCGCTGCCGGTCCCCGACCCGGACGGCGACCTGTGCGCCGCCGGGTCCCAGGCGGCCCTCGCGCTCTTCGCCGACCGCGCGGCCGCCGTGCTCCCGGGATTCCGGCTCACCCCCGCCAACCGGGCCGCCGTCGCCCGGCTGTGCCGCCGCCTCGACGGGCTGCCCCTCGCCATCGAACTCGCCGCCGTCCGGATGCGCGTCCTCGGTCTCGACCAGCTCCTCGCCCGCCTCGACGACCGCTTCCGCCTCCTCGCCGCCGGCAGCCCCGCGGCCCTGCCCCGCCACCAGACGCTGCGCGCGGCCGTCGACTGGAGCCACGAACTGTGCACCGGGCCCGAGCGGCTGGCGTGGGCCCGGCTGTCGGTGCTGCCCGGCAGCTTCGACCTGGAGACCGCCGAAGCCGTCTGCCACGACCCGCACCCACCGAACACCGCCGACGCCGGTACCGGTGACGGGGCGAGCACGGCTGCGAGTGCCGGTGCCGGTGCCGGTGCCGGTGTTGTGTCCGGTGCGGGTGCGGGTGCGGGTGCGGGTGCTGGTGCAGGTCGCGGTCCCGTGGCCGGCCTCGAAGCCGAAGCCGAAGCCGAAGCCGCCGCCGGAGCCGGGGCGGTGGGCGGGGGTGGGGTGGAAATCGCCGCCGGGTCCGTGGGCACGGCCGGGTGCGCCGGCCACGACGTCCTCGAAGCCGTCGCCGGGCTCGTCGAGAAGTCGGTCCTCGTCCGGGAGGACGCCCCCGACGGTGCCGGTGTCCGGTACCGGCTTCTCGACACCCTCCGCCAGTACGGCCTCGACCGGCTCCGGGAGCGGTCCGGTGCGGAGGCCGCCGCACGGCACCGGCACCGCGATCACGTCCAGCGGCGGGCGTCCGCCCACGAGGCGGCCTGGTTCGGGCCCGGGCAGCGGGAGACCGTCGCCCGTCTGAGGGCCGACCAGGACAACCTCCGTGCCGCCCTCGACTTCTGCCTCACCGCGCCCGGCGAGGCCCGCGCCGGACTGCGGCTCGCGGGCACCCTCTGGTTCTACTGGCACGCCTGCGGCGCCCCGCGCGAGGGCCGCCACTGGCTCGACCGCGCCCTCGACGCCGACCCCGAGCCGACCCCCGAACGCGCCCGCGCCCTCTGGGTCTCCGCCCTGCTCGCCGGCAGCCCCGAGGATCTCACCCGGGGCCTGCGCCGGGCCCGCGAGGCCCGTGCCCTCGCCGAGCGGCTCGGCGACCCGGCGGAGGCCGCCCACGCCGACTACGTGATCGGCGTCGTCCAGCTGTTCGCCGACGAGCTGACCGCCGCCCGCACCCACTACGAGACCACCGTCGCCCGTGGCCCGGTACCCGGCCAGCACCTCAGCCTGCACGGCCTCGACCTGGTCGAACTCGCCTGCGCGCACGCCTTCCTGGGCCGGGCGGAACGGGCCGTCGCCGTCTGCGAGCGGGCCCTGCGGCTGTGCGAGGCGCACGGCGAGGACTGGGTCCGCTCCTACGTGCTGCGCGTCCTCGCCCTCGCCCACGCCGTCCGCGCCGACTGGCGGCGGGCCGAACCGCACGCCCGCGAGGCGCTGCGCCGCAAGCTCGACGTCCACGACGTGATCGGCATCGGGCTCACCCTGGACCTGCTGGCGAGGATCGCCGACGGCATGGGCGCCGCCGAGCGCACCGCCGTGCTCCTCGGCGGCGCCGACCGGGTCTGGGCCGACATCGATCCGGACCGCTGGGGCTCCGCCGCCCTCGACTCGGCCCGCCGGGCCAGCGAGACCCACGCCCGTGCGGCCCTGGGGGAGGACGGGTACGAGCGGGCGCACGGCCGGGGCGGAGCGCTCGGGCTCGCGGAGATCGTGGCGTACGCGCTCGACGGGCGGCCACCGCCGTCCGGGGCGGAGCCGGCGCCCGGGACCGCTCCGGTCCGGCTCACCCGGCGTGAGACCGAGGTCGCCGAACTCGTCGCCGAGGGACTCGGCAACCAGCAGATCGCCGACCGTCTGGTGATCGCCCGCCGTACCGCCGAGGGCCACGTGGAACGCATCCTCAGCAAGCTCGGCTTCCGCAACCGCAGCCAGATCGCCGCCTGGGTGACCGCCCGGCGCTGACGCACAGGAGACCCGATGAGCAGCAGTACGAGCGCCCGCCCCGCCGCGGCCCAGGAGCGGTTCGACCACCGGATGGCCGTGTTCGGCTCGGCCGACGCGTTCGTCGCCGCCGCCCTGCCCTTCCTCGCCGAGGGCCTCGCCGCCCCGGACGAGCCGCCGCCGGTCGCCATCGCGGCCCCCGGCAACCTGGCCGCCCTGCGCGACGCGCTCGGCACCGACGCCAAGGACATCGGCTTCGTCGACCACACCGACTGGTACACCGGGACGGCCGCCAACGCCGTGGCCCAGGGCGCCGGTTTCCTCGCGGCCAACGCCGGGCCCGGCGGCCGTATCCACCTGCTCATGGAGCCGGACTGGGCGGGGCGCGCGGGCCGTTCGGCCCGGGAGAGCACCGAGTGGATCCGTTACGAGTCCCTCGCCAACCTGCTGTTCGCGCCCTTCGCCACCACCGCCCTGTGCGCGTACGACACCCGGACGGCCGGCCCGGTGGTGGTCGACGCGGCCCGCCGCGCCCACCCGCGCTCCGGGGTGTACGAGCAACCGCCGGTGCTGGTGCGGGAGCTGGACGCGGTGCCGCTGCCGCCGGTGCCGCGGTCGGCCGTCCCGCTCGCGGACCCGGCGGGGGTGCGCGACTGGGCGGCCGGACGCGGACTGGCTGCCGCGGAGGCGGAGTTGTTCACCCGGGCGGTGACGGAGGCGGCCGAGGCGCACGGACCCGTCATCGAGTTCCTGGTCTGGGGCGAGGCGCCGGGCTGTGTCTGCGAGCTGCGCCTGTGCCGGGCCGTGGCGGACCCGCTGGCCGGCTTCGTGCCACCGGCGGGCGGGGACCTGGCACCGGGCCAGGGACTGTGGTTCACCCGCCAGGTGTGCGCCTACGTCGACGTCCGGGACGGGGTGCCGGGGGACGGCGGACGGATCCGTGTCCAGTACGCCTGAGCGAGCCGCCGTACGCACGTGCCCCCGGCGGCCCGCGCGCACAGGTACCTGATCAGGTATTCCTCCCCCTGCGCGGGGAGCCGGGCACCGGCACGCTGGGAGGCATGCTGCAACCCTTCGGGGGCCGGCTCCCGGACACCGGTCCCCCGTACGCCGCGTACCCGCAGCCACCGACCCGGGCCGGTCATCTGCGCGTCGAGTACGAACCGCGTCCCACGGCGGCGGGCGACGCCCGGGCGGCGGTACGGCGGCAGCTGGAGGAGTGGGGGCTGGAGGAGCAGGACGACGTGGCGTACGTGTGCGAGCTGCTGGCCGGCGAGCTGGCGGCGAACGCGCTGTGTCACGCGGCGAGCCGGTTCCGGCTCACTCTGTCCGCCTCGCACGGCCTGCTGCGCTGCGAGGTCGCCGACGAGGACCGCCGCCCGCCGCGGGTGCTGGACGCGGGGCTCGCGGAGGGCGGCAGAGGGATGTACCTGGTGGATGCGCTTGCCCGGCGCTGGGGCTGCCACCAGGACGGGCCGGGCAAGACCGTGTGGTTCGAGCTCGGCACCT
Source organism: Streptomyces arenae (assembly GCF_022343545.1). NCBI lineage: Bacteria > Bacillati > Actinomycetota > Actinomycetes > Kitasatosporales > Streptomycetaceae > Streptomyces > Streptomyces arenae. Next base: position 15,039 of record NZ_JAKQYH010000054.1, read on the forward strand.
GCGGGTGCGACGGCTGCGGTCGGCGGCAGCCGTAGCACCCCACAGCCCGGGCCCCGGCGGCCGGCCAAGCCGCCGGGACCCACCTACGGACTACGGCAGGGCGTGCACGTGGGCCCCGACCGACGACGACCAGGCGTTCCCGGAGGACGCGTCCCAGTTGGTCGACCAGGTCATCGCACCCCGCAGCCCCGGGTACGTCGTGGCCGGCTTGAAGGAGCCGCAGTTGGTGCCCTTGGCGAGGCAGTCCAGCGCGTTGTTCACCACGGTCGGCGACACGTAGCCGCTGCCCGCCGCACTGGTCGAGGCGGGCAGGCCGAGGCCCACCTGGGACGGCGCGAGTCCGCCCTGCAGCTGGATGCAGGCCAGCGCGGTGAGGAAGTCCACCGAGCCCTGGCTGTACACCTTGCCGTCGCAGCCCAGCATCGAACCGCTGTTGTAGTACTGCATGTTGACGACCGTGAGGATGTCCTTGATGTTCAGGGCCGTCTGGAAGTACGCGTTGGACGTCGACTGCATGTCGATGGTCTGCGGAGCCATGGTGATGATCAGCGAGGAGCCCGCCTTCGCCGACAGGGCGCGCAGCGCCTGGCTCATGTAGGTGGCGTTGAGGCCGTTCTCCAGGTCGATGTCGACGCCGTCGAAGCCGTACGTCTGCATCAGCGAATAGACGGAGTTGGCGAAGTTCGTGGCGGACGCCGAGTCGCTCACCGAGACCGTGCCGTTCTGGCCGCCGATCGAGATGATCACCTTCTTGCCGGCCGCCTGCTTGGCCTTGATGTCCGCCTTGAACTGGTCCACGGTGTAGCCGCCGAGCCCGGCCGAGTCGAGGCTGAAGCTCACCGCGCCGGGCGTGCCGGTCGCGTCCGCGAAGGCGACGGCGATGATGTCGTACGAGGACGGCACGTCGGAGATCTTCTGGACGGTCGCGCCGTTGTTGAAGTTCTGCCAGTAGCCCGTCACCGCGTGCTTGGGCAGGGTGCCGCCGCCCCCCGTGCCGGTCGCGGTGGTCGTCGCCGTCACCGCGGACGACTTGGCCGACTCACCCGCCGAGTTGGTGGCGGTGACCTGGAAGGAGTACGACGTCGAGGCCGCGAGCCCGGTGACGGTGGCCGAGGCGCCGGTGACCGCCGAGACCTTGGTGCCGTTCTGGTAGACGTTGTAGCCGGTCGCGCCCGAGACCGCGGTCCAGGACAGGGACGCCGAGGACGACGTCGTACCGGAGACCGCGAGGCCCGTGGGGGTGGCCGGGACCGTCGGGGCCGGGTCGCCGCCACCGCCGCCGTCGGGGCCGTAGACCGAGACGTCGTCGGCGTAGTAGGCGGCCTGGCCGTACCAGCCGTGCGTCCAGACCGTCACCGAGGTGGTGGAGGCGCCGGTGGTGAAGGTCGTGGACAGCTGCGTCCAGGTCGTGTTCGGGGTCCAGGTCGACACGTCCGTGGTGCCGGTGCCGGTCACCCCGAGGTAGGTGTAGGAGCCCTGCACCCATGCGCTCAGTGTGTAGGTCGAGTTGGCCTTCACCGCCACCGTCTGGCTGCACTGGGCGTAGTCCTGCCCGGCCGGGGTCGCCTTCAGCGCGGCGGCGCCCGTGTGGACGGGGGAGGAGACGGTCGTACCGCTGCCCGCGGAACAGGTCCAGTTGGACAGGGCCGACTCGAAGCCGGGGTTCTTCACGTTGTTCACGTCGGCGGCGGAGGCCGGGGCGGCGGCCAGACCGGCCATCGCGAGGGCCGTGGCGAGGGTGGCCACGGCCGACCAGGTGCGGATGCGCCGTCCGGTGTACCGGGACGCCAGTCGGGGGATGAGTCTGGGCATGACAATCAAGGTGGTCCAGACCAATTCGGCTGTCAATAGGTCCAGACCAAATTCGCACCGCCTCAGGCCTCGGTCATATGCTCAACCTGTCCCGTTTTGGCGCTGGTTGTGCGGTCACAGATCCCAGACGGCTGCACAAACGCTGTTCTCCGGCCACAGACGCGTGGTTACAGTGCTGAGGTAGTCACGCAATGAAGTCGTCCCGGCTCTCTGGAGTGACACCGGTGGGCCGTCGGGGTGTGAAGAGCGGGGAGCTGCGCGTGCCAACTGCCATTGCCGTGACCAGCGCCGACATGGCGCTGCCGGTGCAGGACGAGCGGACCATGCCCGCGGTCGTGCTCCGGGACCTCGACAAGCGCCCGCTCGAACAGACCCTCGCCGAGTTCGTCGCCCTCCTCGAGCAGCACGGACATGTGATCGTCGTGTACTCCGAGGCCGTACCGGACGCCGTGACCCGGCGCCTGCACACCCTCCGTTCCCTCCTGGAGAGCGACCGGATCGCGCTGTTCCGCCCCGGACTGCCGCCCCTCGGCATCGCCGTGCTGGCCCGGCAGCTGCGGCAGCTCGCCACCTGCGACCTCAGCCCCGGCGTGCTCGCCTCGGCCGGCCGGCTGCTCACCCACTACATCCACTCCGGCGCCGTCCTCGGCTCGGTCGCGAAGCTGGACCGGGTCCCGGTCACCCTCAAGGCACACGCCAAGTCCTGGATGCCCGGCACCCAGTTCGGGGTCGTCGCGCACCCCGAGCCGCAACTGGTGCGGATCGGCCCGGACGCCGTCCTCGGCGGCCCCGAGTTCAGCACCTGGATGCTGGTCGCCAAGGGCCAGTTGCAGTCGGACTGGGTCGGCGGGCTCGCCAAGGCCTGGGGCGCGCACGGCCTGCGCGAGACCCCGCTGCCGGCCGAGTCGTCCGAGTGGTGGGGGACCGGCCGGCTGATCGAGTTCACCAGCTACCTCTCCGACCTCTCGGTCCTCTACCAACTGGTCACCTCCGTACGGCGGACCACCTGTCACTGGTGCGGCATCGACGTCATCGGCGACCGCTGCGTCTTCTGCTCGGCCACCCCGCCCGTCTACGACCCGCCCGCGCCCCGCGCCCTGGAACAGCGCACGCCCGCCTGACGGCCGGGGCGGCGGCCGCCCCGGACGAACCCGTACCACCCACCGCACGGTTCCCCCACATCTCCGCTTCCCCGATGAGGTCGCACGGTCCATGAACTCCCGTCAGCGCCGCGGCGTGATACTCCTGATCCTGTCGGTGATCTGCGCGTTCGGCGCGTTCGCCGGCGTGCTCTCCGTCATCGACGACGTGAAGTCGAAGGTCGGCCCCGAGGTCACCGCGTACGAACTCAGGTCCGACGTGGCCCCGTACACGACGCTGAACCCGGGCCAGTTCAAGAAGATCTCGATGCCCAAGCGGTGGCTGTCCGCCAACGCGGTCACCAGCCTCGCCGGGATCCAGGACAAGATCGCGGTCACCACGCTGAAGAAGGGCTCGCTGCTCCAGTCCGACATGGTCGTCGACCAGCCCGAACTCAAGGCGGGCCAACAGGAGGTCGCGATCATGATCGACGCGGCCACCGGCGTCGCCGGCAAGATCACCCCGGGCTCGCTGGTCAACGTCTACGCCACCTTCCAGGGCAAGCAGCAGAGCGACCCCGACCAGTCGAAGATCATCGTGACCAACGCCCGGGTCCTGGACGTCGGCGAACTCACCTCGCTCGAACCCGACAACAGCAAGAACCAGCAGCCCACCGACGCCGTCCCCATCACCTTCGCGCTGTCCACGCTCGACGCCCAGCGCCTCACCTACGCGGAGTCCTTCGCCCAGCGGGTCCGGCTCGCCCTGGTCGCCCCCGGCACCACGACCACCGTGCCGGACAAGGACCGTACGTACGAACTCGCGACGGACAAGTGAGAGGCGCCTCGCATGCCCATCAGGATCCTCCCCGCCGTCGGTGACCCGGACGCCGCCCGCTCCCTGGTCTCCCTGCTCAGCCAGCTCCCGGACGCCGAACCGCTGGCCCCCGTCGTGGACTCCACCCAACTGGTGGACCTGCTGGCCCGGTTCGCCGCCGAGTCGGTCGACGAACTCCCCGAGGTCGTCGTCGTCCACGAACGCGTCGGCCCGGTACCGGCACTGGAACTGATCCGCGAGGTGGCCCTGCGCTTCCCGGCCGTCGGTGTCGTCCTCGTCACCACCGACACCAGCCCCGGCCTGTTCGCCGCGGCCATGGACTCCGGCGCCCGCGGCCTGGTCGGACTGCCCCTGAGCTACGAGGAACTGGCCGGCCGCGTCCAGGCCGTCGCCCAGTGGTCCACGGGTGTACGACGGCACCTCGGCCACGGCGCCGACGTCCTCGCCGGCGTCGGCGGCACCGTCGTCACCGTCAGCGGTGCGAAGGGCGGCACCGGCGCGACCCTGGTCGCGGTCCAGATCGCCCTCGCCGCGCAGGCCTCCGGCCACTCCACCGCCCTCGTCGACCTCGACCTCCAGACCGGCGACGTCGCCTCCTACCTCGACGTCCAGTTCCGCCGCTCGGTCGCCGACCTGGCCGCGGTGGGCGACATCTCCCCGCGGGTCATGGCCGAGGCCGTCTTCCGCCACGACTCCGGACTGGCGCTGCTGCTGGCTCCGGCGGAGGGCGAACGCGGCGAGGAGGTCACCGACCGCGCCGCCCGCCAGATCCTCAGCGTCCTGCGCTCCCGCTACGAGGTGGTGGTCGTCGACTGCGGCGCCCAGCTCGGCGGGGCGGGCGCGGCGGCCGTGGAGACCGCCGACCTGGCGCTGCTGGTCACCACGCCCGACGTGGTCGCCGTCCGCGCGGCGAAGCGGACGGTCCGGATGTGGGACCGGCTCCAGATCCGCAAGGCCGAGGAGACGACGGTGGTGGTGAACCGGTACACGAGGGCCACGGAGATCCAGCCGACGCTGATCCAGCGGATCACGGGCACGGCGGTGGCCGGCACCCCGGTCCCCGCCAACTTCAAGGAACTCCAGGGAGCGGTGGACGCCGGCCGGCTGCACGAACTGGACTCCCGGAGCACGGTGAAACAGGCCCTGTGGGCACTGGCGGGGGAGCTGGGGCTGGTACGGACGGGGGAGAGGCCGGTACCGCGCAGGACGTCCGTGGGATTCCGCCGACGGAAGGAACTCCCGTGAGGGGGCGGGGGGTAGGAGCGGGGACGGTGGGCCGCCGGTCGGGTGCGGGTGCGTGGGGGCTGGTCGCGCAGTTCCCCGCGCCCCTTGGCCGCGCCGAAGCGCCCCGTAGGGGCGCGGGGAACTGCGCGATCGGCCCCCACCGGGCCGCACCCGGCCACCGGCCCGCGACTTCCGTCCCCCGCGACCGCGGTCAGGTCTCCATCGAGCTCATCGGCATGACCCCGATCATCATCCTCACCCTCGTCCTGGTCTGGCAGGCGGTCCTCACCGGATACGCCTTCACCCTCGCCGGGAACGCCGCCGACGAGGGCGTCCGGGCCGGTACCGCCGTCCCCAGGGGCGAACGCTTCGGCGTCTGCCAGACCGCCGCCCTCAAGGACCTCTCCAGCGCCTGGCGGGAGGGAGCCACGGTGGACCAGTGCGGCGGCACCGGCACGGTCACCGCGGACGTCTCCCTGCGCGTCCCGGTCCTCTTCCCCGGCACGATCGACTTCCCGGTCACCGTGCACGGCCACGCCGGCACGGTGGAGGAGGTGAAGCGCTGACATGCACCCCCGTCGGCAGTCCCGCGACCGCGGCCAAGTGGCCGTCGAATACCTCGGCTTCGTGCCGATCCTCCTTCTCGTCGCGCTGGCCGGCATCCAGCTCGGCGCCGTCGCCTACGCCGCCGAACAGGCCGGGACGGCGGCCCGGGCGGGGGCCAGGGCCGCCTCGCTGGAGGAGGACGTCGGCGCGGCCTGCGCGTCCGCGGTGAGCAGCGGGATCGACGTGAGCTGCGCCTCCTCCGGCGGCGGCGACTCGGTCACCGTCACCGCCACGGTCCACATCCCGAAGATCGTCTGGGAGCTCGGCAACGCCACCAAGTCCGCCACGATGCCCGTCGACCACTGAACGAGGAGCACGGCAACCATGAGCCTGCGGGCACGCATCAACTCCCCCGAGGAGAACGGCAGCCGGGGCGAGGACGGCCACCTGGTCTCCTCGTACCGCGCCAAACTCCTGGAGGAGATCGACCTCGCGGAGATGAGCGCGCTGGCCGCCGCCGAGCGCCGGGCCCGTCTCGAACGGGTCCTCGGTCACATCATCAGCCGCGAGGGCCCGGTCCTCTCCACCGTGGAACGCTCCCAGCTGATCCGCCGCGTGGTCGACGAGGCACTGGGCCTCGGCATCCTCGAACCGCTCCTCGAAGACGCCTCGATCACCGAGATCATGGTGAACGGACCGGACGCGATCTTCGTCGAACGTGCGGGCCGGGTCGAGCAGCTGCCGCTGCGGTTCGTCTCGGCGGACCAGCTGATGCAGACCATCGAGCGGATCGTCTCCACCGTCAACCGCCGTGTCGACGAGTCGAACCCGATGGTCGACGCCCGCCTCCCGTCCGGCGAACGCGTCAACGTCATCATCCCGCCGCTCTCCCTGACCGGCCCCATCCTCACCATCCGCCGCTTCCCGCGCTCCTTCACCCTCCAGGAGCTGATCGGCTTCGGCTCGCTCGACGAGAACATGGTCTTCCTGCTGGCGGGCCTGGTGCAGGCGAAGTTCAACATCATCGTCTCCGGGGCCACCGGCACCGGCAAGACGACCCTCCTCAACGCCCTCTCCGGCCTCATCCCGGCCCACGAACGCATCATCACCATCGAGGACTCCGCCGAACTCCAGCTCCAGCAGTCGCACGTGGTCCGGCTGGAGTCCCGGCCGGCGAACGTCGAGGGCAAGGGCCAGGTCACCATCCGCGACCTGGTCCGCAACTCGCTGCGGATGCGCCCCGACCGGATCGTGGTCGGTGAGGTCCGCGGCGGCGAGTCGCTCGACATGCTCCAGGCCATGTCCACCGGCCACGACGGCTCCCTCGCCACCGTCCACGCCAACAGCGCCGAGGACGCGCTCACGAGGCTGCAGACCCTGGCCTCCATGTCCGACGTCGAGGTCCCCTTCGTCGCCCTGCACGACCAGATCAACAGCGCGGTCGAGGTCATCGTCCAGCTCACCAGGTTCGCCGACGGCGCCCGCCGGATCACCGAGATCGCCGTGCTGGACAGCCACGGCAGCGAGCCGTACCGGATCGCCACGGTGGCCCGCTTCGACGCCCGGCCGATGACCCACGACGGCCGGGTGCACGGCGCCTTCCAGTACTTCCCGTTGCCGCGCCGCACCGCCGACCGCCTCTACATGGCGAGCCAGCCCATTCCGCAGGCCTTCGGCGTGGCCCACCACCTCGACCAGCTGACCACCCGAGAAGCGAGGTAGCCATGCCTCTCCACGACCTCGTCACCCTCACCACCGGAGTCACGCTGCTGGCCGGTCTGCTGGCCGTGCTCGGCCTGCACAGCTACGCCTCCGGCCGGGCCCAGCGGGCCGCCCTGGTGGACCGGCTCTCCTCCACCGGCCAGGGCCCGCTGTCCGGCCGCCGGCGCCGCTTCCGCAACCTCGACCGGCGGCTGCGCGGCACCTCGGTGGGCCGCCGCCTGGAACTGCGCCTGGCGGCGACGGGCCTGGACGTGACACCCGGCGAGTTCTTCGTCTACATGCTCGCGACCGTGGTCGCCCTCTGGCTCGTCGGCCAGGCAGCGCTCGCCCCGTTCTTCGGTCCGATCGCCGGCCTCGTCGGCGTCTTCGCGGCCGTCCAGTTCCTCAACTGGCAGCGGCAGAAACGCATCGAGCGGTTCATCGGCCAACTCCCCGAGCTGGCCCGCATCCTGGCCAACGCCACCCACGCGGGGCTCGCCCTGCGCACCGCCATCGGCATGGCGGCGGAGGAACTGGAGGCCCCGGCGGGCGAGGAACTGGCCAAGGTCGCCGACCAGTTGGCGATCGGCCACTCCATGGACGACGCGCTGGGTGAACTCGCCGACCGACTCCCGTCCCGCGAACTGGTCGTCCTGGTCACCACACTCGTCCTCTCCAACAGGGCGGGCGGCCAGGTGGTCTCGGCCCTGCGCAACCTCACCGAGACCCTGGAGGAACGCAAGGAGACCCGCCGTGAGATCCGCACCCAGCTCTCCCAGGTGACGATGACGTCGTACGCCGTCCCGGTCCTCGGCATCGGCGCCCTGTTCCTGATGAACGGCGTCAAGGACGGCACGCTGGACCGTATGACCGGCTCCCCGCTCGGCCAGGGGGCGGTCCTCGTCGCCTTCGGCCTGTACGCGGTCGGCTTCGTCCTCATCCGCCGCCTCAGCCGGATCGACGTGTAGGGGACCATGACGATGGCACTGCTCCTGGCCCTCCTGATGGCCCTCGGCGTCTACGGAGCCTTCGCGGGCATCCGGATGTACCGCGCGGACGCGAAACTCCCCGCCGACCTGGCGATCGCCCTGGAGGTCGGCGCCACCCGCACCGGCGCGGCCAACTCCCTCATCGACCGGATGGGCATGCGCTACGCGCCCGCGGTGCTCCGCCTGATGGGGCCGACGCTGGTCGCCAAGTACCGCCGCAAGATCGACCTGGCCGGCAACCCCGGCGGCCTCACGATCGACCGCTACGCGGCCCGCCGGGCGGTCTACGGCGCCCTCGGCGCCACCGGCTTCCTGGTCTTCCTGCTCCGCGGCCAGTACCTGATAGCCCTGGTCCTGCTGGTCTTCGGCGCGTTCTGGACGGAGGTCGGCATCTGGTCGGCGATCCGCGTCCGCAAGGACGTCATCGAACGCACCCTGCCGGACTTCCTGGACGTCCTCGCGGTGGTGGTGGGCGCGGGTCTCGGCTTCCGCCAGGCGCTGGACCGGGTCGCCACGCACTACGAGGGCCCGTGGGCCGACGAACTGCGCATCACGCTCCGCCAGATGGACCTCGGCATGAGCCGCCGGCAGGCCTTCACCGAGCTCAGGAGGCGCAACGACTCCGAACAGGTCGCGATGTTCGTGACGGCGCTCCAGCAGGGCGAGGAACTCGGCGCGCCGATCGTCGACACCCTGGTGGCGCTGGCCAAGGACATGCGCCGGACGGACGCCCAGAACGCCCGCCGCAAGGCGGCCCGGGCGGTGCCGAAGGCCACGCTGATGATCACGACGTTCATGGTCCCGGCGACGATGCTCCTGCTCGCGACGGGCCTGCTGCTGGGCTCGGGCATCGACTTCGGGTCGGTCACGGGGAAGTAGACGGGGGTGACGACGACCGTGACGACGAGGGAGGAAGACGAGCGAGCCGAGGCGACGCGAAAGCCCGGAACCGGGACCGAGACGACCGAGGAGCATGAGCCGGTCGGCGTGCGCGAGGCGGTTGCGGGACGCGGGGCGGCCGAGGGGCGTGGGGTGACCCACGGGGGTGAGGCGGTCGGCAGAGGCGAGGCCGTCGAGATCCGGGCGCTTCAGGCCATGTGCCGTCAGGTCTTCGGCTTCCGGCTGGCGATGATCGCCGTGGCCACCCCCGTGGCCCTCCTCAACGCCACCCCCGGCCTGGGCGCCCGCCTGGTCGGCTCGGCGGTGGTCGTCACGTTCATGATCTCGTACGTCCTCTTCCGGGACTGGCGCCGCTTCGGCCCGCTCCTGCTGCGCCACCCCACCCTGCTGGCCGCCGACGCCCTCTTCGGCTCCCTCCTCCTGATCTCGGCGGGCCCCGACACCACCCTGGCGTACGTCAGCGTCTGCACCCCGCTCCTCGCCGGCCTCCTCTACAGCTGGCGCGGAGCAGCCGTCTTCGCCTCGCTCGAGTCCCTGATCCTGCTGCTGGTCCAGGCGACGCTGCACCACCACACCGTCGTCGCCGAATCCCTGCTCCTGCCCGGCCTCTGCGTCATCACCGGCGCGAGGGGCTCGACCCTGCGCACCCTGATGCTCCGCTTCGGCACCGCCACCGAGGCCCTGACCGAGACCCGGTCCCGGCTGGCCGCCACGGAGGCGGTGAGCGCCGAACGCGCCCGGCTGGCACGCGAGATGCACGACTCGGTGACCAAGACGCTGTACGGCGTCGCGCTGGTCGCCGACGGACTCGCGCAGTCGGCGGCCGCGTCCCCGGACCGCCTGGACCCGGCGCTGATCAGAGAGCAGGCGGAACTGGTGGCGAACGCGGCCCGCCGGGCGGCGGCCCAGTCCCGCGACCTCCTGACGGACCTGCGCGCCGAGCCCGACGACGCCACTCCCGACGTCATCCCGCAACTGGCGTCGCTGACCGCGGACTTCACCTCCCGCACGGCCCTCCCCACGACGTACGACGGCCCGGCCGCCCCGGTCCCGCTGCCGGCCGCCACCACCCGCCAGCTGCTGAGCATCGCCGCGGAGGCCCTGGAGAACGCGCACCGCCACGCACGGGCCACCCAGGTCGACGTACGCGCCACGACGACCCCGACGCACCTGCTGCTGACGATCCAGGACGACGGCCGGGGCCTTCCCGCCGACACGACCCTCGAAGACCTGGGCCGCTCCGGCCACTTCGGCCTGCTCGGCATGACCGAACGGGCTGCGTCGGTGGGCGCCCGGATCGAGCTGTCCGCCGACCGGGGTACGGAGGTCCGAGTGGAACTCCCCCTGCCGTGAAGGACTACATGACGGGGACGACATGAGGGGCACGACATGACGGAGACGAGAGGAGGCCCCCCGGTGCCACAGCACCCCTTCCCGGAGCGCGCGGAAGCCCCGCCGCCCCTGCGCGTCCTGGTGGCCGACGACAACCCGGTCATCCGCGCGGGCCTCACGACGGTGCTCTCCGCGGCGGACGACCTCACGGTGGTGGCCGAGGCCGAGGACGGCCGCGCGGCCTACGAGGCGGCCCTGCGCCACCGCCCCGACGTGGTCCTCCTCGACGTGCGCATGCCGGGCGTCGACGGCATGACGGCACTGCCCCACCTGGTCCGGCTGGCCCCGGTCATGATGCTGACGTACAGCGACGAGACGGACATCGTCCAGGAGGCCGTACGCCTGGGCGCCGCCGGCTACCTGGTGCACGGCGAGTTCACGACCGCACAGCTGACCCAGGCGGTACGGGACGTGGGCAGCGGCCGACCCCACTTCACACCGACTGCGACGAAGGCATTGCTAGCGCACATCAGAGGCAACGCAACCGCACACTCAACGCCTCAACTGGCCCCGAGGGCAGCAAATCACCCTCTCCAAAACCTTTCGCAAATGCAATCCGCTGTGAGACAGTCGACGCAGTCCCGGTTTCAACTGAGCGGCAGGGAGGCGGAGATCATGGACCTCATCGCGACCGGCATGGACAACCGGCAGATCGCCGCCGTCTGCTTCATCAGCGAGAAGACGGTCAAGAACCACATCAACCGCATCTTCGCCAAACTCCACACCACCACCCGCGCCCAGGCAACGGCCAAGTGGCTGGGGGTCGCCTGAGATGAACAGGATGAACTGGGTCCGGATTTGGGTCCTGAGACCCTCCGCCGAAGGGTATGTTCCGCCGTACGGTGCCACGATCGGTACCGAACCCGGAGGGGAGCACCATGAGCGACCTGATGCTGAGGATGCTTGTTGCGATGCAGCGGCGCACCGACGACCGGGGGCAGACCGCGGTCGAGTATCTGGGAATCATCGCGGTGGTGGTGGCGATCGTGCTGGCGGTCACCGGTACCAGCATCGGCTCGGCGATCCTCGACAAGATCATGGCGCAGATCAACAAGATCGTGTGATGCGTGGCCGCCGTTACGGCGACTCAGGGCAGGCCTTCCCCATCTACATCACCGTTGTGGGGGGCCTGCTCTTTCTCGCGTTCGCCTACCTCGCTGTCGGCCAGGCCGCGGTGAACCGGAACGGTGCCCAGACGGCCGCCGACGCGGCAGCGCTCGCCGCGGCGATGAACACGCGTGACGAGCTTGCGGACCAGTGGGTGAAGGACGTACTCGACCCGACCAAGTGGCAGGACATCTTCGACGGTCACATCGACGTCGCCGACTCGTGCTGGCGTGCCGACCAGTTGGCAGCCCAGAACGACGCGACGGCGCAGTGCAGCCCCGACCCGCCGCTGAGTTACCGGGTCGACGCCGAGACGAACAAGACGGTGGGTGACTCCGTGGTGCCCGGCACGGAGAACCTGAAGTCGAAGGCGCGGGCCACTGCCGTGATCGAGCCGCTCTGCACGTTCTCGCTCACCGGCGGGGGCGGCGTCCTGCCCGAACTCACCTGCCGGGACCGGGACTGGACCCTGGATCCGACCGACCTCACGCAGCTCCCGGGTCCCGAGGACCTCTTCGACGTCCACCTGGCCGACTGACAAGCGAATCGACGAGTGAAGGAGGAGGCCGAGCGATGAGTATCCGGGTCACTGCGAAGGCTCGCAGGGGGATGGTCGCCCTGGCCGTTGCGGCCGGTCTCGCCGTAGGTGTCGCCGGTTGCGGCGGCGGTGGTGGCGGCGACGACAAGAGCCCGAAGGCGTCCGCCTCCGCGTCGAAGAGCAGTGGATCGAACACGAACGCCCAGGAGGGGCAGTCGGACACTCCTCTGGCCGAACTCAAGGGTGAGGACGGGCTGCTGCTCCAGATCACCTCGGCCGACCGGGACTCGGGCGGATTTCTCACCGTGAACGGGGTCTTCAAGAACGACGGCTCCCAGTCGCTCGTGATCCCCTCGATCCTCCGTGGCGACGAGACCGAGATCGTCCAGCACGGCACGTCACTGGGCGGTGCCACGCTCGTGGACTCCAAGGGCAAGAAGCGTTACTACGTCCTGCGGGACACCGATGGACGACCACTCACCACGACCGGACTCTCGACGATCCAGGCCGGCCAGACCATCCCCGTCTTCATGCAGTTCCCCGCGCCCCCCGCCGACACCACCGACGTCACCCTCCAGCTCCCCACCTTCTCCAGCGGCACGATCAAGATCTCCGGGTGAGGCCGAAGTGACCACACCACGCCTGCCTCTGACCTTGGGCGCCGCGACGCTCCTGCTCGTCACGAACCTCTACGGCGCGACGGCGGCCCGTGCCGACGACGGCGGACCGAGCGTGCCCCCGGGCACCGAACCGTCCGCCTCCGCGCCCGTGAAGATCGACCCGACCGACCCCGACCTCAAGCTCCCCGAGGGCGCCACCCTGGCCGCGCCCAAGGTGCTGGACATCAAGTCGGTCGTGGAGGACCAGAGCGGGGACGAGCGCCGCGAGGACACCAACGCGGACGTGACCTTCGCCCTCCAGGCCGAGGTGCTGTTCAGCAAGGACAGCGCCAAGCTGAGCGCGGCGGCGAAGTCCCGGATCTCGGCGATCGCGGACGAGATCAGGAAGCAGAACGGGACCCAGGTCCGCGTCTTCGGCTTCACGGACAACCTGGGCTCCTCCGCCCACGGTGACGTCCTCTCCCGCCAGCGCGCCAACGCCGTACAGGGCGTCCTGGACCAGGACCTGAACGACCCGAACATCACCTTCGACGTCCGCGGCTACGGCGAGCAGTACCCGATCGCCGACAACTCCACGGAGGAGGGCCGCAAGAAGAACCGCCGAGTGGAGGTCACGTTCCCGAGGACCGGAAGCTGATCGGCGGAGCTGCTGTGCACGGCCGCTCCGGCACCGTCCTCACGGCACCTCGACGCCGACCCGCACCCCGGCCGTAAGCCCCCATCCCGCCATGGCTCCGGCCTCCGCCTCCAGCACGTGCCGAGAGCGGAGCCGGGGCCGGCCCAGGCGCCCCGGCGGCATCGTGCGAACGGCGATGACGGTCAGACGGCGGTCCAGGTAGGCGACGTCGATCGGCATCCGCATGCGGAAGGTGTGCACGCTGCCGGCCGGCGAGAGCAGCATCGCGCCGTCGAGCGCGTCGCGGCCCAGCAGCCCCTTCGTGCGGGCCCGGTAGGAGGCCGCGATCTCCAGAGGAACGACGACGGGTTCCGCGTCCCCGTGGATGAGCAGCCGTCCGCGTCCGTCCCGCCAGCGTGCCACGCCCGACCCCTTCCACGGTTCCCCGGAGGTTTCCGTGGAGACGGTATCCGCAACACGGGTGACGGGCGATGCCGCCACCGGTCACTCGGACCGGTGACGCCTCCCGGCCCGCAGGCGCCGAGGCGGCTGGCTGACCGCCGCCCGCCCGGCGGGTTCCCGGCACCGGCCCCGTTGGCGCGCGGCTATCGTCCACGGATCAAGAGACCTCCGGCCCCACCTGGAGTCACGCATGGCTGATCGGCTGAAGGTCGACGACACGGAACTGGACAGGTTCTTCAAGGACCTGAAGAAGGCGCAGGAGTCGTTCTCGGCGCTCCAGAAGGTGTTGGGCGATCCGGGGGCCGACGGCCTCGGCACCGACGAACTGGACCGGGCCTGCGACCGGTTCCAGGAGGACTGGCACTACGGCGCCAAGGAGATCGCCGAGCAGATCGGGCAGCTCACGGACATCACGAAGAAGGCGAAGGACGACTTCCACGAGGTCGACGTGGCGCTGGAGAGAGCTCTGGAGAACGCGCGGCGGAAGGGCGGGGCCAGGTGACGGTCGCGGACCGCTGCCCGCATCTCGGCTTCGACCCGGCGCCCGGCAGCACGGACCTGGTACGGGACATGCGGCGCAAACTGTCCGACTGCGCCAAGGAGATGGAGAGGGCCCACTCCAAGCTCACGAGGCTGATGGACGGGAGCTACTGGGAGGGCGACGCCGCGGTCGCCTTCCGGGAGCAGCTGGCGGGCGGTCCGCTGCCGCTCAACCTGAAGGACGGCGCCCACTCCGTCCACAGGGCCGCGCGACAGCTCGAACTGTGGGGCACGGAGCTCGCGGAGTTCCAGCGGCGGGCGAGGAAACTCGACGGTGAGGCCAAGGACGCGCGCGAGGCGCTGCGGCGCGCCCAGAGGCACGCGGACGACGCCGGTGGCACGCCGCCGGGCGGAAACAGGGCGCACCGCGGGGTGACGGCGGCGCAGGGCGACCTGGACGACGTGCTTGAGCGCGCCCGAGCCCTCGCGGGCGAACACGAGGACACCGCGCGCAGGCGGGCCCGGTACATCGGCGACGCCACGCACAAGCTGGCTCCGCACGAGCCGGGTGCGTGGGACAGGTTCACGGACTGGCTGGGCGACAACCTGCCGGACATCCTCAGCGCGTGCGCCGCCGTACTCGGTGTGATCGCGCTCCTGGGCCTCACGGCGGTGGCCCCCTGGATGCTGTTCCTGGCGGCGGGACTGCTCAGCGCCATGGCCTTGGGCCTGCGCGTCAGCGACCCCGAGGTCCTGGCCTCCCTCACGGACGGCTTCACCAAGGGCGAACTGGACATCGACTTCTGGGCCAACCTCCTGGGCACAGCAGGAGACTTCCTGGGCATGCTCCCGGGCCTGGGCGCGGTGACCAAGGGAGTCATGAAGGCCCCCGAGTTGCTGTCGGCCACCGCGGGAGCGGTCGGTGACGCCGGGGAGGTGCTGACCCTGGGGCAGAGAATCGCCAGGGCCGGTACCACGGCGGGGACTTCGATCAAGACCGTGGGCGTCTCGGTCCGGACGGAGGCCGCCGCGGCCGAGGGCGCCGTGAGTGTCCTGTCCCATCCCCGGGTGTTCGGCGGGCGGTTGGCGCCGATCATCGAAAAGGTGGACAAACCAGCGACCGTTCTGGGTGCCGGCACCGCCGTCTACGGCGTGGCGAGCAGCGCTGTCGACGCCTTGGACAACGACGCCGCAAAGACCGTCACCAGCCTCCTCGACGGGCCCAGAACCCTCGGAGTCGACGTCCCGGCGACAGCGGGTGCGCTCCATTTCCTGCTACGTGGTGCGGGTGAGGCTTCGTGAGTGGCGGAGCCTACGTGATCGACGAGTCGGCCCGGCGCGCGGACACCGACGTCTGGTTCGCGCTGCCCCCGGGATTCGTGCCGCTCCCGCTCGAGGAGCTGACGGCGGCGCGTGATCCGGAACGGACGGCAGGTCGGCTGACCGGTCTCGGTCCGGTCCTCCGGCTGGCCCACCTGTTCCTGGCGGCCGGGGCGGTGCGTTGCTGCCTCGGCCTTCACGCCGACGACCAGGCCGACGGCGGACCGCTGCTGTCTCTCTTCACGCTCGCCTGGCGTCCCGCCGAGTGGGCTCCTCGCAGTGTTCTCGCGGCCAGGGCCGCCAGTGGCTCCGCAACGGCCGAGTACCTGGAGACCCTGGAGCTGCCGTGCGGCCCCGCCGCGCTCGTGCAGACGCGTCTGGAAGCGCCCTCGGAGCTGGATCTCCACACGCCGGGCGGACTGCTCCAGATCACGGCCCACATTCCCTGCCCCGACGGCCGGCGCATGGCGATCCTCTCGCTCGCCACGACGGCCGTCGAGCGCGCCCGGCTCTACCGCGATCTGCTCCGGGACATCGCCGGCACGGTCAGTTTCGAAGACCCGCTACCGGTTGTGTCCGACGACGTACCCGAGAAGGACTGACATGCTCCCCACGCACCACCGAACGGCCTGGGACGACTCCGAGACCCGCCGTGCCTGGGCAAAGCTGGTCACCTGTGCGTTCCTGGGCCAGCTTCTCTGGCCCGCCGCGTGGCTGGGGCTGCTGGCCTGGTACGTGAGCATCTCGATCAGCTGGACGCTGTGGCTCTTCTTCGTTCCCCTGCTCTACACGTTCTACCGGGCGTTTCTTCAACCGGCCTATATCTCCTGGGCCTTCCACACCCGACGGTTGCTGCGCGCCTACCCCTGGCAGGTCTTCGAGGAGCCCCGGAGCGGCATCGGGGAGATCCCGGGAGCCACCGACGGAGACGTCTGGCTGAGCTTCCCCAACCCGGAGCGCCCCGACGAGACACTGCCGATGATTCTCAAGGTGCACGTTCGGTCCATGTGGTGGCGACGACGCCTCGGGCGTGGTTACACCACCGCGAAGGCCGCCCGGGCCAGGCAGGTGTGGTTCGCCGGCGACCCCCGTTTCGCCGCTGTCATCGCCGTTCCCGGTCCCTGTCGCCTCTACGTGGTCCAGCAGCGCCCGAGCGGCGACCGAGGTGTCGCCGACACCCATGGCGCAAGTGCGGCGGCCCTGGAGCGCGCCCGCCGTGCGGGAGTACGGCTGCCGGACCCGGATTCCGTCGCCCCGTGATATCTCCGGTGCCCGGTGCCCGGTGCCCGGTTGCAGTGGCTCGGGCGGCGGGTAGGACCACTCCCATGACTGCGCTTGGTGCTGTGTTTCGTCCTCAGTTGCCGCCTGAGCGGCTGCGTGACGTGGTTCGGGTTGCCGATGATGCGGGGCTCAAGGAGTTGTGGTTGTGGGAGGACTGTTTCCGGGAGGGCGGGATCTCGGCGGCCGCCGCCGCGCTCGCCTGGAGCGAGCGGGTGCGGATCGGCGTGGGGCTGCTGCCCGTGCCGTTGCGGAACGTTGCCGTCACCGCGATGGAGGCGGCCGCGCTGCACCGGATGTTCCCGGGGCGCGCCGTGCTCGGCGTCGGTCACGGCGTGCAGGACTGGATGGGTCAGGTCGGCGCCCGCGCCGAGTCCCCGCTGACCCTGCTGCGGGAGCATCTGGACGCTCTGCGCGCCCTGTTGCGCGGTGAGCGGGTGAGCGTGCAGGGGAGGTACGTCCGGCTCGACGACGTCGCGCTGGACTGGCCGCCAGCCACCCCCGTCGACGTCCTCGCCGGCGCCGAGGGCCCCCGTACGCTGCGGCTGTCCGGTGAGGCCGCCGACGGGACCGTGCTCACCTCCGCCACCTCCCCGGACGGGGTCCGCCGGGCCCGCGCGCTCATCGAGGAGGGGCGGCTGGCCGCGGGACGCGGTGCCGGCGAGCCGCACCACGTCGTCGTCTACCTGCTCACCGCCACCGGACCCGACGCCCCCGCCCGGCTGCGCGCCGAACTCGTCGCGGAGGGCCTGGAGTCCGTGCCCGACCTCGGCGTCGCCGGGGACGCGGACGCCGTCGCCAAGGCCGTGCAGCGGCTCGCGGAGGCCGGCGCCGACACCGTGATCCTCCAGCCGACGGCGGACGAACCCGACCCCGAGGGCTTCGTACAGTTCACCGCGCGGGAGGTCCGGCCGCTCGTGCCGTGAGCCCGGCCCGTTGTCAGTGGCGGGTGCCACACTCGCCGGTATGACGACCGACGACGTACGCCTGCGGCCCGTACGGGACGACGACCTCGAACTGTTCCTCGCCTACGAGCACGACCCGGAGGCCGTCCGGCGGTCGAGGTTCACCCCCCGGCCGCGGGACGCCTTCCTCCGGCACTGGAGGAACAGGGTGCTCGGGGATCCGACGGGCCTGGTGCGGACCGTCGAGGTGGACGGCGAGGTCGCGGGGAACATCGTCGCCTGGTGGGAGGGGCGGCGGCGGTTCACCGGCTACTGGCTGGGGCGGCCCTACTGGGGCCGGGGCGTCGGCAGCCGCGCCCTCGCCCTCTTCCTCCAGGAGGAGACCGTACGCCCCCTGTACGCGGACCCGTTCGCCGCGAACACCGCCTCCGTACGGCTGCTGGAGAAGAACGGGTTCGTGCCGTACGACGACCCCGAGCACCCGGTCGACGAGGGGTTCGTGCTCCTCGTGCTGCCCGACCCCCACCCGGCAGACGCTCCCCCCGACGAGACCCCCTGACCCCGGCCCCCTGCTCCCGGCCCCCCCGGCCCGGGATCTGGGCACCTCACTTCACTCCGGGGCCGTGTCCGGGTCCGGCGTCCGCGGGTGGTCGCCGGTCGCCCCGTCGATCAGTTCCCGCAGGATGTCCATGTGCCCGGCGTGCCGTGCCGTCTCCTCGATCATGTGCACCAGGACCCAGCGCAGCGACACCTCGTGGTCCCGCCAGTCCGGCCGCCCCAGCGCGTCCAGCGGCCGCTCGGCGATCACCGCGTCGGCCGCGGCGCGCGCACGGCCGTAGAAGTCCACGATCCGCCCGGTCGACTCCCCGGGCCCGGCCGACATGTCCTCGTCGCTGTAGGGGTCGAACCAGAGCGGCTCGACCTCGCCGCCGAAGCTCGCCACGAACCAGCCGTACTCCACCGAGGCCAGGTGCTTGACCAGTCCCAGCAGGTTCGTCCCCGACGGCGTCACCGGCCGCCGCAGCTGTTCGTCGTCGAGGCCCCGCAGTTTCCACAGCACCGCGTCCCGGTGCCGGTCGAGGCTCGTGTGCAGGATTTCCTTCTCACCAGCGGTGTACATCCCATCGGTCTCCATGGCGGGCGAAATTATCAGCGGGCACCGACAGCGGGCTGGGACCATGCGGCTCATGACAGAGCGGCAGCACCGCACCTTCGAGGACCTCGTGGCCGAGGGCATCGGCGTGCCGACGGACGGCTGGGACTTCTCCTGGTTCGAGGGCCGCGCCACCGAGGCGCGCCCGTCCTGGGGCTACGCCCGGTCGGCGGGCGCCCGGCTGGCCCGCGCGGCGGCGGCGCTCGACGTCGAGACCGGCGGCGGTGAGGTGTTCGACTTCGCCCTCCGTACGGCGGCCCCGGACCGGCCGCGGCTGCTCGCCGCCACCGAGAGCTGGCCGCCGAACGTCACCAGGGCGGGCGCCCTGCTGGGCCCGCGCGGTGTGCTGGTCGTCGCCGCCACCCAGGACGCCCCGCTCCCGTTCGCCGACGGGACCTTCGACCTGGTGCTCAGCAGGCACCCGGTACGGGCGGACTGGACCGAGATCGCCCGGGTGCTGCGGCCGGACGGTACCTACTTCGCCCAGCACGTCGGGCCCGCCAGCGCCTTCGAACTGGTCGAGTACTTCCTGGGCCCGCAGCCGGAGTCCGTCCGCCGCGGGCGTCACCCCGACCGGGAGCGGGCCGACGCGGAGGCGGCCGGGCTCGAGGTGGTCGACCTGCGCGCCGAACGGCTCCGCATGGAGTTCCACGACATCGCCGCGGTCGTGCACTTCCTGCGCAAGGTCGTGTGGATGGTGCCGGGCTTCACGGTCGAGGCCCACGAGTCCCGACTCCGTGCCCTGCACCGGCGGATCGAGACGGACGGACCCTTTGTGGCGTACAGCAGCCGGCACCTCTTCGAGGCCCGCAAGCCGGGCGGCCGACCCTGATGCACGGCCCTGATGCCCGGGCCTGATGCACGGGCCTTGGAATGCCAGGCGCCGAAGAATGGCCAAGAACCGCCGTCCGGCCCGGCCGACGTCGACCCTGCCCGCACCCGGCTCCCGGGGAACCCGCCCGAAGCCACGCCGATCCGTGCGGGCCCTGAGCAGGTCCGGGCGGGGCTCAGTTCGCATTGCGTGGCATTTGCTACCGGATTCACCCCAAACAGTGATACCGGATCATCTCGTACGACAAGTGGCGAATCTATGCATACGCGAACGCGAGACCTACGTGGGGTCTCCTCGTTCGCCCCCTCGCCTTCACAGCGTTCCCACATCGTTACCGTTGTCGCTACATGTGGACCCGACGGCTCGCGTAAGTTCAGACCAAGGCAATTCGCGTGAGCAAAGCTGCGCGGGCGGTACCGCGCAGTGGAGGGGGCTGCGCGGTGCCGCGATGTCCCACCCGCTGCCGTCAAGCCGCCGTTCGCAGCGGGGTCGCCCGTCGGGGGGACGGCCGGACAACACGCCGAGGCGGCCCCAAGGCGCCTCAAACCCTCTTGATCTCCCCGTCGGCGGCCACTTTCCCTGGGATTCCGCTGTGAATCGGCCATGCGGGACCCCCGAATCCAGCGTTTCCACCCCATCGGGGCGTCGCCGGACGACTCCGGAGAGTAGTGATGACGCGCCAATGCACGCAGCATCACTTACAAAGGGTTATGGTGGAAACCCCCCCTCGGGCCGGTCCGTCTCCCCCCCACGGACCGGCCCGTTTTTTCTGCCCCGGACTTCGCCGACGTGCCGAGCACCCCAAGCCGCGGCGTCCCGGCGTCTGGGCGTCCCGGCGTCTCGGGGCCACGCGGCAAATCGCGCGACCTACGCGATCCGTCCGCAATCAGCCGCGACCGGGCGCGACCCGTCCGCAACCCGCTCGCGACCGGCCGCGACCAGCCGAGACGTGTCCCCGGCCGACCTCGCGCCACAACTCCCCACCCCCATGGGCGCCCTCCCGCCGAACCCCCGTCAACTCCCAGCGGGGTAGGCTTCGGCCCGCGGATTCCCGCAGACTCCCGCAGCCGAATCACGAGGGGCGGACTTCAAGTGAACCTGCGCGACAAGCTGCGCGGCCTGCTCGTCAGGCTCTACGCACGCCGGGTGGAAGGCCACCTGGACCACGCTCAGGTGCCCAAGCACATCGGCGTCATCATGGACGGCAACCGCCGCTGGGCGAAGGCCGCAGGGTCCAGCACCGTGCACGGCCACCGGGCCGGCGCCGAGAAGATCGAGGAGTTCCTCGGCTGGTGCTCCGAGACCGACGTCGAGGTCGTCACCCTCTGGCTGCTGTCCACGGACAACTTCGACCGGGCCAAGGAGGAGCTGGTCCCCCTCCTCGGCATCATCGAGGACGTGGTCCGCACCCTCGCCGCCGACGGGCGCTGGCGCGTCCACCACGTCGGCACCCCCGACCTGCTGCCCGCCCCGATGCAGACGGCGCTGAAGGAGGCCGAGGAGGCCACCGCGCACGTCGACGGAATACTGGTGAACGTCGCCATCGGCTACGGCGGCCGGCAGGAGATCGCCGACGCCGTCCGCTCGATGATCCTCGACGCCCACGACAAGGGCGTCTCGATGGAGAACCTCGCCGACTCCGTGGACGTCGACATGATCGGCCGTCACCTCTACACGGGCGCCCAGCCCGACCCGGACCTGGTGATCCGCACCAGCGGCGAGCAGCGGCTGTCCGGATTCATGCTCTGGCAGACCGCCCACTCGGAGTACTACTTCTGCGAGGTCTTCTGGCCCGCGTTCCGCAAGGTCGACTTCCTGCGCGCCCTGCGTGACTACGCCGCCCGCCACCGCCGCTACGGCGGGTGACGTCACCGTGACGGCCGACGCGGACACGGCACACCTCCCGGGGTGCCACGGCCGCACCGGACGACACGGTCGTCACGTCGGACGACCCCGCCTCGCCCATGAGGTGTGAATCACCCGTTCCGGGACAGGGGTAACGCGGAGTTCACTTTCCCGTCGTTGCAGAACGTTGCATGGCGGCGCATGTTCGAGGGCATAAGCCAAGCAGGTCGATGCCCGAACCACGGGCGTCGGATCTCAGCGGGCGGCTCGGGGCCGTCCGCCCGGGAGGCCCTTTGCACCAGCCCGACCGTGCGGTCACGGCACGGACGAAGCAGCGGGGGGCCGGTTTTCGGCCCGTGCAGAGCGGCCGGCAACCGGTCCAGCTTCTCCTCGTCGCTCCCCGACCTCATCCGAGGGGGTACGTCCTTCCGTGGTGACCAGCACAACGCGCCGCAAGTCCGACCGGCGCACCTATGTTCTCGACACCAGCGTCCTGCTGGCCGACCCGAACGCCATGGCCCGCTTCGAGGAGCACGAGGTCGTGCTCCCCATCGTCGTGGTCACGGAGCTGGAGGCCAAGCGGCACCATCCCGAACTCGGTTACTTCGCCCGGCAGGCCCTGCGCCTGCTCGACGACTACCGGGTCCGGCACGGCCGCCTCGATGCCCCCATCCCGATCGGCGAGCTGGGCGGCACGATCCGTGTCGAGCTCAACCACTCGGACCCCAGCGTGCTGCCGAGCGGCTACCGCCTGGGGGACAACGACTCCCGCATCCTCGCGGTCGCCCGCAACCTGCAGGCCGAGGGGTACGACGTCACCGTCGTCTCGAAGGACCTGCCGCTCAGGATCAAGGCGTCCTCGGTCGGCCTCCTCGCCGAGGAGTACCGTGCCGAGCTCGCCATCACGGACTCCTCCGGCTGGACCGGTATGTCCGAACTGACCCTGTCCGGCGAACAGGTGGACACCCTCTTCGAGGAGGGCCGGCTGTACGTCCCGGAGGCCGCGGACCTGCCTGTGCACACCGGCCTGACCATCCAGTCCGAGCGCGGCAAGGCGCTCGGCCGGGTGACGCCCGAGGGCAGCGTCCGGGTGGTGCGCGGCGACCGGGAGGCGTTCGGCATCAAGGGCCGCAGCGCCGAGCAGCGCATCGCGCTCGACCTGCTGCTCGACCCGGACGTCGGCATCGTGTCGATGGGCGGCCGGGCCGGCACCGGCAAGAGCGCGCTGGCGCTGTGCGCGGGCCTGGAGGCGGTCCTGGAGCGCCGTCAGCACCAGAAGGTGATGGTCTTCCGGCCGCTGTACGCGGTCGGCGGGCAGGAACTGGGCTATCTGCCGGGCAGTGAGGCGGAGAAGATGAGCCCCTGGGCGCAGGCCGTCTTCGACACGCTCTCCGCGGTCACCAGCCGGGAGGTCATCGAGGAGGTCACCGCCCGCGGGATGCTGGAGGTCCTGCCGCTCACCCACATCCGCGGCCGCTCCCTGCACGACGCGTTCGTGATCGTGGACGAGGCCCAGTCGCTGGAACGGAACGTCCTGCTGACCGTTCTGTCCCGGATCGGCGCCAATTCGCGGGTGGTTCTGACCCATGATGTGGCGCAAAGGGACAATCTGCGGGTGGGCCGTTACGACGGCGTGGTCGCCGTGGTCGAGAAGCTGAAGGGGCATCCGCTCTTCGCGCATGTCACCCTCACGCGGTCCGAGAGGTCCCAGATCGCCGCACTTGTGACCGAAATGCTGGAGGACGGGCACATCTGAACCATCTGATCAGAGTGTCCAACTTGGGTTGAGTACCCGTCCGTTGGCGCCGTCCGGCAAAGGCCCCGAGCCTAGCCGGGCGGCGCCTTCGTGCGTGGGGGTTTCCTGAAAACCCCTGGGGGAAACGGGATGTGAGCTTTCACACGCAACTCGGAATTGCCACCCGGCGTCGGGTTACGGCAGAGTCTCATTCCTGTCAGGCCCCGCATACGACACACCCGTACCCCCAGCGGTGCGGAACAACAGAAGCACAGAGCTAATTCCATAGCGACGTCGTATGCCGCCCGAGCACCACGCGGCGCTCTCCTAGCGGGAGTTGCCCACCGGGCCCGTGTCTCCCGTGACCCAGTAGTGAGGAGACCAGCGTCGGGGGCAAGATTGCGTCCGCCAGGGTCACCGAAGCGGGCGATGCTGGAAGGAAACCGTGTGAGCCGGATCTCGGTCCGGGGATTCGCAGTGGCTTCGGCCACCGCGGTCACCGCTGTCGGAAGCGTCGTCGGTGTTGCCTCGGGCAGCGTGGCGCAGCCGAACAACGACGCAGAGGCGACAGCAGCCGACACCACGCTCCTCGCCGACCTGCCCGCTGGTCAGCAGGCCCAGGTGCAGACCGCCTCCCTGACGCAGCAGGCCGACGCCGTGGCGATCCAGGCCGACGCGTCCGCCAAGAAGGACGCCGAGCAGGCGGCCCGGGTGGCAGCGGCCAAGACCGCGACCGCCAAGAAGGCCGCGGCCGAGCAGGCGGCCAAGGAGGCCAAGGAGCGCGCCGAGGCGAAGAAGGCGGCCAGCCGCTCCGCGTCCACGGCCAGCTTCCCGGTCCAGAGCTCGTACACCGTGGCGCAGATCCAGGCGATGGCGCAGAGCATGGTGGCCAGCGGCCAGTTCCAGTGCTTCAGCAACATCGTGGACCACGAGTCCAGCTGGAACTACCGCGCGGTCAACGCCTCCTCCGGCGCCTACGGTCTCTTCCAGGCCCTGCCCGGCTCCAAGATGTCCTCCGTCGGAGCCGACTGGCAGACCAACCCGGCCACGCAGATCAAGTGGGGCCTGAACTACATGAACTCCCGCTACGGCAGCCCGTGCGAGGCCTGGTCCTTCTGGCAGGCCAACCACTGGTACTAGAGCCCACTCGGCTTCTCAACCTTCGACAGCCCCTCCCCGTCCTAGGGGGAGGGGCTGTCGCCCTGTACGGTCGGAGCCAACGACTCCAGGGGGGAGTGGTGAGCAACAGAGGGCGGATCATGTCGCGAGTGCCTCAGTGGCTCGGCCGGCTCGGTGCCGGACTGACCGAGATGGGCGAGCGGTTGGACGAACGCCGGGCCGAGGTGGAACGGGAGCACGGCGAGCCGGAACCGGCCCCGCCGTCCCCTCCCGTGCCGGCACCCGCCACCGCCGCCGTGCCGGCCCAGAAGCCCCGCAGGCCCGTCCGCCGCCCCGACCCCGTCACGGCGGTCCCCTGGGGGGTACGGGTCGCGGCCGAGGCCGGCTGGCGTCTCCTGGTGCTCGCGGGCACGGTCTGGGTGCTGATGCGGGTCATCAGCGCCGTGCAACTGGTCGTCTTCGCCTTCGTCATCGCCCTGCTGGTCACCGCGCTGCTCCAGCCCACGGTCGCCTGGCTGTGCCGGCGCGGCATGCCGCGCGGTCCGGCCACGGCGCTCACCGCGATCTCCGGGTTCGTGGTGATCGGCCTGATGGGCTGGTTCGTGACCTGGCAGGTCATGGAGAACATCGACACGCTCTCCAACCAGATCCAGAGCGGCATCGACGACCTGCGCAACTGGCTGCTGAAGAGCCCCTTCCACGTCACCGACAAGCAGATCAACCAGATCGCCAAGAACCTCCGCGAGGCGATCGGCGCCAACACCGACCAGATAACGTCCTTCGGTCTGGAGGGCGTCCAGGTCGTGGTCGAGACGCTGACCGGTCTGCTGCTGGTCTTCTTCTCGACGCTCTTCCTGCTCTACGACGGCGCGCGCATCTGGCAGTGGTTCCTGAAGCTGGTCCCCTCCGCCGCCCGCGACGGCGTGGCCGGCGCCGGCCCGCGCGCCTGGCGCACCCTGACGGCCTACGTCCGGGGCACGGTGCTGGTCGCCCTCATCGACGCCATCTTCATCGGCCTGGGCATCTACTTCCTGGACGTCCCCATGGCCGTCCCGCTCGCCGTCTTCATCTTCCTGTTCTCGTTCATCCCCCTGGTCGGCGCGGTGGCCTCGGGCGCCCTGGCGGTGGTGGTCGCGCTCGTCACCCAGGGCGTGTTCACGGCGGTCATGACGCTGGTCGTGGTCCTCGCCGTGCAGCAGATCGAGGGCCACGTCCTGCAGCCGTTCATCCTCGGCCGGGCGGTCCGGGTGCACCCGCTCGCCGTGGTCCTCACGGTCGCGGCCGGCGGCATGGTCGCGGGCATCGGCGGCGCGGTGGTGGCCGTACCGCTGGTGGCGGTGACGAACACGGTGGTCAGCTATCTGCACCAGTACTCGCACGAACGGTACGTGGACGCGGAGCCCGAAGACGCCGCCCCGCCACCGGATCCGGCCCCTTCCGAACCCGAGGACGCGGTCGTGCCGGCCGACGCCGGGGCCGAGAACGCCGAGGACCCCGCCCACTGATCGGTGAGCGGGGCCCACGGGCCCGGCGCCGGCGCCGGGCCCGCTGTGACGGGGCCGTGACCGCTATTCGGTCCGCAGGCCGTCCGGGCGCATCAGCCGCAGCAGCGGCGGCAGGCTGAGCAGGGTCACCGCGACGACGATCCCCGCGCCGATCCCGGTCATCGACAGCACGCTCGCCCAGTCCACGCGCAGCGGCACCGCCGTCATCTTCATCAGCACCCCGCCGAGCGCCAGCCCGACCGCCGTCGCCAGCAGCAGGCCCAGCGTGATCGGGATGGCCGTCTGCCACAGCACGGACAGCGTGAGGGTACGGCGCCGGGTGCCGAAGGCGATCAGCGCCGACAGCAGCTTCCTGCGCTCACGCAACTGCTCCAGCTGGGAGACCAGCAGACTCGCCCCGATCAGGGCCAGGACGGCGGCCGCGCCCACGAACAGTCCGGTGCGGATGGTGTCGAACTTCTCGTCACGGGTGGTCGCCTCCCAGGTCCAGGTGTAGGCGAGCGGGGCGATGCCCATCGCGGTGGTGCGCACCTGCTCCTCGGCATCCGGCACCGACGGGTCCAACCGCAGGTACACGCTGGCGCGCAGGGCGGTCAGCGCCTTCGCGGGCAGCGCGGACGGGGTGACCAGGACACCGCCGAGGTCGGTGCTCAGCGCGTTCTTGCGGGTGGGTACCTTCGGGAGCTTCGCCGGCACCGTCCAGGGCGCCTGGACTCCGGAGCTGCCCGTGTAGACGGGATCGACCCACACCTTGCGGCCCGGCGCCAGCAGTTTGCGCGCGGCCGGTTCGTCGGACCAGGACGCGGACAGGAAGGCGTCGCCCTCACGGCAGGACGGCAGGGTGGCCACCTCGCGCAGCGCCGCGCAGTCGCCGACGATGAGCTGCATGGTGGTGTCCGGGTCGCGGCGCTCGGCGCTGTACTCCGTCCGGGACAGCGCCACCGCCCCCTTCACCCCCGGGGTCCCCTTGAGCTTCGCCCCCGCGGCGGCCACCTGGACACCGTCCGGCAGGTCCACCTCCATCTGGGCGCGGTTCGGGTCCTTCCCGGTGCTCTTGGTGAAGTCGGCCTGGACACCGGAGAACAGCATCTGGAGGGCGATCGCGCCGGCCACCGCGACCGCCACGCCGTTGACCATCCGCGCGGCCGTACCGCTGCTCAACTGAAGCCTGCGCACCGCCAGTTGCCAGGACACACCGCCGTCGCCGAGCCGGCTGACGGTGCGTTCCACCACCCAGGGCAGCAGCGCGGTGATGCCGACGAGCAGGGCCAGCACGCCCCCCGTCACCAGGTACTGGTTGAAGTCCCCGTTGTCGCCGCCCTGCCCGATCATCGGGTAGAGCATCGCGAGGCCGCCGACCGGCAGCAGCAGCCGCCACCACAGCCGGCGCCGGGTGGGCCGGGCCGTGCGCACCACGCCCAGCGGTTCGATGACGACCCGGCGCAGCGCGAACAGCGTCACGAGGACCGCGGCCGCCGGTACCGCGACGGCGACCAGCGTGGCCAGGGCCGGCGTCGGGTTGAGATAGTCCGGGAAGACGCTGACCCCGAACAGCTCGACGGTGGCCGCGGCCTGACTGCCCAGCACGAAGAAGCCGGTGCCGAGGACCAGGCCGAGCACCGCGCCCGCCAGGGCCTCACCGGCGGCGATCCGGCGGACCATCCGGCCGTCGCAGCCCACCAGCCGCAGCGCCGCGAGCCGCCGGTCGCGCCGCTCGCCCCCGAACCGCACGGCGGTGGCGATGAAGATGCCGACCGGGGCCAGCAGCACCACGAAGACGAGCAGCACGAGGAGCAGCAGAATCGGGTCCAGGCCCTCCGACGAATCGTCGGAGACGTCCCCGAAGCTCTTGATGCGGCCGACCTCCGGATTGTGGCCGATCTGCCGCTCCAGCCCCGACACGCCCATGTAGTAGGCGAGTTCCGTCGGGCCGATCAGCCCCCGCTCGCCGATCGTCCCGACCACCTTCGCGGGCAGCCGCTCGCGCAGCAGCCCGTTGCCGGGCGCCTTCAGCAGCTTGTCCAGGGCGGGGGAGACGTACATCTCGCCGGCCGCCGGGACCCGGTCGACGCCCACCGGCACCGGCGCATGCGGTCCGTCGGGGTCGACCAGCCGGGCCCGGATGTCCGCGCCGTACCAGGAAGTGTTCACATGGGCGACGACGATCGTGTCGTCCGCCGCCGGGATCTTCGGAGGGGTCAGCGAGAAGTCCCTCCGCACGGCGTCCTTCCCGTGCCGGGCGTCCAGGATGTCCGGCACCGCCGCCGTGAGCAGCAGCAGTGCCACGCCGAGACCCACGCCGACGGCGGTCAGCAGGGCCCGGATCCAGCCCTCGCGGCCGCCGGTCAGGGCGAACCGCGCCCCCATGGCCAGGTCCCCGGCCCAGCGCCGTGCGCTCATACGGCCCGCTCCATGTCCCGGGACTTCCCGTCGCGTACGACGATCTCGCGGTCGGAGTAGGCGGCGACCCGGGCCTCGTGCGTGACCAGTACGACGGCCGCGTTGGTGGAGCGGGCGGCGTCGGTCAGCAGTTCCATCACGCGCTCGCCGTTGAGCGAGTCGAGCGCGCCGGTCGGCTCGTCCGCGAACACCACCCGCGGCCCGGTCACCAGCGCCCGCGCGACCGCGACCCGCTGGCCCTGGCCGCCGGAGACCTCGCCGGGCCGCTTCTTCGCCAGGTCGTCGACCTCCAGCCGGGCCATCCAGTCGCGGGCCGTCTTCTCGGCCTCCTTGCGGGAGGTGCCGTTCAGCCGCAGCGGCAGCGCCACGTTCTCCACACAGGTCAGCTCCGGGACCAGCTGCCCGAACTGGAAGACGAACCCGAACTCGCTGCGCCGCAGCGCGCTGCGCTCGGCGTCGGTCATGCCCGACATCTCCCGCCCGGCGTAGACGATCGACCCGGCGTCGGGTGGCACGATCCCGGCGAGACAGTGCAGCAGGGTGGACTTGCCGGAGCCGGAGGGCCCCATCAGGGCGACGACCTCGCCCGCGTGTATGGAGAACTCGGCCCCGTCGAGGGCGACGGTCGGGCCGTACGTCTTGCGCAGCCCCTCGGCCGCGAGCAGCGAACCTGCGGGCGCGGTCACTTGGCCACCTCCGTACGGAGCTTGTCGAGCCGGGCCGCGGTCAGCTCCAGCCACCGCAGGTCCGCCTCCAGGTGGAACAGCGCGTGGTCGCAGACGAGCTGGTCGGCGAGGTCGCCGTGGCGCTTGCGGTCGGTGAGGATCCGCATGCTGCGCAGGTGCTCGGAGCGCTGGCTGTCGAGGATGTCGGCGGCGTCGCGGTGGGTCAGCAGCGCGAGCACGACCTTGGTGTACAGGGTCGACTGGAGGTACTCCTCCGGCTTCTCCGGGGTCGCCAGCCACCTGTCGACGTCGGTGATCCCGGCGTCGGTGATGGCGTACCGCTTCCGCTCGGGGCCGCCGCCGGCCTCGATGCCGTCGACTTCGACGAGCCCGTTCTTCAGCAGCCGGGACATCGTCGAGTAGACCTGGCCGTAGTGCAGCGGCCGGTCGTGACCGAACTTCTCGTCGAACGCCCGCTTCAGGTCGTAGCCGTGGCGCGGGCCGGACTCCAGGAGCCCCAAAAGGGTGTGACCGATGGACATGCGAGCACTCTACACACGGTGTATACGCGGCATGTATACGCGCAGTGTGCAGATGATGGCTCGCTGTGCGTCCGCTGTGCCTTCGCGCAGGTGACGGCCGATTGTCACGGTTCGGCGACAGCGCGATGTCACAACCGGGCGGGTCCGTCCCGTCTCAGGTGCGAGTCGGTTTCTCGTACCTGGAAGGAGAACGCCGTGCGGGTGTTCGTGGCGGGTGGCAGTGGGGTCCTGGGACGGCGGCTGGTGCCGCGGCTGGTGGCGCGGGGGCACCGGGTGACGGCCACCACGACCGGTGCGGCCGGGCTGGAGCTGCTCAGGGGGATGGGCGCCGAGGGCGTGGTGATGGACGGGCTCGACGCGCTGTCGGTCGGGGCGGCGGTGGCCGAGGCCCAGCCGGACGTCATCGTCCATCAGCTGACCGCGATCTCCCCGGCGCACGCGGGCAAGCCCGACATCCGGCGCCCCGACCGCTGGTTCGCGCTCACCAACCGGCTGCGCACCGAGGGCACGGACCACCTGCTCGCCGCCGCCGAGGCGACCGGCGTGCCCCACTTCGTCGCCCAGGGCCACGCCAGCTGGAACGGCATCCGCGAGGGCGGCTGGGTGAAGACGGAGGAGGATCCGCTCGACCTGATGCCCGGCACGGCCGCGCACCGGGGGATGCTGGCGCTGCGCCACCTGGAGGAGGCGGTCCTCGGCGCGGGCGGGGCGGTCCTGCGCTACGGCGCCTTCTACGGGCCGGGCGCCGTCGACGACCAGGTCGAGCTGATCCGCAGACGCCAGTACCCGCTGGTCGGGCGGGCCACCGGGTACAGCTCCTGGATCCATCTGGACGACGCGGCGAGCGCGACCGTCCTGGCCGTGGAGCAGCAGGCGCGGGGCGTCTTCAACATCGTCGACGACGACCCGGCGCCGGCCGCGGAGTGGCTGCCGTATCTCGCCGAGTGCGCGGGGGCCAGGCCGCCGCTGCGGATACCGGTGTGGGTGGCCCGCCTGCTCGCCGGCGAACAGGCGGTCGTCATCATGACCGAGGGCCGCGGCTTCTCCAACGCGAAGGCCAAGCGTGAACTGGGCTGGGAACCGCGGTACCCGTCGTGGCGCCAGGGCTTCAAGGAGGAACTGGCATGAGCGCCGCGCAGAGGGACCGCGGAGGCGCCGGTGCGACTCTCACGGCGGGAGCCGGATGACGTGCGGGTGCGACTCTCACGGCGGGAGCCGGATGACGTGCGGGTGCGACTCTCACGGCGGGAGCCGGATGACGTGCGGGTGCGACTCTCACGGCGGGAGCCGGATGACGTGCGGGTGCGACTCTCACGGCGGGTGCCGGATGACGTGCGGGTGCGGCTCCCGCGGCGGTAGTCGGTGTCAGCGCGTACGCGGGTTCGGGGGCCGGCGCCCACGGGGGTGCCGGCATGACCGGGCAGGGCGGACACCGGCGAGGGGCCCGCACGCCAGGGCGCGCCGGTTCAGGCCGACGGTGGTGCGGGGGTGCCGCCGCCCGGAGGCCGTCCCCGGCGGGGCAGCGGGCCCGCCTCGCCCGGGAGGCGGCCCGCCTCCGCGAGGGCGCGGCGCAGCAGGAACTCGATCTGGGCGTTGGCCGACCGCAGCTCGTCCCCGGCCCACCGGGCCAGCGCGTCGTACACCGACGGGTCCAGCCGCAGCAGCACCTGCTTGCGCTGCTGCGGCCGGCGCCGCGGCGCCTCCTCGGGGGAGGGCGAGCCCGTCACTGGTAGAGCGTCCCGGTGTTGAGCACCGGCTGCGGCGCCCGGTCCCCGCACAGCACCACCATCAGGTTGGACACCATCGCCGCCTTGCGCTCCTCGTCCAGTTCCACGATGTCCTGCTCGGCGATCCGCGCGAGCGCCGCCTCCACCATGCCCACCGCGCCGTCGACGATCTGCCGCCGCGCGGCCACCACCGCACCGGCCTGCTGCCGCTGGAGCATCGCCGAGGCGATCTCCGGAGCGTACGCGAGATGCGTGAAACGCGACTCCACGATCCGCACCCCGGCCGCCTCCACCCGCGCCTGGAGCTCGACGGCCAGCTTCTCGGTGATCTCCTCGGCGTTGCCGCGCAGCGAGAGCCCGCCCTCGTCGTGCGCGTCGTACGGGTACTCGATGGCGATGTGCCGTACCGCGGTCTCGGTCTGCGTGGCGACGAACTCCGTGTAGTCGTCGACCTCGAAGACCGCCTGCGCGGTGTCCTGGACCTTCCACACCACGACCGCGGCGAGTTCGATCGGGTTGCCGTAGGCGTCGTTGACCTTGAGGACCGCGGTCTCGTGGTTGCGCACCCGGGTGGAGATCCGCGTGCGGGACGTGAACGGGTTCACCCAGCGCAGCCCGTCCTGCCGGATGGTGCCCCGGTACCGCCCGAAGAGCTGGACGACCCGCGCCTCGCCCGGCGCCACCGTGTTCAGCCCGCGCATCGCGATGACGGCGGCGAGGAAGACGAGGACACCCCCGGCGGCGAAGGCGGGATTCACGGAGGCGGCGACGAAGAGCCCGGCGGCGGCCAGCAGCCCCACCAGGCCCAGCAGCAGCGCGAGCCCGCCGCCGATGCTGTGCGCGGTGAACTCCCGCACCCGCGGCGCGGGCATCTCGGGTACGTCGGCGGTCAGTGATGAGTCGTGAACGGACATGGGTTCCCCCTCGAACGACGGACTGCCTAGCTCTGTTCTAGCTAAGTGATATCACTTTATCCGACGGGGCAACCCTACGTCTTCCCTGCTCGTCGGTTCCGTTGGGCGAGGTGCTGATTGTCACGTCCGCAAAAGGCGTGATCGTGCGTCCTTTGTCATAGACAGCGGTGTTAGTTTTCTGGACTGACCTGAGCCAAGTGCTTGTGTGACAGTCGCACACACGTGTGACAGCCGAGACGAAGCGGAGCAGACGGACTCATGGGACGAGCGGAAGAGAGAAAAGCGCGGCAGCGGGGCGGCCGCCGCGCCGCGCCCCGGAACCGCCCGTCCCCGCCGCCCGAGCCCGAGACGCCCGCGGCGGGCACCACCACCACGGTCGAGGCCCCGCCCGCGGCCGAGGGCGCCACCCGCGCGGAGCGCCGCAAGGCCGCCGCGAAGGCGGGCTCCGGCAAGGCGGCCGGCAAGCCGGGCAAGCCCGCCAAGGGCCGGATACGCCGGCTGTTCACCTGGAAGAAGATGCTCGGCGCGTTCTTCGGCGTCTGCCTGCTGGGCATCGGCGCCTTCGTCGCGCTCTACGTGATGGTGAGCGTTCCTGAGGGCAACGCGCTCGCGCAGACGCAGAGCAACGTCTACAAGTACAGCGACGGCACGGTTCTCGCCCGCAAGGGCACCGTCAACCGAGAGATCGTGGACCTCTCCAAGGTCCCGAAGGACGTCCAGCACACCTTCGTCGCGGCCGAGAACAAGACCTTCTACAACGACAACGGCATCAACCTGCGGGGCATGGCCCGCGGCCTCTACAACACCGCGATGGGCCGCGGCACCCAGGGCGGTTCGACGATCACCCAGCAGTACGTCAAGAACTACTACCTCGACCAGGACCAGACCGTCACGCGCAAGCTGAAGGAACTGGTCATCACGCTGAAGGTGGACCGGGAGAAGACCAAGGACTACATCCTCGCCGGTTACATCAACACCAGTTACTACGGCCGCGGCGCCTACGGCATCCAGGCCGCCGCCCAGGCCTACTACCGCGTCGACGCCGACAAGCTCACGGTGCAGCAGGGCGCCTACCTGGCCGCGCTGCTCCAGGCGCCGAGCCAGTACGACTGGGCGGTGGCCGGTCCCGTCGGCAGGAAGCTGGTGCAGGAGCGCTGGAACTACGTCCTGGACAACATGGTCGGCCAGGGCTGGCTGGACAAGTCCAAACGGGAGGCCATGAAGTTCCCGATCCCCAAGGACCCCAAGGCCGCCTCCGGCCTGGAGGGCCAGAAGGGCTACCTGGTCGAACTGGCCAACACCCAGCTGGAGAACCAGCTGATGAAGAAGCAGGGCATCACCAGGTCCGAGGCCGAGGCCCTGGTCGTCGACCAGGGCTGGACGATCACCCTGAACATCGACCCGAAGAAGCAGACCAAGCTGGAGGCGGCCGTCAAGAGCCAGCTCACCAGCAAGCTCGACGGCAAGAAGCGCAAGGTCGACAAGAACGTCCAGGCCGGCGCCGTCTCCGTGGACCCGAAGACCGGCAAGATCCTCGCCCTGTACGGCGGCACGAGCTACTACGACCACTACCTGAACAACGCGACGCGCGCCGACTACCAGCCCGCCTCCACCTTCAAGCCGATCATCCTCGCCTCCGCCCTGGAACACAGCGCCCAGACGCAGGACGGCAAGGACATCGACGCCAACACCATCTACGACGGCACCAGCGGCCGGCCGGTCAAGGGCAGTGACATCGCCTTCTCGCCGCCGAACGAGGACAAGACCGACTACGGCGACATCACCGTCCAGACGGCGATGAACAAGTCCGTCAACTCGGTGTTCGCACAGATGGGTGTGGACGTCGGCATGAAGAACGTCATGCAGACCGCCGACGACCTGGGCCTGGACACCACGGGCCTCCAGGCGGTGCCCGCGATGACCCTGGGCAGCATGGGCGCGAGCCCGCTGGAGATGGCCGGCGTGTACGCCACCTTCGACAACCACGGCAGGAAGGTCACCCCGACGCTCATCGCGTCGGCGGAGAAGACCGGCCGCAAGGTGGACATACCGAACCCGATCGGCGAACAGGTCATCAGCCGCTCCGCGGCCGACCAGGTGACGTCGGTGCTGACCGGTGTGGTCGACGACGGTACGGCCAAGGTGTCGGTGGCCCAGAACCCGCTGCGCAACGGCCAGCAGGTGGCGGGCAAGACGGGTACCTCCGACAACAACAAGTCGGCATGGTTCACCGGCTACACCCCCGACCTGGTGACCTCCGTCGGCCTGTTCGGTGAGGACGTCAAGAGCCACAACCAGGTCACGCTGACCGGCGCCACGGGCCTCATCCCCGGCACCGGCCGTATCAACGGTGGCGGCTACCCGGCACAGATCTGGGCGACCTACACCTTCGGTGTCACCAAGAAGGCCAAGTTCGACCTGGACACCGACCTGGGCGCGGCGGTCCAGCCGTCGCAGACCCCGTCGAAGTCGGCGACCCCCTCGGAGACGCCCTCCGAGACGCCCAGCGAAACCCCGACGAAGTCGGCGACCCCGTCCCGGACCCCGTCGAAGACCCCGACCTCGACCGCCCCGACGACCTCCCCGCCGGCCACGACGAACGAGCCGTCACTGCCGGTGGAGACCCCGACGGACGGCGACACGAACAACCCGCTCGACCCGGCCGACGACCAGTAGCGGACGCCCGTACGACGGGGCACCCGGCAGCGCTCCGGGTGCCCCGTCGGCGTTCGTCAGGCGGTGGGGCGGGTGTTGACGGGACCGCAGGTGTCCCAGAGGATGCCGCCCGTCGCGGTGCCGGACCACTCGCCGAGACAGGCCTGGATCGCGAGCGGCTGGCCCTCGTAGAGGTCCAGGTCGATCGTTCTGGTGGTGCCGGCTCCGCTGTGGTTCCAGTAGTAGTAGAACGTGCTGCCGAGGTTGACGACCCCGATCGCGGAGTGCCCGTCCGCACAGGTGTCGCTGACGGTCACGACCTCTCCGTACGACTGGAAACCGATCGCCCCACCGGATTCGCAGCTGGAGTCGTCGGCCCCGTAGGAATAGGCGACGTAGACCTCGTGGCCGGCGGCGTTCGCGGGGGCCGAGGCGAGACCCACCAGGGCCAGTGCGGAGACGGCCATGGCGGCACGTGCGGCGATGCGCATATCTGGACCACTTTCCTTTTCGGGTGAAAGTTCCTTTTACTGCGGCATGACTGCCACTTTACGTTCGGACCGGCGACACCCTAGCTTCGGACGAGGCGCGGGAGCCATCAATTTCCCTGCCCCTGTGCGCAGTTGGGGGTCTGTCGCACGATGTCCGAATTGTGATCGCGGGTGATTTATTGCCTGGACTTTTTGCGTGCCGCCCCCGGAAGGTAAGGGCTCCGTAATGACGGCAGAAGGAGAGTCCATGGCGGATGAAAAGGTTCTCGACGCCCAGAAATGGGTGAACGCCACGTACGGTTCGGTTTCCGGCTACGTCAGATGTCCCGAGACCGGCGTGACCGGCTGGGCCACGATGTACTCGCTCACGATGGGCCTGCAGCACGAACTGGGCATCAGCCCGGTGGTGGCGAACTTCGGGGCCGGCACGCTCGCGAAGCTCGCGGCCTACGGCAACGTGGGGCCGAACGACCCCAACAAGAACATCCTGACCATCGTCAAGCACGCCCTGTTCTGCAAGGGCTACTGGGGCGACAACGGTGCCGGGAGCTTCTCCGCCGAGAGCCTCGTCGAGATGAAGTCGGACATGGGCCTGGGCGGCTCGGCCGATCCCGGGTTCGTCCAGCCCAAGGTCTTCAAGGCGCTGCTCACGATGGACGCCTACGTACTGCTGTCCGGCGGCTCGGACAAGGTCCGGGGTATCCAGCAGTGGCTCAACGGCCGCTACTTCGGCAAGTCCACGTTCTACGTCGGCCCGTGCGACGGCCACTACTCCCGCGACGTGCAGCAGGCCCTCATGAAGGCCATCCAGTACGAACTGGGCATCCCCGAGGACCAGGTCACCGGCAACTTCGGGGCCGGCACCCAGGCCGGACTCAAGAACCACCCGGTGTCCGAAGGCGGCTCGGGCATCTTCGTACAGCTCTTCTCCGCGGCCTGCGTGTTCAACGAGCCGGTACTCTACGGCGGCTCGGCCTACGTCACCTCGTTCAAGAGCACCTTCGACGACTCGCTCACCACCTGGGTCAGAGCCTTCCAGGGCTTCTCGATGCTGGACGTGACCGGCGTCGGCAACTACCAGACCTGGGCCCAGCTGCTGGTCTCCACCGGCGACCCGGAACGGTCCGTGCAGGCCTGCGACACCCGCTTCACCATCACCGCGTCACGTGCCAAGGCCCTGTACGCGTCCGGGTACCGCCACGTCGGCCGCTACCTGTACGACCCGCCGGGCAGCACCCTCGACAAGGAGATCAAGCCGGGCGAACTGGCCGACATCTTCGCCTCGGGCCTGCGGGTCTTCCCGATCTACCAGGACAACGCCCGCCAGCTCGCCGACTTCACCTTCAGCCAGGGCTACGCGCACGGGCTGAACGCACACAACCTGGCCCTGTCGTACGGCTTCAACCGCAGCACGGTCATCTACTTCGCCGTCGACTACGACGCGACCGGCGAGGAGATCACCTCCAACATCGTCCCCTACTTCCACGGCGTCAACGCCGCGCTCGCCAACAAGGGCAAGCGCTACGTGCACGGCGTGTACGGCTCACGGAACGTGTGTACGCAGGTCACCAAGGAGACGTACGCCCGGTACTCCTTCGTCTCCGGGATGTCCTGGGGCTTCTCCGGGAACCTCGGCTTCCCTCTGCCTTCGAACTGGGCGTTCAACCAGATCAAGGAGTTCAGCTACACCACCGCCGGCGACACCTTCGACCTGGACAACGACGCGCACCGCTCGGGCTCCGACGGCGGCCAGAACAGCGTCAACAAGCCGACCACGTCGGCGGACGACCTCATCTCCTACGTCGACATGCTGTACGGCCTCGCTCTGGACTACGGCAAGGGCAACCCGAACCAGCTGGTGATGGAGTACATGCGCCACCTGGCGTACGGCGACTTCACGTGGTGGGCGCTGATCGGCGACCCGGACCAGGGGTTCATCGACTACGCGGAGAGCCACGGGGCCTATCTCTACGACGAGTTCAAGGACCCCTTCACCGGCTACCCGATCGGCGCCGAGCACCTGATGGCCACGGCCAACGCGCACTTCGTCAAGGAGCAGCCCGCGGACATCATCAACGCGGGCGCCGGCGACGTGGGCGGCTGGGGCGGCGACCTGATGACGCTCTACGGGGAGTGGCGCCGGGACTCCGACAGCTACCCTTCCGGAGCGGCCTACGTCGCCGACAAGTTCGCGAAGATCGGCGTGGACTCCACGTTCGCCTACCAGGACCTGCTGGAGGACACCGACGGCTATCTGATCGCCGAGCGGGTCCGGGACGGCAAGACCATCGTCCAGGCGGTCACCGACCACTACCGGGGGACGGGCGGCCTCAGCCGCTTCCGGGACTACTACATCCAGCGGTTCGGCGGCACGGTGAGCCTCGCCTCCGACACCGCGCGCATGATGCTGATCACCGAGAAGGACCCGGTGATCACGGTCGGCCGCAACACGCTCATCTGGGGCATCGCCGGTTACGCCACCCTGCTGCCGGCCATGCTGCCCGACGACAAGCTCACCGAGTTCGTCGACGCGTTCGGCGAGTCCCTGGCCTCGCTGGCGAGTCTCGAAAGCGGCCAGAAGACCACCCTCCTCGCCAACCAGCGCAAGAACCTGAGTTCCCGATGACACAGAGCACGTCACAGAGCACGGCACAGAGCAGCAGCAACCGGAGCCGCAAGTGGGCGGCCGGCGCCTTGGTGGCCGCGGTCGTCGCCCTGATCCTGTACGCCGTGGGCGCCCTGTCCGGGTTCACGCAGGACGCGAAGGTCTGCGCGGTCAGGGCGGGGAAGGGGGCGGCGAGCCGGCCGGAGTCCATCACGGAGAGCGCCTTTCCGCTGTCCCACGTCTGCCGGTGGGGCGACGGGACCTCGGTCGACCTGGTGCCCGGATGGCTCAACCCGCTGCTCTACGTCGCTCTGACCGGCGTGGTCGTCTGCTCGGCCCTGGCCGTTCGCGCGGCCCTCCAGCGAAAGAAGGAGCTCGTCCATGAATGAAGTCGTCCGGCACCCGGTCACCGTGGACCGCCGTCGTTTCCTGACGGCGGGCCTCGGCGTCGCCGGTGGCGCGGCCCTGTGGGCGAGCGGGGCCGCGGGCACCGCCGAGGCCGCGCCGGAGAACCGGCAGTGGCGGGGCGCCCGGTCGGCCAACGGATGGCCGGTCATCGACGCCCCCACGCCGAAGGCGATCGAGGGCAGCGGTCTCGACGTGGCGGTGCGTGACGGCGCGGTGGCCACCGTCCTGCTGCACGTCGCCCGCCGCTTCCACTACGAGATCGACGCCCTGAGACCGGGCGACGTCACCGGCCACCGGACGTCACGCACCCTCCGGCAGCCGTACGAGAGCAACTGCCTGTCCGGCACGGCGATCGCGATCCGCCCCCTGGGCTATCCGGTCGGCGCGGAGAACGGCTTCTTCCCGAACGAACTGGTGGTCGTGCGGGACATCCTCGCCGAGTGCGAGGGCGTCGTGCGGTGGGGCGGGGACGAACCGACCCCGAAGGAGAGCCATTTCCAGATAGACGTCGGGCCCGGCGACCCGCTCCTGAAGACGGTCGCCGCCAAGATCGCCGGCTGGGACGACACCCCGGGCAGGGGGGCCGGCACGGTCGACGCCTTCGACGCCACGCGGCGCCGTGCGGCCGAGCGGTGGGTACGCCGCCGGCGTGCCGCCTGACCCGGCGTCGCGACGGATCGCCGGAAGGCCGGACCCGCGCGGCGGGTCCGGCCTTCCGGCGCTCAGGTCCGGTTCAGCTCGAACCAGACGACCTTCCCGGTGCTCAGCCGGGTCGCTCCCCACCGTCTGGCCAGTCTGTTGACGAGGTACAGCCCGCGGCCGCCCTCGTCCGTCGCCCGGGCCTGCCGCAGCCGCGGCAGCTGGGGCACGTCGTCGCCCACCTCGCACCGCAGCACATCGGTCCGCAGCAGCCGCAACGTCACCGGCCGCGAGGCGTACCGCACCGCGTTGGTGACCACCTCGCTCACCAGCAGCTCCACGGAGTCGGACAGCTCCTCGAGCCCCCAGCGGGCCAGCGCCCGCCGCGCGAGCCGCCGGGCCCGGCCGGGTGCCGCGTCCTCCGGCTCCAGGAACCAGTACGCCACGTCGCTCGGCGCGATCCCGTCGAACCGGGCGGCGAGCAGCGCGATGTCGTCGTCCCGGTCGCCCGGCCCGAGCATGTCGAGGACCTCGTCGCAGAGGGCCTCCAGCGGCGGCGGATGGTCCGGCCCGGTCAGCTGCGCGGTCGCGGCGAGCTTCTCCCGCAGCTGCTCTATCCCGGTCCACACGTCCCGCAGCCGGGACTCCACCAGACCGTCGGTGTACAGCAGCAGCGTCGCCCCGGCGGGCGCGTCCAGCTCCACCGCCTCGAAGTCGACCCCGCCGACCCCGATCGGCGCCCCCGGCGGCACCCGCAGCACCTCGGCCCGGCCGCCCAGGTGCAGCAGCACCGGCGGCGGATGCCCGGCGTTGGCGATGGTGATGCGGTGCGACACCGGGTCGTAGACCGCGTACAGGCAGGTCGCCATGCGGTCCGAACCGAGCCGCTGGGCCTGCTCGTCGAGGTGGTGCAGGACCTCCTGCGGCGGCAGGTCGAGACCCGCGAGGGTCTGCGCGGTGGTGCGCAGCTGGCCCATGATGGCCGCCGACGTCATCGAGTGGCCCATCACGTCGCCGACGACGAGGGCGACCCGGCTGCCGGGCAGCGGGATCGCGTCGTACCAGTCACCGCCCACCCGCGCGGTCTCGGCCGCCGGCAGGTAGCGGGACGCCAGCCGCACCCCCGTCGCGCTCGGCAGGTGCTCGGGCAGCATGGTCCGCTGCAGCTCGTCGGCGATGTAGGCCTCCCGGCCGTACAGCACCGCCTTGTCGATGCCGAGCGCGCTGTGCGTGGCCAGCTGCGCGGCGACCAGCAGGTCGTCGGTCTCGAACGCGAGCCGCTCCGGACGGCGCAGGAACAGCGCGGCGCCGATCACCCGGCGGCGGCCGCGCAGCGGGGCGAGGATCGCGTGCTGGGCGCCCGGGACCAGTGACTCGTTGCCCTCGCCGAGGAGTTCGGGGAGGGCGGAGCGCGCGGCGGGGGAGTCGGCGAAGACCGGTCGCACGCCCCGCAGCACCTCGTTGAGGGCACCGCCGGGACGCACCTCGCACAGTTCCGCGGTGAGCGCGGCCAGGCCGACGTCGGCGGGGTCCGGCTCCGGGACCGGCAGCTGCGGGAAGCCGCCCTCGGTGTCCCGCTCCTCGGGGATCCGGTCGGTGCGGCGCAGCCGCAGCACCACCGGACCGGTGGGCCGCTCGTCGCCGACCGGCAGCGGGTCGCGCAGATAGACCAGGATCGCGTCCGAGAAGGTCGGCACGGTCGCCCGGCACAGCCCCATCACGATCTCGTCGAGGTCTATGCCCCGGGCGATCCGCCGGGTCGCGGCGCCCACGAAACGCAGCCGGTCGCCGTCCCGGCGCATCGGCATGGGCCGGCCGGGCGGCAGCCCGCGTCCGCTGCGGCGCTCCTGGGCGCCCGCGGCCCGCTCCTGTTCGGCGCCCGGCTGGGGCGGGATGGCCTCGGTGGGGCGCGGCCGGTGCGGGTCGGGCTCCGCGCTGGTGGGCTGGGCGTGCTCGGGGCCGTTGACGGAGTGCTCCTTGGACGTGCTGGTACCGGGGCCGCAGGGCGTCTCACCCGCACGGGCCTGCGCGGGTAACGCCGTGGCGCCGACGGGATGGGGCGGTGTCTGGGCCTGGGGCTGCGGGGAACGCAGGAGCGCCCCGCGGGTCTGAGCGGGGTCGGCGCCCGGCTGGGGGCGCTCGTAGGAGGTGGGGTGCTCCGTCACGCGAGTCGAATCCGTCCGTCCGGGGCTGCGCGCCGGGCACGCAGGTGGTCCCGCCGAAAGTCCGATACCCGGATTAGCTGTCCCAGGAACGGAATTCCGGCGTGGCTGGAGGCTGTTCCTGTGCCACCGGCGAACGTTCTGCGGCCCGCGTACCGTTCGCCCGTGCTGCCCTCGTACCCCTCGCTCACGTCCTGCCGCCCCTCGGTGACGTTCGGTCAAGCCCGGAGCACGGTCCGGGAGTTGCACGCGACACGTTTGATCGACGCGCCCTTGCGGAGGACGATCCTACGGTTGTGGACCGGGGGCGCATCAAGGGTCTCATGAGGACACGTGCGCGGGCGTACGGTCCCAGTCCTCCGGCAGTGACGGTACCGCCCAGGACGGGTCGGGCCGCCAGTGCTGCCAGCCGTCCGAGAACGGCGGCTCCCAGGCCCGTACCGCCTCGGCCGCCGCCAGGCCCGCGGCCCGCGCCGACGCGGCCTTCGCCGGGTCCATCAGGCCGTCCTGCTG
Source organism: Streptomyces arenae (assembly GCF_022343545.1). Taxonomy (NCBI): domain Bacteria; kingdom Bacillati; phylum Actinomycetota; class Actinomycetes; order Kitasatosporales; family Streptomycetaceae; genus Streptomyces; species Streptomyces arenae. Next base: position 56,756 of record NZ_JAKQYH010000054.1, read on the forward strand.
GGCCTGCGCGAACTCGTCCTCGTCGAGCCACTCCCAGCTCCGGTCGGGGTGCACGGAGATGTCCAGGAAGTAGTCCTCCGAGTCCACCCCGCCGTCCCAACGGGCCAGCGGCTGCTCCAGGTTGACGTACCAGTTCTTGAAGTGCCAGCCCGGCTCCCAGAACAGCCACACCGACCAGGGCTCGCCGGGCCGGGCCAGCTTCAGCACCCCGGTGCCCAGCCAGTGGCCGTGTCCCACGGTCCGCGGCCTGGTGTACCGGGACTCCAGCGGCTCCTCGCGCACCGACGAACCGTCGGTGTACACGGGCTTGACGCACTCCGTGCCGGGCGCCAGCCACACGGCCAGCAGCTCCGCGTCGTCCCGTACGACGGTGACGGGGCGCGCGATGTGGAAGCCGGGCCCGGCGTTCTCCCGGTACCGCCACAGGATCTGGCTCCCGGGAGTCCAGAAACCGCTCCCGTTCCCGGTCGCGCCACCCGTTTCCCCGCGCCTCACGCGTCTCACCGCTCCACCGTCTGCCATGCACAGATATTAGGTGCCACAGGCATACGACGCTGCGGTGGACGTCACGGTTCTGGCCGGGCGGCGCGAACTGTTCGCACCCGGTTACGGCCGTGTCATCCGCAGGACATCCAGCGCCTCGTCGAGCTGTCCGACGGTCAGGTCACCCCTGTCGACGTACCCGCCCTCCAGCACCACCTGACGGATCGTCTTACGTTCCGCCAGCGACTTCTTGGCCACCTTGGCGGCCTCCTCGTAGCCGATGTACTTGTTGAGCGGGGTGACCACGGACGGCGACGACTCGGCGTACTCCCGGGCGCGTTCCCGGTTCGCGGTGATGCCGTCCACCGTCCGGTCGGCCAGCAGCCGCGACACGTTGGCGAGCAGCCGCACCGACTCCAGCACGTTCTTCGCGATGACCGGCAGCATCACGTTGAGTTCGAAGTTGCCGGCCGCACCGGCGAACGCGATGGTCTGGTCGTTCCCGATGACCTGGGCCGACACCATCAACACCGCTTCGGGCACGACCGGGTTGACCTTCCCCGGCATGATCGAGGAACCCGGCTGGAGGTCGGGCAGGGCGATCTCGGCGAGTCCGGTGCGCGGTCCCGAGGCCATCCACCGCAGATCGTTGGCGATCTTCGTCAGGCCGACCGCGACGGTCCGCAGCTGTCCGCTGGTCTCGACGATCCCGTCCCGTGCGCCCTGCGCCTCGAAGTGGTCGCGGGCCTCGGTGAACGGCAGCCCGGTCACCCGGGCCACCTCCGCGATCACGGCGGCGGAGAACCCGGGCGGGGTGTTGATCCCGGTGCCCACCGCGGTCCCGCCGAGCGGCAGCTCCGCGAGCCGGGGCAGCGAGGCGCGCAGCCGCTCGACGCCGTACCGCACCTGGGCGGCGTACCCGCCGAACTCCTGTCCGAGGGTCACCGGCGTGGCGTCCATGAGGTGCGTCCGCCCGGACTTCACGACGTCCGCGAACTCCTCGGACTTCCGGGTCAGGGCGTCGGCGAGGTGTTCGAGCGCCGGGATCAGGTCCCGGGTGACGGCGGCGGTGGCGGCGATGTGGATGGAGGACGGGAACACGTCGTTGGACGACTGCGACGCGTTGACGTGGTCGTTCGGGTGGACGTCCCGTCCGAGCCGCTCGGTGGCGAGCGTGGCGATGACCTCGTTGGTGTTCATGTTCGAGGAGGTCCCGGACCCCGTCTGGAAGACGTCCACGGGGAACTGCTCGTCCCAGCGCCCCTCGGCGACCTCGGCCGCCGCCTCCTGGATCGCCTGGGCGATGTCCTTGTCGACCACCCCCAGCTCGGCGTTCACCTTGGCCGCCGCGCCCTTGATCCGGGCCAGCGCCTCGATGTGCGCGCGCTCGATCCGCTGCCCGGAGACGGGGAAGTTCTCGACGGCCCGCTGCGTCTGGGCCCGCCACTTGGCGTGGGCGGGGACCCGGACCTCGCCCATGGAGTCGTGTTCGATGCGGTAGTCGCTCATGCCCTTGTCAGCGATCGGGACGCGGTGGTTGTTCCGGGCCGTGGGCCCATTGGCACCACCGGCGTCACCGGGTCGGGGGACCGGACCCCCGGCCGCCGGGCGGGACATCACGGATAAATGTGACTATCAGCCCAAGATGGTGGGCGACTCCCGTCGTCACCAAGGCTGGCAGGAGGACCGATCGATGCACTTCACTCCCAAGGGTCTGCTCGGCGCCGTCGCGGCGGTGTCCATAGGCACGGCGACCCTGCTGGGCGCGGCAGCCGGCACCGCCGGTGCCGCCGGCGGCACCCACCGGGCCCACTGCGACCGCGCCGAACGCCCCATCTGGAGCGGCGACCCCAGCCGCAACCTGACGGCCCGCGGCTGCAGCCTGCCGTCCGGCGAGCGCCGCTGGTACCGCGTCGAGATCGACGACCTGGTGGAGGCCCACCACACGACGGACTACCTGAACGGCCCGGTCGACCGCACCGAGAAGCTGCACGACAGGACCATCAGGTGCATGGGCTTCATCGCCGACGGCCCCACGGTGAACTGGTTCGGCTGCGTACCGCACTGACCCGCGCGCCGTCCCGTGCCGGGACACGGCGGAGCCCCCGGCGGCGACGCGCCAGGGGCTCTTCCCGGGTGCCGCGGGCGGATCAGCCCAGGCCCGGGCCCCGCACCGGGATGCTGGTGAACGTCGGCTGCGGCGCCGGGTCCTGGAAGAAGTCGTTGCCCTTGTCGTCGACGACGATGAACGCCGGGAAGTCCTCGACCTCGATCTTCCAGACCGCCTCCATGCCGAGCTCCTCGTACTCGACGACCTCGACCTTCTTGATGCAGTCCTGGGCGAGCCGCGCGGCCGGACCGCCGATGGAGCCGAGGTAGAAGCCGCCGTGCGCGTCGCACGCGTCGGTGACCTGCTTGGAGCGGTTGCCCTTGGCGAGCATCACCTTGGAGCCGCCGGCGGCCTGGAACTGCTCGACGTAGGAGTCCATCCGGCCGGCCGTGGTGGGGCCGAAGGAGCCGGACGCGTAGCCCTCGGGGGTCTTGGCCGGGCCCGCGTAGTACACCGGGTGGTCCTTCAGGTACTGCGGCATCTCCTCGCCCGCGTCCAGCCGCTCCTTGATCTTGGCGTGCGCGATGTCACGGGCCACGACCAGCGGGCCGGTGAGCGAGAGCCGGGTCTTCACCGGGTACTTGGTCAGCTCGGCGAGGATCGTGTCCATCGGCTGGTTCAGGTCGATCCTGACCACGTCCGACGACTCGTCGAGGTGCTCGTCGGTGGTCTCCGGCAGGAACCGCGCCGGGTCCGTCTCCAGCTGCTCCAGGAAGACGCCCTCCGCGGTGATCTTCGCGACGGCCTGGCGGTCCGCGGAGCAGGACACGGCGATGGCGACCGGGCAGGACGCTCCGTGCCGCGGCAGCCGCACCACCCGCACGTCGTGGCAGAAGTACTTGCCGCCGAACTGCGCGCCGATGCCGATCTTCTGCGTCAGCTCGAAGACCTTCTGCTCCAGGTCCTTGTCCCGGAAGCCGTGCCCGAGCTCCGAGCCCTCCGCCGGAATCTCGTCCAGGTAGTGCGCGGAGGCGTACTTCGCGGTCTTCAGCGCGAACTCCGCGGACGTGCCGCCGACGACGATCGCCAGGTGGTACGGCGGGCAGGCGGCCGTGCCGAGCGAGCGGATCTTCTCCTCCAGGAACTTCATCATGGAGGCCTCGTTCAGGACGGCCTTCGTCTCCTGGTACAGGAACGACTTGTTGGCCGAGCCGCCGCCCTTCGCCATGAAGAGGAACTTGTAGGCGCCGCCGTCGGTGGCGTAGAGCTCGATCTGGGCCGGCAGGTTCGACCCGGTGTTCTTCTCCTCCCACATGGTGAGCGGAGCCATCTGCGAGTAGCGCAGGTTGAGGTTCAGGTACGCGTCGTAGATGCCGCGGCTCAGCGCCGCCTCGTCGCCGCCCTCGGTCAGCACGTTCTGGCCGCGCTTGCCCATCACGATCGCCGTGCCGGTGTCCTGGCACATGGGCAGCACGCCGGCCGCCGCGATGTTCGCGTTCTTCAGCAGGTCGAGCGCGACGAACTTGTCGTTGCCCGACGCCTCCGGGTCGTCGATGATCCGGCGCAGCTGGGCGAGGTGGGCGGGGCGCAGGTAGTGCTGGATGTCATGGATGGCCTCCTCGGCGAGCTTGCGCAGCGCCTCCGGCTCCACCTTGAGGAACGTCCGCCCGTCCGGCCCCTCGACGGTGGACACGCCCTCCGAGGTCACCAGCCGGTACGGGGTGGTGTCCTCGCCCTGGGGGAGCAGATCGGTGTACGCGAACTCAGGCATCTCAGCCCATTCCTCACTCTGACGGACGGCTGCCCGCCGACGCTGGCGGGCGCTGTCCAGCCTAGAACCTGCGACTGACACGGAACCTGTGAGGTAAGGCTCAGTTCGACACGCCCGGGTTGCCCCGACCCCTAGTCGCGATCTATCGCGTTTCGGTACCCTGCTGCCGTGGACCTTCAGAAGCAGACCGTTCAGGGGCACGCCGGAGCGCCGGCCGCCGAGCTGCGCGCCTCGGACGCCGACCGTGACCGCATCGCCGACATCCTGCGGGAGGCCCTCGCCGAGGGGCGCCTGACCGCTGACGAGCACGCCGAGCGCGTGGAGGGGGTGCTGAACGCCAAGACGGTCGGCGAGCTGGAGGTCTTCATACGGGACCTGCCCGCGGCCCACGCCCGCCCGGCCGCCCCCGCCTACACGCCGGTGCCGCCCCGGCCGACGCCCGGCGCGATCCCGGTGGAGGCGGACACCAACGTGGTGGCCGTCTTCAGCAGCGCCCGCCGCCGCGGCCGCTGGCGGGCGGGCCGACGGTTGCACGCGTACGCGGTGTTCGGTTCCGTCGAGATCGACCTCACCGAGGCGATCTTCGAGTACCAGCAGGTCGTCATCAAGGCGTTCTCGGTCTTCGGGGACGTCCAGATCCGGGTCCCGGAGAACGTGTCGCTGCGCGGCACCGGCGGCGGTGTCCTGGGCAACTTCGAGGCCGACACGCTGGATTCGGTCGACCCGGACGCGCCGGTCGTCTACGTCGACGGGTGGGCCGTCCTCGGCAACGTGGAGGCGCGGCCGAAGCGCGGGAAGTTCATCGAGGACATCCTGGACCGGGTGCACGACAAGGTCGACCGGAAGCTGCGCAAACACCTGGACCGTTGACGGTCGCGAATCGGCACTGGTCCGGCGGCGCCCGGGGGCATGAACAGGCCGCCGCGCCACGGCTGTTGGGGACGCTGTGCATAGGCCCGCGCACAGCGGGTAGGCCTTGCTGCATCGTCTCTCGCTCGCGAAGCCGTCGTCAGGAGTAGACCGTGCTGCAACCGCCGCATTCGTCCCTGCAGGTAGCTGCCGTGCCGGCCCAGCGGGTGCCAGTGCGTGACAGGGACCAGGACGCGCCCTGGCACACCGAGGCGGTGTGCCGGCGCGACGAGGCAGGCCTGTTCTTCGCACCGTCCAAAGAACCCACCGCCGCCCGGCTGTCCCGGGAGGAGGCGGCCAAGCGGGTCTGTGCGCGCTGTCCGGTCATGGTCGAGTGCCGCGAACACGCCCTGCTCCAGCCGGAGCCCTACGGGGTCTGGGGCGGCCTCACGGCAGCGGAACGCCGAGTGGTCCTGGCGCGGCGCAGGCGCCGCGAGCTGGAACTGAAGAAGGCGGCCCGAGCGACGGCGGCGAACCGCATACCCCAGGCAGGCTGACCAAAAGGCGCCCTCTCCGCACAGAGGGCGCCTTTTGACATGCCTGGGGTACAGCGGCGCCCTGAAGGGGCGCGGGGAACTGTGCGACCAGCCACCACGCACCCGCGGTCGCGAACGGTCCGCAGCCCCCTCCCCGGAAGGCGCCGCAGCCCCTACTTCGCCTTGTCGAAATCGATCGTGCTGTACGCCCGCAGCTTGCGCAGCCGGTGCTCGGAGTCGATCCGCCGTACCGTCCCCGACTTCGACCGCATCACGATCGACTCGGTCAGCGCGGTCTCCGACCGGTACCGCACGCCCCGCAGCAGCTCGCCGTCGGTGATGCCGGTCGCGACGAAGAACACGTTCTCACCGGTGACCAGGTCCTCGGTGGTCAGCACCCGGTCCAGGTCGTGCCCGGCGTCGATCGCCCGCTGCCGCTCCTCGTCGTCCTTGGGCCACAGCTTGCCCTGGATCGTCCCGCCCAGGCACTTCACCGCGCACGCCGAGATGATGCCCTCCGGCGTACCGCCGATGCCGAGCAGCATGTCGACGCCCGTGCCCTCGCGCAGCGCGTAGATCGACCCGGCGACGTCACCGTCGGAGATCAGCTTGATGCGCGCGCCGGCCTCCCGGATCTCCTTGATGATCCCTTCGTGCCGCGGCCGGTCCAGGATGACGACGGTGACACCCTCCGGAGAGGACCGTTTCGCCTTGGCGACCCGGCGGATGTTGACGGAGATGGGCGCGTTGATGTCGACGAAGTCCGCCGCGTCCGGGCCGGTGACCAGCTTGTCCATGTAGAACACGGCGGACGGGTCGAACATGGCCCCGCGCTCGGCGGCGGCCAGCACGGAGATCGCGTTGGGCATGCCCTTCGCGGTCAGCGTCGTCCCGTCGATCGGGTCGACGGCGATGTCGACCTCGGGCCCGGTGCCGTCGCCGACACGCTCCCCGTTGAAGAGCATCGGGGCCTCGTCCTTCTCGCCCTCGCCGATGACGACCACGCCGTTCATCGAGACGGTGGAGACGAGGGTCCGCATCGCGCGCACGGCGGCGCCGTCGGCGCCGTTCTTGTCGCCGCGGCCCACCCAGCGTCCCGCGGCCATCGCGGCGGCCTCGGTCACCCGGACGAGCTCCAGGGCGAGGTTGCGGTCGGGGGCTTCGGAGGGGACATCGAGCTCGGACGGCAGGTGATGATGATTCTCGGTCATCGGAGCGCACCTTTCTGATACGACGACGGCCGGATGAGGGTTCTCCGTCGACTCTATCGTCAGGCTGACAAAATGAGCAGGGGACCCCACGGATGAGCGCTCGGGGCACCTGCGACGATAGGGGGCGTGGCAGGCACGAACGGCAAGCAGAAGACGGTCCGGGACATGATTCTCTCCCTGGCCCTGATCGGTCTCGCGGCGGGCTTCATCTACCTTCTGGTCCCGCACGACGATCACGCTCCCGACCTCCCGAGGGTGGACTACCGGGTGGAGCTGCTGACGGCACGGCGCGCCGCGACCTACCCGGTCGCCGCGCCCGAGGGCCTGCCGGGCGACTGGAAGGCCACGTCGGTCCGCTTCCAGGGCGAGAACGGCGACCGCTGGCACCTCGGGTACCAGACCCCCGACGGTCAGTACGTCCAGATCGAACAGTCCACTCAGAAGCCCTCGGACTTCATCACCGACGCGAGCCAGGGCGCCACGGCCACGAAGACGGCCCAGAAGATCGGCGACCGCACCTGGACCCACTACACGGGCGGCCGGTACGACGCGCTGGTCCTGGACGGCACCCGCGGTTCGACCACGGTGGTGGCCGGCACGGCGTCCTTCGCCCGGCTGACCGAGATGGCCGCGGCACTGCGGATGTCCTGAGGCGTTCTGTGGCGTCCTGAGGTGTGCGGACGCGAGAGGCCCCCGGCGCCGTCGCCGGGGGCCTCTTCCGCTGTCGCGGACCTGCTCAGACGGTCGTGACGACGTCGTCGTACGCCAGGCGCGGGCTGCGCGGGAACCAGGCGTCCGGGCCCGGCCTGCCGATGTTGACGACCATCAGCGGGGTGTGGTCGTCGTCCAGGAACTCCTTCTGGACGCCCGCGAAGTCCAGGCCGGTCATCGGACCGGCGGCGAGACCGGCGGCGCGGACGCCGATGATGAAGTAGGCGGCCTGGAGGGCGGCGTTCAGGGCGGCGCTGCCCTCGCGCACCTCGCGGGTGCCGAAGACGGCGTCCTTGGCCTGCGGGAAGTGCGGGAAGAGCTGCGGCAGCTCCTCGTGGAACTCGTTGTCCGCGGCGAGGATCGCGACCAGCGGGGCGGTGGCGGTCTTCTTCTGGTTGCCCTCGGCCATGTGCCGCACCAGGCGCTCGCGGGCCTCGGGCGAGCGGACCAGCACCACGCGCAGCGGCGACTGGTTCATGGAGGTCGGGCCGAACTTGACGAGGTCGTAGATCGCCTGGATCTGCTCGTCGGTCACCGGCTCGTCGGTGAAGGTGTTGGCGGTGCGGGCCTCGCGGAAGAGCAGGTCCTGGGCGGCGGGGTCGAGAACGAGAGACATGGTTGATCTTTCTGGAGGTCGCGTCCCGGTCGAATCCGGACCGTGGTCCGGATAGGCTGACAGCACGACCATAGCGAAGGAAGGTTCAACCTTCAACAAAGGCCGGATCATGGTGAGCCGCCTCACACGCACCGCCCGGGTCACTCCTCCTCTTCGCCGTCCTCCCCGGCCTCCTCCTCGGCCAGCGCCGCGTCCAGCCGGGCCCGCGCCCCCTCCAGCCACCGCCGGCACACCTTGGCCAGCTCCTCGCCCCGCTCCCAGAGCGCGAGGGACTCCTCCAGGCTCGTCCCGCCCGCCTCCAGCCGCCGGACGACGTCGATCAGCTCGTCCCGCGCCTGCTCGTAGGAGAGCGCCTCTTCGGTCCTGCCGCTCATGCACGTGCCTTTCTCATCCGCCTGTACGACACCCGCCTGTACGTCATGCGCCACGGCATCCGCCCGTACGGCATGCGCTAGCCCTCCGCCCGCACCGTGAACTCGCCCTCGGCCACCCGCGCCCGCAGCACCTCGCCCGGCTCGACGTCCCCGGGATCCCGCACCACGTGACCGCCGTCCTTCTGCAGCACCGCGTACCCGCGCTTCAGCGTGGCGGCGGGGGAGAGGGCCACCACGCGCGCGTGGGTGTGCGTCAGCTCCGAGTCGGCGCGGTCGAGCAGATGCCCGAGGGTCCGCCGGGAACGGTCGACCAGCGAGGCGACGTGGTCGGCCCGCTCGTCCACCATCCGGTGCGGGTCCTCCATGACCGGCCGCGCCAGCGCGTGCGCCAGCCCCCGCTCCTCCCGCCCCACGACCGCGTCGGCACACCGCCGGGCCCGGTCCCGCAGCATCCGCACCCGCTCCAGCTCCTCGCCCACGTCCGGTACGACCTTCTTGGCCGCGTCGGTGGGCGTGGAGGCGCGCAGGTCGGCCACGTAGTCGAGCAGCGGGGTGTCGGGCTCGTGACCGATGGCGGACACGACGGGCGTCCGGCACCCGGCGACCGCCCGCACCAGCTGCTCGTCGGAGAACGGCAGCAGATCCTCCACGCTGCCGCCCCCGCGCGCGACGATGATCACGTCCACCTCCTCGATCGCGTCGAGCTCCTTCACGGCCTGCACGACCTGCGGTACGGCGTGCACGCCCTGCACCGGCACGTTGCGCACCTCGAACCGCACCGCCGGCCACCGGTGCCGGGCGTTCTCCAGCACGTCCCGCTCGGCGGCCGAGGCCCGCCCGCACACCAGCCCGATCAGCTGCGGCAGGAACGGCAGCGGCTTCTTCCGCCCGGCCTCGAACAGCCCCTCCGCGGCCAGCGCCTTCTTGAGCGCCTCCAGGCGTGCCAGCAGCTCCCCGACCCCGACCGGCCGTATCTCGACCGCCCGCAACGACAGCTGCCCGCGCGGCGCGTACCACTCCGGCTTCGCGTGTACGACGACCCGGGCGCCCTCCCCGACGACATCGGCGACGGCGTCGAACACCTGCCGGAAACAGGTGACGGCGATCGAGATGTCGTACGACGGGTCCCGCAGCGTCAGGAACACGACCCCGGCGCCGGGCCGCCGCGAGAGCTGGGTGATCTGCCCCTCGACCCACACCGCGCCGAGCCGGTCGATCCACCCGCCGATGAGCCGGGAGATCTCACCGACGGGCACAGGGGTCTCGGCGGACGTGTTCAGAGCCATGCGGCGAGCGTAGTGGCCGCCACCGACAACCCGGGCGGCCGCGTGCCCGGCAAGCCCGCGCGCTGCGGCCGGTCTCCCCGGGATCGTCACCGGAGGCGATCTCCGACGCCCCGGAGGCGGCCTTACGATGGGTGCCATGACTGCTTCGCCTGGCCGCCGTGTCCTGCTCGCCGCCCCCCGTGGCTACTGCGCGGGTGTGGACCGCGCCGTGATCGCCGTCGAGAGGGCCCTGGAGCAGTACGGGGCCCCGATCTACGTCCGGCACGAGATCGTCCACAACAAGTACGTCGTGCAGACCCTGGAGAAGAAGGGCGCGATCTTCGTCGAGCGGACCGAGGAGGTCCCGCCGGGGAACATCGTGATGTTCTCCGCGCACGGCGTCGCGCCCGTCGTCCACGAGGAGGCCGAGCGCGGCCGCCTCGCCACCATCGACGCCACCTGCCCGCTGGTCACCAAGGTCCACAAGGAAGCGGTCCGCTTCGCCAACGAGGACTACGACATCCTCCTGATCGGGCACGAGGGCCACGAGGAGGTCATCGGCACCTCCGGCGAGGCCCCCGACCACATCCAGCTGGTCGACGGTCCCGCGGACGTCGCCAAGGTCGAGGTCCGCGACGAGTCCAAGGTCGTCTGGCTCTCCCAGACCACCCTCTCCGTCGACGAGACCATGGAGACGGTCGACGCCCTCAAGGAGAAGTTCCCGCAGCTCATCTCCCCGCCCAGCGACGACATCTGCTACGCCACGCAGAACCGTCAGCTCGCCGTGAAGCAGATGGGCGCCGAGGCCGAACTCGTCATCGTGGTCGGCTCCCGCAACTCCTCCAACTCCAAGCGGCTCGTCGAGGTCGCCAAGCTGGCCGGCTCCCGCGCGGCCCACCTGGTCGACTTCGCCGACGAGATCGACGAGGCCTGGCTGGAGGGCGTCACCACCGTCGGCGTCACCTCCGGCGCCTCCGTCCCCGAGGTCCTGGTCGAGCAGGTCCTGGAATGGCTCGCCGAGCGCGGCTACGGCGACGTGGAGATCGTCAAGGCGGCCGAGGAGTCCATCACCTTCTCGCTGCCCAAGGAACTCCGCCGTGACCTGCGCGAAGAGGCGGCCACCCTGGTCGCCGAGCGCGGCGGCTCCGGCGCCGGGGCCTGAGCGGGATCGTACGACGGTGTGACCGCGGGCCGTCCGGCGTCGTGACTGTCAGTCGTACCACGTAACGTGGAGCCATGCAGATCTTCGGTGTGGACATCGGCGGTTCAGGGATCAAGGGCGCTCCCGTGGACCTGGCAAAGGGCGACCTGGCCCAGGAGCGCTGCAAGGTGCTCACCCCGCATCCGGCGACGCCCGACGGCGTCGCCGACGGGGTCAAGCAGGTCGTCGACCACTTCGGGTGGACCGGCCCGGTCGGGCTCACCTTCCCGGGCGTGATCTCGGACGGCACCCACATCCGCACCGCGGCCAACGTCGACAAGAGCTGGATCGACACCGACGCGCGCACCCTCTTCAGCGAGCGCCTCGGCGGCCTCCCGGTGACCGTGGTCAACGACGCGGACGCGGCGGGCGTGGCCGAGATGGAGTTCGGCGCCGGCCGGGGCCGCAAGGGCGTCGTACTCCTGCTGACGTTCGGTACCGGCATCGGCAGCGCCCTGTTCGTGGACGGCGAGCTGGTCCCCAACACCGAGCTGGGCCACCTGGAGCTGGACGGCCACGACGCCGAGAAGAAGGCCTCCAGCAAGGCCAAGGAGGACCACGACCTCAGCTGGGAGCAGTGGGCGCACCGGGTCACCAAGTACCTCGCGCACGTGGAGATGCTGTTCTCGCCGGAGCTGTTCATCATCGGCGGCGGCGTCAGCCGCAAGTCCGACAAGTTCCTGCCCCTGATCCAGGGCGTCAAGGCCGAGATCGTGCCGGCGCAGCTGCAGAACAACGCGGGGATCGTGGGCGCGGCGATGCGGGCGGCGAAGCACGCGAGGTAGCCGGGCGCGCGGTCAGTCCCGGCGGCGGTGCCGGATCAGCCGGGCCCGGCGGACGAGCACGATCAGACCGGTGACCAGTGTCCCGCCGTAGAGCCAGCCGGCCTGCGTGGACAGGGCGGTGACCAGGCCCATCAGGCCGCCCAGGAATCCGCCGCCGCCGTCGTCGGCGACGGCCAGCAGTCCCACGGCGAAGGAGATCGGGGCCACGACGGGGGCGGTCAGCAGATCGCTCCCGCGCACCCACAGCGCGGTCAGCGCGGAGACCGGCACGAACAGCACGCCGTACACGGTCAGCGACGCCCCGAGCAGCAGGTCGTCCAGGAAGCCGAGCAGGACCATCGCGGACCCGCAGAACAGGGCGCAGCCGAGACCCGTGAGCCGTGGGCCCGGCAGTGCCCCGGGACCGGCGGCCGGCGCCGTGCGGGGCCTTCCCGCACCCGGCCGCCGCTCGGCCGTCGCCGGCCGCCGTCTCGCCTGCGGCGGCAGTGGTGCGCGCGGGGCGCCACGACGCGGGCGTTGCTTCCGGGGTCGGGTCCTGTGATGCTCCACCGGACCAACTTAGGTCGGTTAATGTGCCGAATCGCGGTGCAGACACGCCGAAACCAAGCCGAAGAGCAGACCTTGTCCAGGTGTTCGACGCGGCCGCCGGTCAGGGGCTCCGAACCCCGTAAACTGGTGGATCGGCCGGTCCGCCGGCCCTGGCAGCCCTCCCGGCTCACTCACCCACTCACTACGGGAAGTCGCAACGTGTCGCTCACGATCGGAATCGTCGGCCTGCCGAATGTCGGCAAGTCGACCCTGTTCAACGCCCTGACCAAGAACGACGTGCTGGCGGCCAACTACCCGTTCGCCACGATCGAGCCCAACGTGGGTGTGGTCGGCGTCCCCGACGCCCGCCTGGTCAAGCTGTCCGAGATCTTCTCCTCGCAGCGGATCCTGCCGGCGACCGTCGACTTCGTCGACATCGCGGGCATCGTGCGCGGTGCCTCCGAGGGTGAGGGCCTGGGCAACAAGTTCCTCGCGAACATTCGTGAGTCCGACGCGATCTGCCAGGTCATCCGTGCCTTCAAGGACGAGAACGTCGTGCACGTCGACGGCAAGGTCTCGCCGAAGGACGACATCGAGACGATCAACACCGAGCTGATCCTCGCCGACCTCCAGACCATCGAGAAGGTCCTCCCGCGTCTCCAGAAGGAGTCGCGCATCAAGAAGGACGTGGCCCCCAAGGTCAAGGCCGTCGAGGAGGCCAAGGAGATCCTGGAGAAGGGCGACACGCTCTTCGGCCACGGCATCGTGCAGGGCTCGGAGCGCGCCGAGCTCCTCCACGACCTGCACCTGCTCACCACCAAGCCGTTCCTCTACGTCTTCAACGTCGACGAGGACGAACTGCTCGACGAGGACTTCAAGACCGAGCAGCGCGCCCTGGTCGCCCCCGCCGAGGCGATCTTCCTCAACGCCAAGCTGGAGGCGGACCTCGCGGAGCTCGACGAGGAGGACGCCCTGGAGCTGCTGGAGTCGGTGGGCGCCGAGGAACCCGGCCTCGCCACCCTCGCCCGCGTCGGCTTCAACACCCTCGGCCTCCAGACCTACCTCACGGCCGGCCCCAAGGAATCCCGCGCCTGGACCATCAAGAAGGGCGCCACGGCCCCCGAGGCGGCCGGTGTCATCCACACCGACTTCCAGAAGGGCTTCATCAAGGCCGAGGTCATCTCCTTCACCGACCTGGTCGAAGCCGGCTCGGTGACCGAGGCCCGCGCGAAGGGCAAGGCCCGCATGGAAGGCAAGGACTACGTCATGCAGGACGGCGACGTGGTGGAGTTCCGCTTCAACGTGTGAACCGGGTGATGCAGGGCGCCAGGCGATCCGGCAACCACGCAGGTCAAAAGGGGTCGGCCTCCCGCGAGGCCGACCCCTTCTGCACTCCCGTGCTGACTTGGTGCTGACCTTTCAGCTGCTTCGGGGCGGTGTGAGCTTGTCGAGGTCCAGGCTGACCTTGAAGGGCACGGGGCGCTGAAGGGTGCCTCGGAAGATCCCGGCGGGCGCGTATGCGCCGGTGGGTTCGTCGAGCTCGTAGACGTGGACGACGGGTGCCCCGTCTTCGTCCTCGATGCACCAGTAGTGCGGGATGTGGGCCTCCGCGTACTTGCGGAGCTTTACTGTGCGATCGCGATGGGCGGACTCGGGGGAGACGACCTCGACGACGAGCAGGACGTCCTCTGGTGCGAACCAGGTGCGGTCACCGTCGAAGTCGGCCGTCGTCACCAGCAGATCTGGTTCGGGACGGTTGCGCGAGTCGAGCTTGATGGTCATCTCGCGACCGACTCTGGTGTCTGCGGGCACCTGCTCCATGAGAGCGACCGTGAGCATCGTGACGAGATGGCCATGCCACCACCTCTGGGGCGACACCATGAAGACGAGGGCTCCGTCGATCAGCTCGGTGTGGCGTGGTGCCTCGGGGAGGCGGTCCAGGTCCTCCGCGAACCAACCTTCCGCGCGCGGCGGGCGCATCCAGTCGGGCAGTGCGGTCATGGCTTCACGGTAGCGGCCTGAAGCTCAGGCTGGAGAGTCAACGATCTCGGCCGGATGATTCTCGGCAACTTCCACGCTGTAACCAGCCACCTGCCTGGTATCCGGTCATGAGCGACTCAGCGGTTCAGGTCGCCACGGTGGTCATTTCCGTAGCGGCTCTCGTCTACACGGCCGGGATGCCGGCCGCGGGACCGCCCCGACTTTCGATGACGTCGAGCGGGAGCTCCACTGACGGCTCACGTGTGCTCCGCCTTCAGAGCCGCCGCCTGCTCACTGGCACCGTGCGCGCCCTCGCAGGGTTCCTCCAGGAGCCGTCGCGGCATTGGAGGGTGGGGCGTCCCAACAGCTCACCCGTAAGATCTTTGCTCACGCGGACGGCCGGTGGATCGACATCTTGGGGGCGCTGTGGCCGGCGAAGGGGATCACCAGCGGCTTGATCTCGACGTGATCGAGAGCATGGGCCGGGGACTGAGCAGCATCAAGAAGGCGTTTGACGGCATCGGGAAAATCGGCGACCACTCCGAGGACTTCGGCAATGACCAGCTCGCCGACAAGTTCAAGGACTTCGCCGACAACTGGGAGATCAGCAGAGAGAAGCTGACCGGGGAGGTCGATGCGCTGGCGAGTATCGCGAAGGCCGCTGCGAAGGCCTACGAGGACATCGACCATCAGCTGGCAGAGGCCATCCGAGGTTCTCAGGACCCGAAGGGGCAGGGAGAGTAGGCCGTGGGAGGAAGGCCGCGCGACTGGCATCCGGTGGCGGAGAGCGATCCGATTCCCGGAGACCCCGACCGACTGGCGTCGTTAGGCAAGACTCTGCGTAAGACGGCCGACGAGCTGGAGCGCCAGATCAAAAATCTGAGGGCGGTAGCCGAGGTCGACGCCTGGGACAGCAAAGCGGGAAAGGAGTTCCGCGAGAAGGCGAGAGGAACCGTCAAGAAACTTGAGGCCGCCTTCAAGCGGTACGACACCGCTGCTACTGCCATCGGCTCCGCGGTCGTCGAAGTGGGCGGTGGATACGAGGACAAGCTGCACGCCGGTCCCCAGAATTACGCCTCGGATCTCAACCGCGCCCAGGAAATCGCCGACGCTGCCCTGAGGGACGCTCAAGACGCTGAGGAGCGCAAGGGGGCCGCGCAGAAAAGCCTGGACGCCCTGTCCGGCAAGGGGCGCAAGAAAGAAGACGCCGACAAGGACCGCAAGGGTTACGAGGCGAAGCGGGACGCCGCCAAGGGCGAGATCGAGGCTGCCCGCGAGAAGATCAACCACGCCAAGAAGATCCGTGATGACGCGGCCAGGCGCGCCGCCGACTCCGTCGACGCGATCATCAACCACGACTCCCTGAAAGACGGTTTCTGGGACACGTTGGTCAAGGACATCGCAGACATCACATCCTGGGTTGCCACAGTCTGCGGAATCCTGTCCCTCGTCGTTGGCTGGATCCCGGTGATCGGGCAAGCGCTGGCCGGCGTCCTGGGTGCCATCGCGATGATCGCGACCCTCATCAACTTCGTTGCGACCTTCATCCAGGTGCTGCAGGGAAACGCGGAGTGGATGGACCTGGGTATGGCCGCTCTAGGGTTCCTGATGATGGGTGTCGGCAAGGGCTTCTCCAAGATCGCCGGAAAGTTCGCCAAGGGTGCGCTGGGCAGGCTCGGCAGGGCTGGGGCTGCTCGCACGGCCCGTCAGGTCAATCGGGCTGAAAAGAATCTTCGGAAAATCTCCGGGAAGCGGTCCGAGCTGGACATGGGTGATGTCTGGAATTCCCTCAAGGAGCCTTTCACCGAGCCGTTCTCCAAGGGGGCTTGGAGTGACAACCTCAAGGCTCTGAAGCCAGGAAGCGGGAACTACAACCAGGCCTGGAACGAGCTTCGCGCGCGGGGTGGCGGAAGCCCGCTCAAGGGAATTCCCAAGTCCTTCTCGATGGCCGATCCGGGTGTGGCGTCCGACCTGAAGTCGGTCAAAATGGGAACGGCGGCGCTGGGCGGACAATTCGACGCCAACGCGTTGAATCGGATCTCGCGGACCGCCAGCCGTATGTCGGTTGTCGGGGCCGGCATTACGCTGGGCGGGCTGGGCCTGGACGGAAACCTCGACCCGCTCCTGGGCTGAGCGGACGACCATGCTTCGCCGAAAGGGAGAGACGTGACCGCATCAAGCAAGGGCGCCCCGCCAGCTGAAATCTACGAGTGTATTTTCGAATTTCAGCCAGGATGGATCGACCTGACGCTTCAGGAAGGTACGAAGGCCGAGGCCAAGGCCCTGGCCACAGAGGTGGTGAATCGCCTCAATCCACTCGGCCTGGAGATCGAGAAGAGCGCGGTCTTCGACGACATGGTCGGACGGGCCGTGCGCCTGAACGACGATGTGCCGGTCCTCGCGGCCGCGTACTACACGGAGACGGGGGAGGCACTCGCCAACCTCATGGTCGACGGCTATCGCGATGAGGGCGTCCCCCGGCCCAGCGCCGAGGAGGTCACCCCCCTGCTGCTGGAGTGGGGGAACGGCCGGGTCACCGGTGAGCCGGGGATCACCCGACTCGATCTGCCCGCCGGACCGGCGGTCCGGGTCCAGTCCATGCTGGAGGTGAAGCGCAGGCTCGGGTTCGGCCGGAAGCTGACCGAATACATTCGCTACGCCGTCTTTCCGCCCCACCTGCAGACCCTGATCGTCGTCACAGTGACCTGGGAGAAGATCGCCCGTACGGAAGAGATCACGGAGTTGGTCGATGAGGCCGTACGCTCCATGCGGCTCACTCCGCTCTCTACAGGGGACTTGACGGCCCCGGCTGACGGAGGGGCCGAATGAAGACAGCAGAGCAGTTCTCCTCGCCGCCCAAGGACTACCGCGTCATCGTGCCGGACGGCTGGTTCCAGATCCCGCTCGATCCACCGGACGACCGCGACCGTGCCATCGTGGCCCTCGCGGATCTGACCTTCCGCGGCGTGGACAACGCCCCGCACCTCAAGAAGCAGCTCATGCGGGACATCCAGCGAAAGGCGAAGGACGCCTACAAGGTGGGGGGAACCGAACTGTACTTGTCCACGCTCTCCGTGGGTCCGGTGCCGCTTTCGTCCTCATTGCTGGTCAGCGTTCCGGCGCCGGACGAGTGGCCGCGCACCTCCGACGCCGAGGAGCTTGCGGAGCACCTGGCCGGAGGTGACCAGGGCAGGTACGGCGAGGTGGAGGTGGCACAGCTCCCGGCGGCCGGCACGGCGGTACGCTCCCGGCGCAGGGAGGAGGCGGACCCCCAGGCGCAGCTCGGCAACACCATGCCTACGACGACCCTCACGTACTACGTACCGATTCCGGCGAGTGAGCGGTGGTTGATGCTGAACTTCTCCACTCCGGTCGATCCGCTCGCGGACCAGATGGTGGAGCTGTTCGACACCGTGGCCCGAACGTTGCACTGGGAGTAACTCAGCGTTTCGCAAGCGGGGTCCCGCCGAGGCGGTAGATGTCGGGGAGGTCCAGGAGGGAGTACCGGTCCAGCCCCATGGCACGAGCGGACGTTCCCCGCTGTAGCGGCCCAGCCGGCCGGTGAAGGACTCCCGCCAGCGGTGGGCCTGCTCGCCGCTCTGCCCTCCAGCACAGAGAGAACCTGCCGAGCACATCCCTTACCAGCGCGGCGGTGACACCTGCGCGCCGGCCCGGACCGGGTTCTCGAACCCGCGCTTCATCACCTGGTCTCGGATCCGATGCGCACGTTCGTCGGCTGCCGAACTCGCAGCACATCCACCCACGCCGAGGCACGCGCCGTTGGTGGCGTCGACGTGCACGGAGACGGAGGGGGCTGAGCCGTGGTGGGCTCACCGCAGGGACGTCAGTGCCGTTTCGGCGGCTGCCACGGCCGTTCGGGTCTGGAGTTGCGTCTGGTGGTGGACCGGTATCCAGCGCAAGGACAGGGAGTGCTCGAAGTCCGTGGACCATGCGGTGCGCAGTTCGTCCAGGTCGCGGCGGAGTGCGGGGGCCGCGGGGTCGCCCGCGGCCTTCAGCAGCCGTGACAACAGGCCCGCCGCGCGCAGCGGTTGACGGCGGGCCACCACGTCCAGGGCGCACACCTGGGCCGCCGTCAGCCGGCGCGGATCGCCAGGGTGTGTTGCCTCGGCCGCCTGCCGGGCCAGCGGCTGCCAGGACTCGGCGACCAGGTCGTAGAGTCCGTCGGCCATCCACTCCAGCACGCGGCACGAGGGATCGTCCTCGGGCGACGGCAGGAACGCGCGCGCCTTGTCGAGTACGGCGGTCACCTGCTGTCCGCTGTCCCGTACCAGTCCGGCCAGGTCGCGCAGGGCGCGTACGGCGTCCGGGTGTGCGGAGAGGTCGTCGGCCAGGCCGGTGGCCCACATGGGCACTTCGATGATCGTCGTCGCACCGCCGTACCGCTGGGGCGCGCACCAGGTGGACAGCCCGATCTTCTCCGATCCGGCGGCCAGCCGGTCAGTGCTGTCCGGCGGCGGCAGGACGTAGACCCCGGGGGCGGGGTTCTCCCAGTACAGGGCGTCGAACGTGCCACGCTGCAGCGGGATGCCCAGCGCCGCGGCGGACGCCGCGAAGGGCGCCGCGAGTCCCGGCAGGTCGCGGGTCGACTGCACCCAGCTGCCGCCCGCCTCGATGCCGTGCAGGGAGCACTGGAGGAACGGCCGCAGTTCGTCGATCACCCGGAACAGCGCCTCGCTCTCCGGGAGTTGCCGGCCTTCGAGCGGGGCCCACTCGGGCTGTTCCGCAGCGACCGGGCGGTAGGCGGCGCGGAAGTAGGCGTCCAGCGAGGGGCCGGGACCGGCCGTCGCCGCTTCGATGCCCTGGCTCAGCGCGGCGCCGTCCGGGTCGAGGCACAGCACGATGTCCCAGGTGACCACGGCGGGATCGGTCGCCGGGGACGGCCCGTCGCCGTGCGCCACCAGCTCCGCCAGGGCGAGCGCGGTCGCTCCGCCGACCGGCTCGTCGGGATGCGGCCGGGCCACCACCAGGACGTGGTGCGGCCCGTCTCCCACCGACAGCATCAGGATCGGGCGACCCGCACGGGACATGCCGATCCGGCGCAGACGGGCCGCTCCGGGGAACCGGGAGACCAGCCGCCGCGCCGAGTCGGTGACTTCCTCGACCGTGGGATAACGGTCCATCATGTGCGTCCGAATCGGGTCAGGAGCCGCCGTTGCCACCGCTGTCGCCGGTGGTCTCCTTCTTGTCCAGCGGCCGGATCTGGATCTTGTCTGCCATGCCGTGCCCTCCCGTTGCCGGTTGCGACGTGCCGTGGTCGATGTGCTCTTGCCAGCGTTCGGCCGACGCGTAACCCTTGTCAATGTCCGTTCCTGCATGGGGAGTTGTGACTGACGAGATTGGCGCGAACATGACGGTGCCGGCGATGCGGCGGCCTCGGGTCAAACCCGAGCACCGGGCCTACCGGACGGTCGACGGCCATGTGCGGATCGGGAGCGTCGTGCACGGCATCGGGGCCGAGGTCCAGGATCCCGACGGCTGGGTGTGGACCCTGGTCGAGGCCATGGACGGCACCCGCGGCACCGCGGACATCGTCGCCGAGGTGTCCCGTCGCCACCCGCACCTGGCGCTGCCGGGCCCGGACATCCTCCAGGCGATCACCGACCTGACCACGGCCGGGTACGTGGAGGACGCCGGTGCCGCGCCGCCGGCGGAGCTGTCCGAGCGGGAACTCGAGCGGTACGGCAGGGGCATGACCCTGTTGCGCTGGATGGACCTCGGCCCGAGGCCGAGCTCCTGGGAACCGCAGGTTCGGCTGCGCCGTGCCCGGGTCCTGCTGATCGGCGTCGGCGGTACCGGCGGGGCCGCCGCCCGGGACCTGGTGGCCTCCGGGGTGGGACGGCTGCACTGCGTCGAACCGGACGTCGTCGAACTGTCCAACCTCAACCGGCAGACCCTTTTCCGCGAGTGCGACATCGGGACGCCCAAGATCGACGCGGCGCTGGAGGCGTTGCGCGCCCTGAACCCGGACACCACGGTCACCGGAACGCGCCGCGAGGTACGCGGGCCGGCCGATCTGGAGGACCTGCTGGCCGGCGGCTCCGGCGGCGCGTCGTCGTACGACGTCCTGCTGCTCGCCGCAGACCGGCCCGCCGTGATCCGCAGGTGGGCCAACGACGTCTGCCTGGCGTCCGGCACGCCGTGGGCGGAGGCCGGTTACCGCGGCCCCCTGGTGAACGTCGGGGTCTTCGCCCCCGGGCGGGGCGCGTGCTGGGAGTGCCTGCGCCTCGCCGAGGCCGAGCGCCGGGACCTGCGGCTCGCGCCCGGCCAGGACGAGGACGTCGCCTCGCCCCGCATGCCGTGGAACCCGGTCAACGCCGTGACCGCGGGCCTGTCCGGCAGCCTGCTGGCCCACGCCGCGCTCATGCTCCTGTGCGGGATCCCCCGGATCACCCCGGGGTACCGCTTCGGCCTCAACCTCATGCTCCCCGCCGACCCCCTGATGCAGCGCACGGCCCGCCGCCCCGACTGCCCCGCCTGCGGCGCGAAACCAACGGAGAAATGCGGAGCGGGGGACCGGAAGGGGGCGGGCGTGACGCGGGCGGCCGGCGGCTCGGCGTCGGCGGGTGCTTCGGGGCTGAGGGATGCGCCGCGGCCTGCGGGTGGCTTTGAGGCGGTGGCCGGCGGCTCGGCGGCGGCGGGAGATCCCGAGCCGGGGGGTGCCCCGCGGCCGGCCGGCGGCCCCGAGGCAGTGGCGGAGGGCTTGGCGTCGGCGGGTGCTTTGGGGCTGAGGGATGCGCCGCGGCCTGCGGGTGGCTTTGAGGCGGCGGCCGGCGGCTCGGCGTCGGCGGGAGATCCCGAGCCGGGGGCTGCCCCGCGGCCGGCCGGCGGCCCCGAGGCAGTGGCGGAGGGCTCGGCGGCGGGTGCTCCGAAGCCGGGGGTCGGGCCGCAGTCGGCGGGTGGGCCCGAGGCGGTGGACCGTCGGCTGCCAGCGCACCTTCGGCGTCCCGCAGGCCCCCCGAGTTCATCGGGCCTCCCGCGACCGCCGGCCCCCGCGTGACCGACGCCGCGGTACCGGGAACACGTCGGATCGAGCCGTCGGCGCGGGTGTTGTTGCACGAGCTCGGGGTGCGGCGGGACCGGGACGAGTGGATCGTGGGCCGGATGGCGACGCGGACCTTCGTCGCCCTGCCGGCGGCCGGGGCACGGGCGCTGGAGCTGCTCGGGCAGGGGCTGAGCGTGGCCCGTACGGCGGCGGCCCTGCGGGACGAGACCGGCGAGGAACTCGACATCGCGGACTTCGTCGGGGACCTGGCCGCCCTGGGGTTCGTGGCAAGGATCGGTGACCAGCCGGTGCCGGACGCCGAACCGCCGCCCGCCTCCCTGCCGTGGCTGCGTCCTCACCACGTCCGTCACGCCCTGCACCCCGCCCTCCCGGTGCTCGTCGCGTTGCTGGTGCTGGCCGCCCTCCTCGTCCTGATCCGTCGCCCCGACCTGCTGCCGGGCTATCACGACCTACTGTGGAGCCCGCACGGAAGCCTGGTCCTGCTGACCGGGGCGGCGGCCGGCTGGACGCTGTTGTTCGCCCATGAACTGGCGCATCTGGTCACCGCGCGCGCCGCGGGTGTGCCCGGGAGGATACGCCTGGGCACCCGGCTGCAGTTCCTCGTCATGCAGACCGACATCAGCGGCATCGAACTGGCGCCCCGCCGCCACCGGCTGACGTCCTACCTGGCGGGCATTGCCCTCAACCTGTCCGTCGCGTCGGCCCTGGTCCTCACCCTCGCCTGCACGGACACCGGTACGACGGCACACCGCCTCGCCGCCGCGGGCCTGCTGATCGCGCTGATGCCGCTGCCCTTCCAGCTCATGGTGTTCACCCGGACCGACCTGTACTTCGTCCTCCAGGACCTCACCGGCTGCCGGAACCTGTACGGCGACGGACTCGCCTACGCCCGCTACCGGTACCGGCGGACGCTCCGGCCGCGACACCGTGCCGTGACCGCCCCCGCGCCCGCCGCATCGAGCACCGATCCGCCCGAAGGGCAGAGCACCGGCCCGTCCGCCGATCCGAGTACCGGGCTGCCCCCGCACGAGCGCCGGGCCGTCCGTCTCTACAGCGTGATCCTCGTGACCGGCACGGTGGCCTGCCTGGCGTTCATGGCCGCCGTCACCCTCCCCGCCGACGTGACCCTGCTGGTCCGCGCGGCCCGCGGGCTGGGACCCGGCCACGGCCTCG
This sequence comes from Streptomyces arenae, assembly GCF_022343545.1. NCBI lineage: Bacteria > Bacillati > Actinomycetota > Actinomycetes > Kitasatosporales > Streptomycetaceae > Streptomyces > Streptomyces arenae. Next base: position 79,313 of record NZ_JAKQYH010000054.1, read on the forward strand.
CGCGCAATGCCGATGCGGCTGCGGTGCTCGTCACCCTGGGCGGCGTCAACGTCCTGTGGCTGGTCACCCGCTGGCGCGACCGCACCTCGCGCGGGCCCACGGCGACGAACTGACGACCCGACCCGAGCCCCGTCACCCGCACACGGTGGGAGGATGCGGGGACGGCGAGTGAGGGGCGGGGGCGCGTGGGGCGGGACGAGCGGGCGGCGGTCGGGCGGGGTGCGCGGCTGTGCGAAGCGGCCCGGAACGTGGTCGCGGACCACGGCAGGGCCGTCGAGGCGGTACAGGCCGTGCTGACGCCGATCCACGACGCGGTGGTGCGCCGGGAACTCGACGCCATACCGGTCGCCCGGCTCCAGGACGTCACCGAAGGCCGGCTGCGGCTGGGCGGTGTCGAGCAGAGCGGGCTGCGCACGGTGGGCGCGGTGCTCGACGCGGGCTCCTACCGGCTGCGGCAGATCCCCGGCGTGGGACAGCGCACCGTCGACCAGATGCTCGCCGCGGCCCGCAGGCTCTCCGACGCCGTGCACGAGACGGTGGCCGTCCACATCGACGTGGACCGGCCGGAGCCGGAGACCACCGCGCTCGTCATGGCCCTGCACGTCCTGGTGGAGGCGGGCCCGGAAGCGCGGCGCGCCGTCGACCGGGCCGGTGCGCTGACCGAGCGGCTGGGCCCGCTGCTGGCCGACGCCGGGCCCGCCGCGGGGTGGTTCCGGATGCTCCTGGCGGGCCGGGAGAAGAAGGCGCGGGCCATGGCGGCGGTGACGGAGATCCGTTCGCTGCTGGACGAGGCGGAGCGGGCGGAACTGCCCGGACTGTTCGCGCAGGCCTCGGTGGACCTGCTCCGCGGACCCTCGTCCGACCTCGCCGCCTGGGCGGACTTCGAACTGCGCTCCGCCGACTACTACGGCCTGCTCGCCGAGATCTCCGGGCGGGCGCCCGACACCGCCGCCGCCGAGGGCTTCCTGCCGGACGAGATCGCCGAGCGGGTACGGACCCAGCGCCTCGACGACTCGCACCGGCGGGTCTCCCTGCGCGGCTACCAGGCGTTCGGCGCGCGGTTCGCCCTCGCGCAGCGCAACGTGATCCTCGGCGACGAGATGGGCCTGGGGAAGACCATCCAGGCGATCGCCGTGCTGGCCCACCTGGCCGCCGAGGGGCGGAGCCACTTCATGGTGGTGTGCCCGGCGAGCGTCCTCGTCAACTGGACCCGGGAGATCGAGGCCCGCAGCGCCCTGCGCGTCCTGCTGCTGCACGGCCCGGACCGGCAGGACGGGTTCGCCGACTGGATGCGGCGCGGCGGGGTCGCGGTGACCACGTTCGACGCCCTGCGCGGATTCCCCGCACCGAACGGCGGCGAGGTCGGCCTGTTCGTGGTCGACGAGGCGCACTCCGTCAAGAACCCGAAGACCAAGCGGTCCCAGGCGGTCGCCCAGTGGGCCGAGCGGTGCGAGCGCACCCTCTTCATGACCGGCACCCCGATGGAGAACCGGGTCGCGGAGTTCCGCAACCTGGTCGGGATGCTCGACCGCGGTGTCGCGCAGGCCCTGGAAGACCGGGACGCCCTGGCCGGCTCGGTCGCCTTCCGCAAGGCCGTCGCCCCCGTCTACCTGCGGCGCAATCAGCAGGACGTGCTGACGGAACTCCCGAGCCTGCAGCGGACCGACGAGTGGGAGGAGTTGAGCGCCGCGGACGAGGAGGCGTACCGCGAGGCCGTGCGCACCGGGAACTTCATGGCGATGCGCAGGGCCGCGTACGCGTGCCCGGAGCGGTCGGCCAAGCTGGAGCGGCTCCTGGAGATCGTCGGCGAGGCCGGCGAGAACGGGCAGAAGACCGTGGTGTTCTCCTACTTCAAGGACGTCCTCCAGGTGGTCCGGGCAGCGCTCGCCGACGGCACCGCGGTCTTCGGCCCCCTCACCGGCGCCGTGCCCGCGGCCCGGCGGCAGCAGATCGTCGACGAGTACGCCGCCGCCCCGGGCCCCGCCGTGCTCCTGGCGCAGATGCAGGCGGCGGGCGTCGGCCTGAACATGCAGGCGGCCTCCGTGGTCGTGATCTGCGAACCCCAGGTCAAGCCCACCATCGAGCACCAGGCGGTGGCCCGGGCCCACCGGATGGGGCAGGTCAGGCCGGTGCGCGTGCACCGGCTGCTCGCCACCGGGGGAGTGGACGAACGCCTGGTGCGGATCCTGGAGCGGAAGACCCGCCTGTTCGACGCCTACGCCCGCCGCAGCGCGGTGGCCGAGGCCACCCCGGACGCGATCGACGTGTCGGACGCCGACCTCGCGCGCCGGATCGTCGAGGAGGAACAGGCCCGCCTCGGGATGACGGACGGGAACCGGGTCGAGAGAGCGGAGGCCTGACCCATGACCGCGGTCCACGCACTGATCCACCTCCATGACTTCGACGACGGGAGCGCCGACTTCAAGCTGATCGGGGTGTTCTCGACGCCGGAGCGGGCGGCGCGGGCCCAGGCCGTCACCGCGGAACTCCCCGGGTTCAGGGAATCTCCGGACGGTTTCCTGGTCGTTCCGCTGGAGTTGGACCACGGGCCGGCCGCGGAAGGCCTGCCCATGGACCTGCATCTGCTCTTCCGGATCCTGGAAGAGCCCGGCCACGGTGAGGAGGTCGTCATCCTGGGCGCGTTCCGCTCCGAGGAGCAGGCCCACGCGGCGGCCTCGGCGTATCACGAAGGCCCGCCGGAAGCCGAGTTGGAGGTCTCGCCGGTGGACGTGGACGAGCGGACGTGGACCGACGGCTTCTTCACCTGGTACGACGAAGAGTGAGCCGCTACCCCGACTCCCGCAGTCGCAGCTCGGCCCCCACCACCAGTTCGTCGGCGTGCAGTGGGCCGCTCCCGGTCAGCAGCCGCGCCGCCTGTTCGACCGCGAGCGCGCCGAGGCCGCGGGTGTCCAGGGCCACCGTGGTCAGCGGCGGCTCGACGAGCGCGCCCAGCCGCAGGCCGTCGAAGCCGATCACCGCGAGGTCTCCGGGGACCGAGCGGCCCAGCCGGCGCGCGGCGCGCAACGCCCCGAAGGCGATGATGTCGTTGAAGATGAACACGGCGGTCAGTTCGGGGTGGACCGCGAGGAGTTCCTGGAGCGCCTGTTCCCCGCCCTCCACGCTCTGGTCGGCGCGGGCCACCGAACCGGCGTCCAGCCCGCACGCGGCCATCGCGGCGTCGAACCACTCGTGCCGGACGCTCGGTTCGGACCGTTCGGCGTGGTCGAGCATGCCGATGCGCCGGTGCCCCGCCGCGGCGAGGTGCCGGATCGCCGCGTGGACGCCCGCCTCGCCGTCGATCCGGATCGAACTGAACCGTTCGGTGCGGTGCTTGCGGTCGATGAGGACGACGGGCAGCCCCCGGGTGAGCCGGGCGATCTCGTCCTCCGGCAGGCTCAGGTAGCCCACGACCGCGTCCACCTGGGAGGCGATCACCTCCAGGGTGCCGCGTTCCTCCTCGACGCGGTCGCCGGTGTCGTAGACCACCACGTGCCAGCCACGGCCCCGGGCCGCGTCCAGCGCGGCGGCGGCGACCTCGGTGAAGAACGGGTTGAGCAGGTCCGGGATCACCAGGCCGACGCTGAACGTGTCCTGCCGTACCAGTCCCCGGGCGAACCGGCTCGGCCGGTAGCCCAGTTCGAGGGCCGCGTCGAGGACGCGCTGCTTGGTGGAGACGCCGATCTCGCCCTTGTCGTTGAGCGCCCGTGACACGGTCTGCCGGGACACGCCGGCGGCCTCGGCCACGTCGTCGATCGTCACCCTGCGGGGTCCGGTCCCCGACGACACCATCACTCACCTCCGCGAAATTGCCGACGGGCCCGGTCCCGGGGCCGTCGCAGGGACACCGAGTATGCCGTGTCCCGGTTCCTGAGCCTTGACACTCCGGCGGGCCTGAGCCCACACTCCAGATCGCCGCCCGTTACCGCTCCCGTGAGCGCTCACGGTACCGCTCACGGATCCACATTCCAACCAGGAGCACTCCCGCCGGGAGCAGTCCGGACAGGAGCACTCCGACCAGAAGGCATCCGCCTCCAGGTGTCAACGTCGACCCGCCCGGCCCCTCTCGCCGGACGATCTCTGGAACGGAAGATATGAGCACCACAGTCACGCGCACCCGCCTCGCCGTCGCGACCGCCACGGCCGGAATCGTCGTACTCGCCGGGTGTTCCTCGTCCGGCTCGTCGGACCAGGCGTCCGGCTCGTCCTGCGCCCCGGCGAAGGGCAAGGTCACCCTCCAGTACTGGAACACCGTGCCGGGCATGGACAAGGTCGTCGCACTCTGGAACAAGCAGCACCCGAACGTCCAGGTCGAGACGAAGAACATCTCCAACGACCAGTACGGCACCCTCGGCAACGCCCTCAAGGCGAACAAGGCGCCGGACCTCGCCCAGGTCGGCTACGACGAACTTCCGAACCTGCGCACCCAGAGCGCCTTCGTGGACGCCTCCGCCTGCAAGGCGGCCACCGCCGCCAAGTCGAAGTTCGTCCCCTGGACCTGGTCGCAGACCAGCTTCGGCGGCACCGGCGTCTTCGCCATCCCGCAGGACACCGGCCCGATGGCCCTCTACGTCCGCAGCGACCTCTTCAAGAAGTACAACGTTGCCGTCCCCACCACCTGGGACGAGTACGCGACGGCGGCCCAGAAGCTGCACAAGGCGGACCCCGCGCTCGACATCACGTTCTTCGACCCGAACAACGCCGAGTGGTTCAACGGGCTGCTGTGGCAGAACAGCGCCGAGATGTACGGCTACGCCGGCGACAAGTGGCAGGTCAGTGTCGACTCGGCGCAGAGCCGGCAGGTCGCCGACTACTGGCAGAAGCTGATCTCCGAGAAGGTCGTGCGCACCGACCTCGCGCACGGCTCGACGCAGATGTACGCCGCCTACCAGAAGGACCAGATCGCCACCTACGTCGGCGCCGCCTGGGGCTACAGCATGTTCCGCGACAACCTGCCCAAGCAGGCCGGGAAGTGGACCATCGTGCCGATGCCGACCTGGGGCACCAGCGGCTCCTCCGGTGACTGGGGCGGCTCGACCGTCGCCTTCATGAAGGGCGGCAAGCACCTGTACGAGTCGGTGGAGTTCAACACCTGGCTCAACACCGACCCGGACGCCCTGGCCCTGGAGAACAAGCTCGGCGGCCTCTACCCGGCGGCCACCGCGGGGCTGGACCTGCCGGCGCTGAAGCAGGGCGTGCCGTACTACGGCAACGAGAAGATCTTCGACGTCTTCGCCGACTCCTCCAAGAAGATCGACACCAGTTTCGCCTGGGGCCCCACCCAGAAGACGGTGAACCTGGCGCTCCAGGACGCGATGGCCAAGGCCGCGGGCGGCAGCGGCACCCTCGACGACGCGCTCGCCGCCGCCCAGGCCGCCGCGCTGAAGTCGATGAAGGACCAGGCCATCCCGGCCGAGGCAGGCAAGTGACCGCCGTATGACCGACATCGCTACCCGCCCGGCCCACGCGGTGGCGCCGACCGGGAACCGCCGCCGCCGACCGGGTGGCGGCGGCCCCCGGCTGGGCACCGTCGCCGCCTTCGTCACCCCGTTCTTCCTGCCGTTCCTGCTGTTCTACCTGGTGCCGGTCGGCTACGCGCTGTGGCAGAGCTTCCGCGTGGTGCGCCGCTCCGGCGGGCAGTACGGGACGTCGTACACGACCTTCGGCGGCTTCGAGCAGTACGGGCAGGTGTTCCAGAACACCGAGTTCTGGTCGAGCATCGGCCGCATCGGGCTGTTCGGCATCGTGCAGGTGCCGGTCATGCTGTTCGTGGCGCTGGTCATCGCGCTGCTGCTGGACACGCCCCTGCTGCGGGCCAAGGGCTTCTTCCGCATCGTGGCGTTCATGCCGTACGCGGTACCCGGCGTGATCGCCGCGATCATGTGGTCGTACCTGTACTCGCCGCAGCTCAGCCCGGTCGTCGACCTGCTGGACGGCATCGGGCTGCACCCCGACTTCCTCGGTCCCGGCGCCGTGCTCTGGTCCGCCGCCAACGTCTCCACCTGGCTGTGGACCGGCTACAACATGCTGATCATGTTCTCGGCGCTCCAGTCGATCCCGCAGGAGCTCTACGAGGCCGCCAAGCTCGACGGCGCCTCCAACTGGGTCATCGCCTGGCGGGTCAAGGTACCGATCATCGCGCCGTCGATCGTGCTGACCACCGTGTTCTCGATCATCGGCACGCTCCAGCTGTACGCCGAGCCGGCCGTGCTGCGCCAGATCTCCTCGAACATCTCCAGCACGTTCACCCCGAACATGCTCGCCTACACGGTGGCCTCCGGGAACAACTACCAGCAGGCGGCGGCCATCTCGGTCGTCATCGCCGTCATCACCTTCGTCCTGAGCTTCGGTTTCATGCGACTGACCTCGAAGAAGGCCGGACTGTGAGCAACCCCTCCGTGATGCGTGAAAGCCGGGTCAGCCGTACGGCCGCCACAGCCCTGATGCTGCTGCTGGCCGTCTACTTCCTGCTGCCGGTCTACTTCCTCGTCGTCGCGTCGACCAAGCCGCAGGGCGACCTGGCCGCCACCAACGGCCTGCTGTTCTCGCACTTCGACCTGTTCGACAACCTGGGCACCCTGTTCACCCGCAGCGACGGCATCTTCGGCCGCTGGGCCCTGAACACCGTGCTCTACGCGGTGCTGGGCGCCGCCGTCGGCACCCTGATCTCCGCGCTGTGCGGCTACGCCCTCGCCAAGTTCCGGTTCCGGGGCCGGGAGTTCCTGTTCTCCGTCATCCTCGGCGGGGTCCTGGTGCCCACCACCGCGCTCGCCCTCCCGCTGTTCCTGCTGTTCTCGGCGACCGGCCTGGTCAACACCTACCTCGCGGTCTTCCTGCCCAGCATCGTCAGCCCGTTCGGCGTCTACCTCGCCCGGATCTTCGCCGACGCGGCGGTCCCGCAGGAACTGCTGGAGTCCGCGCGGCTGGACGGCGCGGGCGAGTTCCGCACGTTCTTCTCGGTCGCGTTCCGGCTGATGACACCGGCCCTGGTGACCATCTTCCTGTTCCAGTTCGTGGCCATCTGGAACAACTTCTTCCTGCCGATGGTGATGCTGCAGAAGGAGTCCCTGTTCCCGATCACGCTCGGCCTGTACGAGTGGAACGGCCAGACCGCCCGCGCCCCGCTGCTCCAGCAGTCCATCATCACCGGCTCGCTGGTCTCCGTCCTGCCGGTGATCGTCGTGTTCGTGCTCCTCCAGCGGTTCTGGCGGTCCGGACTCGCCGCCGGTTCCCTCAAGTGACGCCCGCCCCCGAACAGAAGGTGCCCTCCGCCATGCCCGACCCGGCAGTCTTCGTGCCCCACTTCCACTGGGACCGGGAGTGGTACGAGCCGTTCCAGGTGTTCCGGCACCGGCTCGTCACCGCCCTCGACACCGTGCTGGAGACGGCCGAGGCCGACCCGGACTTCCGGTTCACCGTCGACGGGCAGATGGCCGCCGTCGAGGACTACCTGGAGATGCGCCCCGAACACCGGGACCGGCTCGCGGCCCTGGTCCGCGAGGGCCGGCTCGCCGTCGGCCCCTGGCTGATCCTCCTCGACGAGTTCCTCTGCTCCGGCGAGACCATCGTCCGCAACCTCCAGATGGGCTGGGCGGCGGCCGAACGGCTCGGCGGCGCGATGCCCGTCGGCTACCTGCCGGACATGTTCGGCCACATCGCGCAGATGCCGCAGATCCTGGCCAGGGCCGGCATCGCACACGCGGCGCTGTGGCGCGGGGTCCCCGGCACGGTCGACGGCCACGCCTTCCGCTGGCGCGCCCCGGACGGCTCCGAGGTCCGCACCGAGTTCCTGTTCGACGGGTACGACAACGGGCTCGACGTCCTGCTGGTCCCGGACCGGATCCGCGGCGCGCTCGCCGAGTACGCCGGGATGACGGCGGGGCGGTGGGGCGGCGACCCGGTGCTCGCCATGTCGGGCACCGACCACAACGCGCCCGACCCGCGGCTGGTGGACTGGCTGCGGCAGGCCTCCAGCGAGGAGCGGCCGATCACCGTCGCCACGCTCGACGAGTACATCCGGGAGCACGTACGGGACCCGGCGACCGCCGTCGTCACCGGTGAACTGCGCAGCCACGTACGCGGCAACATCCTGCCGGGCGTGCTGTCCGTGCGGCTCGGCCTGAAGCAGCGGATGGCCCTCGCCGAGCGGACCGTGGACCACGCCGAGCGGATGAACGCCCTGTGGTCCACGCGCGACGAGACGAACTTCCTCGCCCTCGCCTGGCACAAGATCATCGAGTCGACCGCGCACGACTCGGTGGTCGGCTCCGGCACCGACGAGACCTGCGACCAGGTCGCCGCCCGCCTCGCCGAGGCCACGCAGACCGCCCGCGCCGTCCGGGACACGGCCCTCGCCGAACCCGCCGCCCGGGTGCCGGGCGACGCCCACCTGGCCGCCAACCCGCTGCCGGTGCCGCGCACCGCGCTGGTCGAGGTGGACGTGGTGGCCGCGCCGGAGGGCAGCACGCTGGTCGCGACCACCGCCGACGGCGCCGTCCACCCCGTGCAGCCGGTCTCGCAGGCCCCGACCGTCCTCAGCGACGAACGGCTCGACGCCGCGCAGCTGGAGCGGGTGCTGCGCCGGATCCACCGCCGCGAACTCTTCGGCCTGCTGATCGACCGCTGTGAACTCACTCCGAACTCCCTGGTCTTCCACCTCGCCGAGGTACCGGCCGGGCCCTTCGACCTGATGACCCTGCGCGGCGAGGTGGCCGCCGCGGCGGCCGCGCACCCCGGGCAGTGGCGGGTACGGACCCTCGCCCAGCCCCGCGCCACCGCCCTGGCGGCCGTCCCGGTCCCGGCCTGCGGACTGGCGGCCTTCCGGGTGGCGCCGGTCCCGGACACCCCGGCCCGCCACGGCGACGCGGCACCGCTCCCGGTGCCGGCTCCCGCCACCGCGACGGCCGACAGCCTCTCCAACGGTCTCGTAGGGGTCCGTGTCGCCGCCGACGGCACCCTGACGGTGACCGGTGCCGACGGCACCGTGCTCACGGGGGTCGGCCGGCTGGTCGACGGCGGGGACCGCGGCGACAGCTACAACTACGCCCCGCCGGCCCACGACGTACCGGTGTCCGAGCCGGCCCAGGTCGACGTCGAACAGGTGGAGAGCGGCCCGCTGCGGGCCCGGCTGCGCGTCACCCGCGTCTACGACTGGCCCGAGGCGCTCGCCGCCGGCGACCGGGACCGGCGGTCCGGCCGTACCGTACCGACCCACGTGGACATGCTCGTGGAGGTCCGCGCGGGCGAGCCGTTCGTCCGGATCTCCACGGCGTTCCTCAACCGCTCCGCCGACCACCGGCTGCGCCTCCACGTCCCGCTGCCCCGGCCCGTGACCACGTCCGCGTCGGCCGGACAGTTCGCGGTCACCGAGCGCGGGCTGACCGCGGAGGGCGGCTGGGGCGAGTACCCGATCCCGACCTTCCCCGCGAGTTCCTTCGTGGCGGCGGGCCCGGCCACCGTCCTGCTCGACCACTCCGCCGAGTACGAACTCGTCGACGACGGCCGTGAACTCGCCGTCACCCTGCTGCGCGCCATCGGCTCGATCAGCGTCAACATCCACCCCCTGCGCGACGAACCGGCGGCGAGCGAGATCCCCGCGCCGGGCGCCCAGGAGCTGGGCATGCGCATCGAGAACCGGTTCGCCGTGCTGCCCTCGGCGACCGGCTGGCGGGGCGCGAACGCGGTCGCCCTCGCCGAGGAGTTCCGCGCTGACGTGCTCGTCACCCGGGGGACCGCGCCCGGCGGCGGACAGCTGCCCCCGGACACCGCCGGGGTACGGGTCGACGGACCGGACGTCCAGGTGTCGAGCATCCGCCGGGTCGGCGACCCCGACCACGGACCCGGCACCGAGGTCCGGCTGGCCGCGCTGCGCGACACCCCCTCGACCGTCCGCGTGACCGGCGCCTTCACCGAAGCCGTCACCGTCGACCTGCTCGGCCGGCCGATCGCCGCCGAGCCGGTGCGCGACGGGCTGGAACTCGCCCTCGGCCCCTGGGAGATCCGCACCGTCGTCCTCCGCTAGCCCCCGACACCCCCCACCGACAAGAAAGTTGTGACCTCTTGCCCTCCCCGCTCGCCACGTACGTATCGGACCCCGCACCCTGGCACGGCGCCCTGCGCCCGGCCCGCTCCTGGCTGCACTCCGACGCCCCGTCCCGCACCCTGAACGGACCCTGGCGGTTCCGCCTGTCGCCGACCGCGGCGGTGGCCGAGGACTTCGCCGCCGAGGAGTTCGACGACGGCGGCTGGGACGGCATCCCGGTGCCCGCCCACTGGGTGCTGGAGGGCGACGGCGCCTACGGCCGCCCCATCTACACGAACATCCAGTTCCCGTTCCCGATCGACCCGCCGCACGTCCCCGACGAGAACCCCACCGGCGACTACCGCCGCCACTTCGACCTGCCCGGGGACTGGGCGGACGCGGAGCGGGTCCTGCTGCGGTTCGACGGCGTGGAATCGCTGTTCCGGGTGTGGGTGAACGGCGTCGAGATCGGCAGCGCGAGCGGCAGCCGGCTGGCCCACGAGTTCGACGTGACGTCCGCGGTCCGCCCCGGTGACAACGTCGTCGCCGTCCGCGTGCACCAGTGGTCGGCGGCCAGCTACCTGGAGGACCAGGACCAGTGGTGGCTGCCGGGCATCTTCCGGGACGTCACCCTGCTGGCCCGCCCGGCCGGCGGCATCGAGGACGTCTGGCTGCGGACGGGGTACGACGACGGGCGCGGCCGCGTCGAGGCGGAGATCACCGCCGACGCGAGCGCCTTCCCGGTCACCCTGCGCATCCCCGGACTGGGCGTCGAGCAGGTCTGGGAGACACCGGCCGACGTGGCGCCGGTCGAGGTGCCCGCCGTGGAGCCGTGGTCGGCGGAGCTGCCCCGGCTGTACGACGCGACCGTGTCCTCGGCCGCCGAGAGCATCGCGCTGCGGGTCGGCTTCCGCACCGTCGAGATCCGCGGGGACCGGTTCCTGGTCAACGGGCGCCGGGTGGTCTTCCACGGGATGAACCGGCACGAGGCGCACCCCGAGCGCGGCCGGGTCTTCGACGAGGCGCACGCCCGCGCGGACCTGGCCCGGATGAAGCGGTTCAACGTGAACGCCATCCGCACCAGCCACTACCCGCCGCACCCCCGGCTGCTCGACCTCGCCGACGAACTCGGCTTCTGGGTCGTCCTCGAATGCGACCTGGAGACCCATGGCTTCGAGAAGGTCGGCTGGGCCGGCAACCCCACCGAGGACCCGGCCTGGCGTGCCGCCTGCCTGGACCGCGTCGAGCGCACCGTGGAACGGGACAAGAACCACCCCGCCGTCGTGCTCTGGTCGCTCGGCAACGAGGCCGGCACCGGCGCCAACCTCGCCGCCATGTCGGCCTGGGTGCACGCCCGCGACCCCGAGCGTCCCGTGCACTACGAGGGCGACTACACCGGCGACTACACCGACGTGTACTCCCGGATGTACTCGACGGTGCCGGAGACCGAGCAGATCGGCACCGACGGCTCCACCGCCCCGCTGCTGGGCTGCACCCCGGCCCAGGGCGCCCGGCAGCGCACCAAGCCGTTCCTGCTGTGCGAGTACGCCCACGCGATGGGCAACGGCCCCGGCGCCCTCGACCAGTACGAGGAACTCGTCCACCGCCACCCGAGGCTGCACGGCGGCTTCGTCTGGGAGTGGCGCGACCACGGCATCGCGGCCACCGCCCCGGACGGGACGCCGTTCTACGCCTACGGCGGTGACTTCGGGGAGGTCGTCCACGACGGCAACTTCGTGATGGACGGCATGGTGCTGAGCGACGACGTGCCGACGCCCGGCCTGTACGAGTTCAAGGCGGTCGTGCAGCCGGTCCGCTTCGCCTTCGACGGCGGCAAGCTCGCCGTCACCAACCTGCGGCACTCCGCCGACACCTCCGACCTGCGGTTCCGCTGGCGCGTCGAACACGACGGAACCCCCGTGGACGCGGGGGACCTGGAGGTGCCCGCGGTGGCGGCGGGGGAGTCGGCCCGGGTGGCGCTGCCGCCGCTGCCGGTGGCAGCCGACGCCGAGACCTGGCTGACCGTCGAGGCCGTGCTCGCGGCGGAGACCGCCTGGGCCCCCGAGGGACACGAGGTGGCCACCGCCCAACTGGACTGCTCGGTACGGCGGCCGGTGCCCGCGGTCCGGCCCCGCACCGGCTGGCGGCCGGGCGAGGGCACCCTCACCCTCGGCATCGCCGAGTTCACCGGCGGCGCCCTCACCCGCCTCGCCGGACGCCCGGTGAGCGGCCCGCGGCTGGAGCTGTTCCGGGCGCCCACCGACAACGACGAGGGCACCGCCGACCGGCTGGAGGGCAGCGACGCCAGTCTCCCCGAGGTGTCCAGCGCCGAACTCTGGCGGCGCGACGGACTCGACCGGCTGACCACCCGGCGGATCAGCGTGGAACACGCCACCGACGCCCTGCGCACCGTCGACCGGGTCTCCGCCGCGGACTCCGCCCTGGCGGTCACGGTGGAGTCGGTCTGGACGGTCGAGGACGGCGAGCTGGAACTGCGGGTGGAGATCGAACCCTCGCGCGGCTGGCGGACGGTGTGGCCGCGGATCGGGGTGCGCTTCGAACTGCCCGACGCGACGGCCCCCGTGGACGGCGCCCGCTGGTTCGGCCTCGGCCCGCTGGAGTCCTACCCCGACAGCATGCGCGCGGCCCGCACCGGTCACTTCTCGGCCGGCGTGGCCGACCTCTCCGTGGAGTACGCGCGCCCCCAGGAGACCGGCCACCGCTCCGCGCTCCGGCACCTCACACTGACCAGCGGCGCCACCGACGTCCTGCGCGTCACGGCGCTGCCCGACCTCCGCGGGCGCCGCCCCGGCTTCACCCTCGCCCGGCACACCCCGCAGCAGCTCGCCCGGGCCGCCCACCCCTTCGAACTCCCGGAGTCCACCACCAGCCACCTGATCATCGACGCGGCGCAGCACGGCCTCGGCTCCCGGGCCTGCGGACCGGACGTGTGGCCCGAGTTCGCGCTGCGCCCCGAGGCCCGCACCCTCCGCCTGCGCATCACACGGGCCGACTGAGCGACAGGACCCGCCGGCGCCCACGCGTCTCACGGCCGGCACCAGCGTGCCCCGTAGGGGCGCTGGGGGTCCCCCGGCCGAAGGCTGGGGGAGGAACCGCACGACCAGCCCCCACGCCCCTGCCGCCGCCCGGCGACCCGCCGCCGCGGCCCGCCCCGCGGACCCCGCGTCGCTCAGCCCGCCGCTGTCGGGTCCGTGACCCAGCCTGCCGCCAGGGCCAGGCGGGTGTCGCGGTGCACGGCGAGGAAGCCGAACGGCCGGTCGAAGACGGCCCGAACCACGGTGGACTCGTGCCGGTACCGCGGCGGCCCGCCGCCCGGCGCCGCCACCACGGCCGTCACCGCGGCCGCCCGGAAGCCCAGCGGGCCGAACTCCGCGACCGCGGACTGCCCGGCCGCCCCGATGGCGAGCGGCGCCGCACAGACCCCGGGGAAGTGCCCCTCGCGGGCGTCGGCGGCCGTGGACAGCCCGAACAGGCCGTGCAGTTGCAGCAGATCGTGGTCCGCGCGCACCGCGAAGCCGACGGTCGTCACATCCAGCCGCGTCGGATCCGGATCTACCGACGGCTGCCGCTCCACGGCCACGCCGGGTCCCGCGGCCCCGTAGGGGAGCAGGCCGCCGGTCGTCACCGGCAGGGCGCGTTCCAGGACGCCGATACCGGTGCTCAGCACCTCCCCGGGCGCCATCCCCTCCGCGCCGAGCAGGAGATGCACGTCGAGGCCGTCACCGCCGGGCACCTTCACGGTGGTGACCGGTCCGTCCGGGCCCGTGGCCACCCCGAGCCGGTCCGGGCGGACACTGCTGCGGTGCAGACCGGCCAGCGTACGGCCCTGCCACGGCCCGGAGCCGGGCCGCAGTACGGTCTCCCGGAACGGGTGCCGCCACTCCGTGCGCAGCGCGAGCGCGGTCGCCAGGACCAGCCGGGCCCCCTCGGGCAGTTGGACCGGCATCCGCTCGACCAGCCCGCCGGTGCGCTTGGCCGCCCACGCGTCCAGCGCCTCCCGGGAGGCCGCCGCGTCGGGGCCGAGCACGCCGTGCGCGTCGGCGGGGAGCCCGGCCGCCCACTGCTCGCGCAGCTCCAGCGCACGGTCGGTCCACAGCCCCAGCGCCGACGCCACGCCGGACATCGCGTCGAGCCCGTCGAGTAACTCCCGCGCACCGGACGCGGCTCGGTCGGCCGGCAGTCCTACGGCCCTGGTCAGCTCGTCGCGGGCGGGCCCGGTGGCGCCGGCGGCGAGGAAGGCGAGCAGCGGCCAGACACCGGCGGCCGAGAAGACCGTGCCCTGTCTGGTCTGCCGGGCCCAGCGTGCGGTGAGCGCGTTGACGGCGCTGACGGTGTCGTTCATTCGTCGTCCTCCCAGGGACACTCGGGACAGGGACACTCGGGACACTCAGGGTCACTCGGGAACGGGCAGGGCATCCGTGACCCGGTGACCGGGCCCGGCCGCGGAACCCCGCCGGGATGCCCGCCGCGGCCGTCCCGACGCCGTCCGCACCCTCGTTCCGCCCCCGATCATGGCGCGCTTACGATGCGCGCAGTCGTACGTCAGTTCAGCCGTCCGTTTCCACGCGGCCAGACGCCCCCTCAGGAGCACGGTACCGGTGTCCATACCTCCGCCCCCCGGCCCCCACCAGCCACAAGGGCCGTATCAGCCGCCTCAGTCGGGCCTGCCGCAGTACCCGCAGTACCAGCAGGCGCCGTACGGACAGCAGCAGCCGCCGCCGTACCCCTCGCCGTACCAGCCCTGGGGCCAGGGCTACGGTCCGTACCCCGCCCAGGCGCCCGTCAACGGCCTCGCCATCGCCTCCCTCGTGCTCGGGCTGCTGTGCTGTCTGCCGGGGGTGGGGCTGGTGCTGGGGGTGGTCGCCCTGGTCCAGATCCGCAGGCGGAGCGAGCGCGGTACGGCGATGGCGGTGACCGGCTCGGTGTTCTCCGCGATCGGGCTGGGCCTGCTGGTGCTGATGCTCGCCACCGGCGGCGCCGCCGACTTCTGGCAGGGCGTCAAGGAGGGCGCGAGCGGGCGCTCCAGCCTGTCGCTGTCCACGGGCGACTGCTTCGACACCGCGGACCACGCGCTCGACGACGACCTGGTCGGCGATGTCACCCCCGTGGCCTGCGACGACGGGCACGACGGCGAGGTCTTCGCGACCTACCGGCTGGGCGGCAGCGGCTACCCGGGCGACGACGCGGTCGGCGACTCCGCGGGCGACCGCTGCTACGGCCTGGAGGACACCTACGTCCTGGACGTCTGGGCGGTCCCCGACGACGTCGCCGTGTACTACTTCACGCCCACTCGGGACAGTTGGGCCGACGGGGACCGGGACGTCGTCTGCGTCTTCGGCAGCTCCACCCGGGGCGGCCGGCTCACCGACTCCTACCGCCAGGGCCCAGAGGCCTACTCCGCCGACCAACTCGCCTACCTGAAGGCCGCGCACGTCCTGAACGCGGCGCTGGACACCGCGCCGGACTCCGAGTACATCGAGGACGACCTGTCCGGGAACAAGGCGTGGGCGGCCCGCATGGCCACCGCGCTCGGCAAGCAGACGGCGATGCTGCGCGCCCACCGGTGGGGCGCCGACGCGAAGCAGCCGGTCGCCTCGCTCGTCGACGACCTCGACAAGGCCCGCGCCGAGTGGACGAAGGCCGCGCAGGCGCCGGACGTGGACACGTTCTTCACGCACTATGACAAGGCGTACAAACTGATCGACCCGCACCGCACGGTGACCGTACGCGATGCTCTGGGCCTCACCGCCGTCCCGCCCGCCTACGAGGACGGCAGCGGCGGCGAGGGCGACGGCTCGGGGAGCGGAGGGGGCGGCTCCGGCGTCGAGGTGTGAGCGGCGCTATAACGGGGAGAAAGTGCCTGCGTAAAGCCTCTCGCGGCCACATGTCATCACATCGAGTGATTCTCTGGCCTTTGCTTGCACCGCTCAACCCACGGTTGCCACGCTGTTGCTGTCTGTACAACCTGATGGGAGCGGCCAGTGACTTTCGGTGAGCAGCCGGCGTATCTGCGAGTCGCGGGTGATCTCCGCAAGAAGATCGTCAACGGTTCGCTGCCCCCTCACACCCGGCTGCCCTCCCAGGCCCGCATCCGCGAGGAGTACGGCGTCTCGGACACCGTCGCCCTGGAGGCCCGCAAGGTGCTGATGGCCGAGGGCCTGGTGGAGGGCCGCTCCGGCTCCGGGACGTACGTGCGCGAGCGGCCCGTGCCCCGGCGGGTGGCCCGCTCCGGGTACCGCCCGGCGGGCGGCGCCACGCCGTTCCGGCAGGAGCAGGCCGACGCGGCGGCGCGCGGCACCTGGGAGTCCAGCAGCGAGCAGGCCGAGGCGGGCAGCGCGATCGCCGAACGGCTCGGCATCCACGTCGGCGACCGGGTGATGCGCACCCGCTACCTGTTCCGGGACGCGGGCGAGCCGATGATGCTCTCCACCTCCTGGGAGCCCCTCGCCGTCACCGGCCGCACCCCCGTGATGCTGCCCGAGGAGGGCCCGCTCGGCGGGATGGGCGTCGTCGAGCGGATGCGCGCCATCGACGTCATCGTGGACAACGTCACCGAGGAGGTCGGCGCCCGCCCCGGCCTCGCCGAGGAGTTGCTCACGCTCGGCGGGGTCCCCGGCCATGTGGTCCTGGTGATCCAGCGGACCTACTACGCCTCCGGCCGGCCGGTGGAGACGGCGGACGTCGTCGTCCCGGCGGACCGCTACCGCGCCTCCTACCATCTGCCGGTGAAGTAGCGGGCGTACCACCTGTGCGTGAAGTAGCGCACACCCTTGCGGAGATCGGTATCAGTGCGGCCCAGGTCCGGCCCTGGGCCGCGCCGCTGCGATCCGGCCGTTCTCCCAGGTGATCCCGGCTGTCCCCGGTATGCCCCGGACCCGAAGCGCGAGGCGCCCGAACGGCGCACTCGTCCTCGTGCGCCCCCACCGTTCTGGCTGGTTGCGTACCTCTTTGTGAAAAGCCGTGTTCGCTGCGTAAAGGTTAGGCGTACGCTCGGGCATATGCGGAGTGCGGTTTCCTTAGCGGGGCGGGGATGGGCGGGAGCTGGGAGATACGGAGGAGCGCGATGACGGAAGGCACGGTCTCTCTCCCCTGGCTCGTCATACGGCAGGACGACAACGGCAATCGGTACCGCGTCGGCCGGTACGCGACCCGGGCCGAGGCGCAGAAGATCGCCGACAGTCTCGACGACCGCGGGCACAAACAGCTCTACTGGGTCGAGCGCATCGGCCACGGCAACGGCAACGGGGACGGCGGCTTGCGCAACTGAGCCTCCCGTAGGCTCCGGACCATGAGCGAACGGATCGTGGTGGTCGGAGCCGCCCTGCTCGACGCCGGCCGCCTGCTCGCGGCCCGCCGCAGCGCGCCCCCGGACCTGGCCGGCCGCTGGGAGCTGCCCGGCGGCAAGGTGGAGCCCGGCGAGACCCCCGAACACGCCCTGGTACGCGAACTGCGCGAGGAATTGGGCGTGGAGACGGAGGCGGTGTCCCGCGTACCGGGAGAGTGGCCGCTGCGGGACCCGTACGTCCTCCAGGTGTGGACAGCCGAACTGTGCCAGGACTCCGCCGCCCCCAAGCCCCTCCAGGACCACGACGAACTGCGCTGGCTGACCCCGGAGCAGCTCTGGTCCGTGGACTGGCTGGACCAGGACGTCCCGGCGGTCCGCGAGGTCGCCGCCCGGTGGCGCCCGGGCTCGTAGTCGTACGGACTCGTAGTCGTACGGCCCCCGGCGTAAGCCATCCGCACCACAGTGCGCCCCCGTGCGCGGTACTGCCCCAGGGATATCGGGTATGTGCCCATTAACCCCATGAAACCGGGCATGGGCGGGCACGCTGCACGGGAAGTGATCGGTGTGATCGACACCGAAGGTGACACCGTCGAGTGGACCTTTCCCGCGGAACCGGGCGCCGTGCGCACCGCCCGCACCGCGGTCCGAGACCAACTGCGCGGCTGGGGCCTCGACCCCCTCGCCGACATCACGGCCCTCCTGGTCAGCGAGCTGGTCACCAACGCCATGCGGCACGCCACCGGTCCCATCGGCGTCCGCCTGGTCCGGCCCGCCGACCTCGGCGCCACCCTGCGCGTCGAGGTCTCCGACCCGCTCCCCGACCCGCCGCGGGAGCGCGCCGCCAGCCCCGACGACGAGAGCGGCCGCGGCCTCCAACTGGTCGCCGGCTCCTCACGCAGCTGGGGCACCCGCCCCGGCGTCAACGGCAAGACGGTCTGGTTCGAGCTGGCCGTACCCGGGTGAACCGGGTGAAGGGGATGTACACGCAGTGCCCCGCCGTCCACTCGCGAGAGTGGCCCGGCAACGGGTGCCGGAGAGCGTGGTTCGAGGACGTGTTCCCTGGTTAGAAGACTGGAAGTGTTGTCACGGTCCGGTCCGGAAATCGTCCGGACCGTGCTGTGATCGTGAACACCGTGTCAGGCGGCGCCGTAGTGCTGGATACTGCGGGCAGCCGCACCCGGTGACCGGTGCCGGGCGCGGTGAGCTGGAGGGGACGGTTCGCGTGAGCGAGATACCAGCTAAGGCCACGGAGTCCGAGGACCCGTCGGACGGCGCGAGGGCGGGGACGGCGGGCGAGGCCGCGGTCCCCGGCGACGCCATGTGGCAGAGCAGTCCGCCCGGCTCGATCTACGACTACATCAAGGTCGCCTCGTTCTCCATCGGCGCCGGCGGGCTGGTCGACCAGTGGAGCCTGCGCGCCGAGCAGATCTTCGGCATCCCCGCCGAGCGGGCCGTCGGCATGGACCCCATAGAGGCGTTCATCGACCCCGACCTGCGCGAACGCGGTCAGCGGAAGATGGCCGAGATCCTCGACGGGCGGGAGTGGACCGGGGTGGTCCCGTTCCGGATGCCCGACGGGCCCGACGGCACCCGCGGGGAGGAGGGCCTCGCCGAGGTCTACGTCATGCCCACCCGCACCGCCGAGGGCGAGAACGCGGCCGTGTGCATCGTCGTCGACGTCCGCACCCTGCGCAGCATCGAGACCGACCTGGCCGCCTCGCAGTCGATATTCGGTCAATCTCCGTTCGGCTTCCTGCTGATCGACCCCGACCTCCGGATCCGCCGCGCCAATCTGCGGTTCTCCTCCATCTTCGGCGGCACCCCCGACGACCACCGGGGCAAGGGCGTCCACGACTACCTGCCGCGCTCGGAGGCGGAACGGGTCGCGGCCACCCTGCGCCGGGTCCTGGAGAGCGGCAACTCCATCACGGACATGCACGTCACGGGCTTCGTGCCGGGCTCCGAGGAACGCCGGCACTGGTCCATCAACCTCTACCGGGTGCACAGCGGCACCGGCCGCCCCATCGGCATCGCCTGGCTGGGCCTCGACATCACCGCCCGCCGTGCCGCCGCCCGGGAGGCCGCCGCCGCCCGCCGCAACCTCGCCCTCCTCAACGAGGCCGGGGCCCGCATCGGCAACTCCCTCGACCTGGAGACCACCGCCCGCGAACTCCTCGACGTGGTCGTGCCCGGCTTCTGCGACCTCGCCACCGTCGACCTCTACCAGGGGCTGCTGGCCGGCGACGAGACCCCGCCGGGACTCGCCGACGGCAGCGCGGAGTTGCGCCGGGTCGCCTTCGCCAGCGCGGTCTCCGACGCGCCCTTCGTGGGCGGCGGCGCCCCGGTCGCCGTCGGCGCGGTCCACCACTACCCGTTCAACTCGCCCTGCGCGGACGCCCTGCGCACCGCCCGGCCGCAGTACGTGCCCGCCTCGGACGGCGGCCTGGTGCAGTCCACGCTCGCCGTCCCGATGGTCGCCCACGACACCGTCGTGGGCCTCGCCCAGTTCGCCCGCACCAAGGGCAGCGAACCGTTCGGGGACCGCGACCGGGACCTCGCGGTCGAACTCGCCGCCCGCGCCGCCGTCTGCATCGACAACGCCCGTCTCTACCGCCGCGAGCACGAACGCGCGTTGATACTGCAACGGTCCCTGCTGCCGCCCGGTGACCCCGAGGCCTCGGGCCTGGACATCGCCTGCCGCTACCTGCCCGGCAACGCGGCGACCGAGGTCGGCGGCGACTGGTTCGACGTCATCGAACTGCCCGGCCACCGTACGGCGCTGGTGGTGGGCGACGTCATGGGCCGGGGGCTGCGCGCGGCGGTCGCGATGGGCGAACTCCGCACGGCGGTCCGCACGCTGGCGCTGCTCGACCTCGAACCGGCGGAGGTGCTCTCCGCGCTGGACGAGATCGCCCGCGGTCTGGGCACGCCGGGCGGGGTCCAGCAGGCCACCCGCACGGCCCGCCAGCCCCGGGACGCCGACCTCTCCGAGGTCTACCTCGCGACGTGCGTGTACGCGGTCTACGACTCCGTCACCAGGCGCTGCACGTTCGCCAACGCCGGCCACCTGCCGCCCGTACTGGTCGAACCCGGCGAGGCGGCCCTGATGCTCGACGTCCCGCCGGGCATGCCGCTCGGCGTCGGCGGCGAGCCCTTCGAAGAGGTGGAGGTGGACCTCCCCGAGGGCTCCCTCCTGGCGCTCTACACCGACGGCCTGGTCGAGTCCCGCGACCATCCCCTGGACGAGGGCCTGCAGGCGTTCGTCGGCGCCCTCACCGACCCGTCCCGGCCCCTGGAGGACGTCTGCGACCACGTCCTCAACACCCTCGACACACACCACGGCGAGGACGACATCGCGTTGCTGATGGCACGTGTCCAGGGACTGCCGGCCGAGTCGGTCGGCGACTGGACGCTGCCGCGCGAGCCGCGCAGTGTGGGGCGGGCCCGGGAGTACGCGCGCGGCCAGCTGCTCACCTGGGACCTGGAACCGCTGGTCGACACGACCGAGCTCCTGGTCAGCGAGCTGGTCACCAACGCCCTGCGGTACGGCGAGGGCGAGATACGGCTCCGCCTGCTCCTCGACCGCACACTGGTCTGCGAGGTCTGGGACTCCGGCCTCGTCCAGCCGCGCCGCCGCAGGGCGCGGGACACCGACGAGGGCGGGCGCGGGCTGCAACTGGTCGGGCTGCTCAGCGCAGCGTGGGGCTCACGCCGGACGCCGCGGGGGAAGACGGTGTGGTTCGAACTGCCGCTGCCGGACGGGGAGACAGGCCTGACCGACCCTGCGGAGGCGCTGCTCAGCCTGTTCTGAGAAGGGGTGGTTCCTGCCGGTCGTCCGGTGCGGCGCGGTGGGGGTTGCTCGCGCAGTTCCCCGCGCCCCTTCGGGGGCGCTACAGCCGACGTCCGCAAGAACGTGCCCCAAAGGGGCGCGGGGAACTGCGCGACCAGCCACAACCCACCCGCACCCACCCGACCACGCACCCCCACCCCCTGTCGCACCGCGCCACCCGTGCCGTACTGCTCCACCCCTTGTCGCACCGCCTCACCCCCTGTCGCCGCTATCCCAGTCGCCGTCGGGTGTCCGGGCCGCCGAAGGCCACCACCGGCCCCCCGTCCTCCTCCTCACCCAGCAGCACACCCCCGAGCACCACCCCCGCCAGCCCGCTCTCGTGCGCGGCCTCCCCGGCGAACGAGTTGCCGTGCGCCCGTACGTCCCGCCCGGCCAGCTCCCGCGCCCGCCGCGCCAGCCGGTCGGCGTCCGCGGGCGCCGCCGACCCCGCCTCCGCCAGCAGCGCCCGCGCCTGCGCCCCCACCGCCCCCCGGTGCACCCCGACGAAGTCGTCCGCCGCGCGCAGCGCACTGCGCGTCACCAGTTCCGCCCCCGCCGCGATCACCCCGGCCCGGCCGCCCCCCGTCCCCTCCACCGCCCGCACCACCCGGCGCAGGGCGTCCAGCGGGTCGTACGGCCCCGCGGTCAGCTCCGCCCGTACGGCGGCCAGCACCACGTCGGCGTGGACCTGCCGGGCCGGGAGCGCGGTCCGCCGCAGCCCCGCCAGTTCCGCCTCCGCGCCCGTGAGCGCGGCCGGCAACAGCCCCGCCGCCGCCCGCACCTCCTCCACCAGCCGGGTCACGGCGCCCAGCAGCACCCCCGCCTGCGCCACGGCGCCCTCGGCCGCGCGCAGCCCGCGCCGGTACCCGTCCCCGTCCCCCGAATCCGCGTCCTGACGGGCCTGGTTGAGCCGTCCGGTCGCGAACACCAACCGGTCCTTGGCCTGTTCGACGTACCCCTGGACGGCGTCCACGGCACCCGGCCCGTACCGTTCCCGTGTCCGGGCCAGCGCGTCCTGCACCCCGCCCGCCCGCGCGGCCAGTTCCCGGAACCGTCCCTCGGCCGCCGTCAGCGCGTCCGCCGTGTCCCAGCCGGCGTCGAACGCCGTCGCCTGGGCGTCCAGTTGACGCCCGGCCTCCGCGCACCGCCCGACCACCCCCACCAGTGCCTGCCGTCGGCCGACGGGGTCCTCCGGAACCCCCTCCCCGTACCGCTGCCATATCGCGAACGCGGCCGACAACTCGGTCTCGGCGGCGCGCACGGCCCGTACCACGGCCTCATCCGCGGCGACGTGTCCGAGGGCCTCCCGGCTGGTGCGGACACAGTCGTCGGCGAGGACGAGGGAGGCCCCTGCCTGCCGTTCGAGGTCGACGGGCGACGGCGCCGGCGGCTGCGGGGAGACGATCCCCGGTGTGGTGCGCGAGCGGGCCCGCCGGGTCCGGCGTACGTATCCGTAACCGCCCAGCGCCCCGGCCGCGGCCACCGCGACCAACGGGAGTACGTAGTCGGTGGCCGACGTGCCCTCCGCCTCGTCCACGCCGTCCGCCGGGACCGCGGCGACCGGCCCGCCACCGGTCACGGGAACCGGATCTTGAGTCGCGCTCGTCATCACCGGCAACACCAGCCAGACCACCCCGGCCACCCCGCCCAGCACCGCGTGCCCCACCCGCACACCTATGTGCCCGGTGGCATGCCTCGGCCGACCCCGGATCAAGGACGTCACATTTCGGAGGGTATGGGCAGCCAGTCGCCACCGCGACCGGGACGGGGACACCCAGGGGCCGGCGAGCAGAGGGGGCCACACGATGGAACGGGGAAAGGAACCGGACCCGGACCGAGGACCGGAACCCGGCACCGAACCGGGACCGCAAGCCAGCACCGAACCGGGAGTGGAAGTCGGCGCCGGGCGGGGAGCGGACGCCGGCACCGCGCCGGGAGCGGAAGTCGGCGCCGGGTCGGGACCGGAGGTCGGCACTGGATCGGGAGTGGAAGTCGGCGCCGGGCGGGGAGCGGACGCCGGCACCGAACCGGGAGCGGAGGTCGGCACTGGATCGGGAGTGGAAGTCGGCGCCGGGCGGGGACCGGAAGCCGGCACCGAACCGGGAACGGAAGCCGGCACCGCGCCGGGAGTGGAAGTCGGCGCCGGGTCGGGAACGGAAGGCGGCGCCGGGGCAGGGGCGGAGCTCGGGGCGGGGGCGGAGGCCGGGGGAGGTGGTGCGGTGGGTGGGGTCGGG
>NZ_JAKQYH010000048.1:0-101909 GCF_022343545.1 Streptomyces arenae
GGGGGGCGGTCGGGGGTGGGAGGAGGGGGTGCAAGGGGGGTGTGTCGTCGTCTGCGGGGAGCAGGTCGTAGGCGTCTTCCTCGTCCGGCGGCGGGATCAGTGCCGGTGCCGCGGGCGGGGGCGATGCCGCGGGCGCGGCCGAGGGTGATGTCGTCGGAGCCGGCTGGGCGGGTTCCGGTTTCGAGGGGCGGGGGGTGCGGACGCGCCACGCTCTGAGCGCCAGGGCCGCCGGGACGCCCACGGCGAGGAGCCATGCCCCGGTCGCCGGGCCCGTCTGCCACCACAGGGGGCCGAAGCGGGTGAGCGCGGCGACGCCCAGCGGGCCGCCGGACAGCTCGGCCAGCGTCGCCTGGAGCAGGCCGCACAGCAGCGCCGCCAGTGTCACCACGCCCGCCGTACGCCCGGCCGACCACCCTCGCCGCACCGCCCTGCCCACGACGAACCACGCCACCGTCACCCCGGCCGCCACCGGCACCACCCCGGCCGGCCAGTCGGCCGGCGTGCCCGGACCGGCCTGCGGTACCGCCGCCAGTAGCGGAAAGGGCGGCAGGAGCGGCGCCGGATCCGAGGCCAGCGGGTTCACCACGTGCCCGGCGCCGAGCGCGAAGCCGGGGCCGACGGCGTACGACGCCGACCACACGGCCGCGTTGGGGACGAGGCAGACGCAGAGCAGCAGGACCGCGAACCGTCCCGTCCACCCCTCCGTGAGCTGGAGGAACGAGGCTCGCGCCGCGTCCCCGTGCCCCACCAGCGACACCGCGAGCAGCAGGGTCCCGCCGCCGAGGAACACCGCCGTCCCGGCGAAGGACGCGCGGGCGGCCGTACCCCACCGCACCCTGGTGTCCCGCCCGAGCAGCCGCCGTCGTACCCGACCCGGCAGCAGGGCCGCCAGGGCCAGCAGCGGTTCGCGCGGACGGCCGTACGCCGTCCACACTCCGCCGCCCGCCGCGGCCACCACGAGCAGGGGCAGGCACACCGTCACCCAGCCCCACTGGGGCCGCAGTTCACCGCCGGACGCGTACAGCGCGGCGCAGCCGCCGACGCCGAGGTAACCGGCGACGACCCCGGTCCACGCGGTGGGGGCGTGGACCGGCGGCGGTGCGTCCGCCTCGTCGCCGTCCGCCGTGTCCATCGTCTCCGGCGCGTCGACGGCGTCCCGCGCACCCCGGTACACCAGCAGCGCCGGCACCGCCGCCAGCAGCAGCGGCGTGATCCCGACGGGCGCCGGGACCCCGGAGAGGGTGTCGGTGCGGACCAGTTCCACGCCGTGGGCGAGCAGCCACAGAGCCGCCGCGACGTGCAGCGCGCCGCCCGGACCGCTGTCGGGATACGGCGAGCTGACCCACAGCGCGATCGCCAGGACCGCGAACGCGCCGAGCCCGAGCCCGGCCGCGAGCGCACCGGCCGCCAGGCTCGCGGCGAACCCGGGGGAACGGTCGCGCACCCGGTCGCGCAGCGGGCTGAGCAACAGCGACAACGACGGTCGGCGGGCGGTCATCCGAATCACGCTCGCCATGCTCCCAACGACACGCGCCTTTCCGTCGTAACAGGCGAACCACCGAAGTGTCGCTCAATATACGTTTATGTGTTTTTTCGTAGGAAGGTAGGAAAATAAGCATGGCGGCACCGTCCCCGGCCCTGACGCCCACTCAGGCCTTCGACGCGCTCTACGCGTTCTGCGCCCCGGCCCTGGTACGGCAGACCTTCCTGCTCACCGGGCGCCGGGAGCTGGCGCGGGAGGCGGTCGAGCGGGCCTTCCAACTCGCCTGGCAGAACTGGCCGCAGGTGGCCCGCGACCGGGACCCGGCCGGCTGGGTGCGGGCGGTGGCGCACGAGTGCGCGCTCTCCCCCTGGCACCGCTTCCGGCTGCGCTACCGCCACCCCGAACCCCCGCCGGCCGACGCGGCCGACCGCGCCCTGCTGGACGCGCTGCTGCAACTGCCGCCGACGTACCGTCGCACGCTGCTGCTGTACGACGGCGTCGGGCTCGACCTGCCGGAGACGGCGGCGGAGACGGAGGCGAGCACACCGGCGGCGGCCGGACGGCTGACCCAGGCGCGGCGGCTGGTCGCCGACCGGGTGCCGGAACTCGCCGACCCGGCCGCGCTGCACCGCCGTCTCACCGAACTGGCCTCCGCGGAAAGCCTGCGCGCGGCCCAGGCGCCCCCCTCCGTCCGTACCTGTGCCGAACGGCAGACCCGGTTCTGGACCCGGTCCGCGCTGGCCTTCACGGCGACGATCATCGTGGCGACGACGCTCACGCTGCGGACGGCACCGACGCACTACGAGGCGCCGATCGGGCCCGCGCAGGCGATCAGCGGGGTGCCGGCGGAGGTGGGGCTGGGACCGTTGTCGGCCGGGGAGCGGGTGTTGCAGGCGAAGCTGCGGGGGGCTGCCGAGAGGGGGCCGGAGAGGTTGGTACCGGTGGCGAGATAGACCGTCGGGATGGGTAGCGGTGGCGCGGTAGACCGTGGGGATGGGTAGCGGTGGCGCGGTAGACCGTCGGCTGCGGGCCGGTGGGGGCTGGTCGCGCAGTTCCCCGCGCCCCTTACGGGGCCGCTGCGGTCACGCCGACTGTGTAGTTGCGTGTGCCCCTGCGGCCCTTACGGGGTGCTGCGGTCACGTCGGCTGTGTAGTTGCGTGTGCCCCGCAGCGCCTTATGAGGCGCTGCTGCGGGCATGCGTGCCGCATGGGGCAGTGCGGGTGGGCGAAACGTCGGTAGGCCCGCCCCCACCCCGGGGACAGGCCTACCGACGTTCAGTGAACCGGCGTCGGGAACGACGCTCAGCCGGCGAGGATCTCGCGGGCCAGCTTGGCCGTCTCCGTCGGGGTCTTGCCGACCTTGACGCCCGCGGCCTCCAGGGCCTCCTTCTTCGCCTGGGCGGTGCCCGACGAACCGGAGACGATGGCGCCGGCGTGGCCCATGGTCTTGCCCTCGGGGGCGGTGAAGCCCGCGACGTAACCGACGACCGGCTTGGTCACGTTCTTCGCGATGAAGTCCGCGGCCCGCTCCTCGGCGTCGCCGCCGATCTCACCGATCATGACGATCAGGTCGGTGTCGGGGTCGGCCTCGAACGCGGCGAGCGCGTCGATGTGCGTGGTGCCGATGATCGGGTCGCCACCGATGCCGACGGCGGTCGAGAAGCCGATGTCACGCAGCTCGTACATCATCTGGTACGTCAGCGTGCCGGACTTCGAGACCAGGCCGATACGGCCCGGCTTGGTGATGTCGCCCGGGATGATGCCGACGTTGGACTGGCCGACGGTGATGATGCCGGGGCAGTTCGGGCCGATGATCCGGGTCTTGTTGCCCTTCTTGCCGGCGTACGCCCAGAAGGACGCCGAGTCGTGCACGGCGATGCCCTCGGTGATCACGACGGCCAGCGGGATCTCGGCGTCGATGGCCTCGACGACCGCGTCCTTGGTGAACTTCTCCGGCACGAAGATGACGGAGACGTTGGCGCCGGTGGCCTCGATGGCCTCCTTGACGGTGCCGAAGACCGGTACCTCGGTGCCGTCGAAGTCGACCTTCTGACCGGCCTTGCGCGGGTTGACGCCGCCCACGACGTTGGTGCCGTCACCCAGCATGAGCTTGGTGTGCTTCATGCCAGTGGCGCCGGTCATGCCCTGGACGATGACCTTGCTGTCCTTGTTGAGCCAGATAGCCATGGTGTGTTGTGTCCTCGTCCTGAGTGCTTACTTGGCGGCGTGGGCCAGCTCGGCGGCCTTGTCGGCCGCGCCGTCCATGGTGTCGACGCGCTGCACCAGCGGGTGGTTCGCGTCGGTGAGGATCTTGCGGCCCAGCTCGGCGTTGTTGCCGTCGAGACGGACGACGAGCGGCTTGGAGACGTCCTCGCCGCGGTCCTCCAGGAGCTTCAGGGCCTGCACGATGCCGTTGGCGACCTCGTCACAGGCGGTGATGCCACCGAAGACGTTGACGAAGACCGACTTGACGTCGGGGTCGCCCAGGATGATCTCCAGGCCGTTCGCCATGACCTGGGCGGAGGCGCCGCCACCGATGTCGAGGAAGTTGGCGGGCTTGACGCCACCGTGGTTCTCACCGGCGTACGCGACGACGTCCAGGGTGCTCATGACGAGACCCGCGCCGTTGCCGATGATGCCGACCTCGCCGTCGAGCTTGACGTAGTTGAGGTTCTTCTCCTTGGCGGCGGCCTCCAGCGGGTTGGCCGCGGCCTTGTCGTGGAGCTCCGCCCAGTCCGCGTGGCGGAACTCGGCGTTGTCGTCCAGCGACACCTTGCCGTCGAGGGCGATGACGTCACCGGAGGCGACCTTCGCGAGCGGGTTCACCTCGACGAGGAGGGCGTCCTCCTTGATGAAGGTGTCCCACAGCCTGACCAGGACGTCGGCGACCTTGTCGGCGACCTCGGCCGGGAACTTCGCCGCGGCGACGATCTCCTTGGCCTTGGCCAGGTCCACACCGTCGATCGCGTCGATCGGCGTCTTGGCGACGGCCTCGGGGCGGGTGGCCGCCACCTCCTCGATCTCCATGCCGCCCTCGACGGACGCGATGGAGAGGAAGGTGCGGTTGGCACGGTCGAGGAGGAAGGAGACGTAGTACTCCTCGAGGATCTCCGGGGCCGTCTCGGCGATCATCACCTTGTGGACCGTGTGGCCCTTGATGTCCATCCCGAGGATGTCCGTCGCACGGGCGACGGCCTCGTCCGCGGAGGCGGCCAGCTTGACGCCACCGGCCTTGCCACGACCACCGACCTTCACCTGCGCCTTGACGACGGACTTGCCGCCCAGCCGCTCGGTGATCTCGCGCGCCGCCTCAGGCGTGTCGATGACTTCACCGGCCAGCACCGGTACATCGTGCTTGGCGAAGAGGTCCCTCGCCTGGTACTCGAACAGGTCCACGCGCTTCCGTCCCTATCAGTGATCTCGCGGTTCGTTGGATGCGTGGGCGTGCCGCGAAGGGCAACGTGACGTCCGCTTGGGTCACAGGGGAAGCGCACACGGTGTCCGAGCGCGCGGCATGTCCGTCTCGCAGGTTATCGCCGCTCGTGGGGGCTCCCTAAATCGAGGGTCACACCTGAGCGGTGATACCTGTCACATGATGCCGGGTATACAGCGGCTTTCTGGCACGGCGTGCCGTCCTGCCGGTGATGTGCGAGGCCTCACCGGGCCGGGGCTGGCCCGGTGAGGCCTCAGACCCCGAGAGCTCTCAGCCCTCGGAGCCGGCCTGCTGATCCCCGTCCCCACGGGGATCAGCAGGCCCGGACCGCGGGACACGGCCGTACGCGCCGACGGCGTTCGGCCGGCCGGCCGTCTCACCCCCGGAGTCATCAGACGGAGCAGGTCGGCTGCCCCGGACCGTGCGCACCGTCGGCCGCGCCGATCACGCCCATCACGCTGGTCACGGCGGCCCCGCTGGTCACGCCCGTCGCGCCCGTCGCCGTCGCGCCCGTCGTGCCCGTCGTGCCCGTCACGCCCGTCGCGGTGGCCGTGCCGAAGAGGTGGTCGGCGCCGTGCGGGGCGGTGCCGGTGGCGATGGAGTTCGTGAGCATGGCGGCCGCCCGCTTCTGCAGGGCCCGGGCCTGGGCCCTGGCGGCGTCCTGGGCCTTGGCCGTGGCCTGCGCGGCCCGGCCCGCCCGTGCGCCCAGGATGGCCTGGGCGCCGCGGAACCTGGCCGCCCGGACGGCCGCCAGGTCCGTCACGGGGGTCACTGCGTACCGGCCGGGTGCCGTACGGACCTGCCGGCCTGCCGCGGCCGCGCTCCGCACCGCGTCACGCGGGTCGGACACGGTTCCTTCGCCGGTCAGGCCGGCGGTCGTCATGGTGGAGCGGCGGATGTTCTCGTTCATGCGTGCGTCAGTCCTTCGAGGCTCCGGCGCCCTGGGGCGCACGCGGAGCCGGGAGGGCTTCCGGAGGGGCCGGAAGCGCGGCTGGGGGACAACGCCGTCCGGGGAAGACCGGAGGAGGACCCGAAGGGGGGATGCGGAAGGGTGATCCTCAGGAGTCCGGACGGACGGGCAGACCTGTTCCGCCCCCGCGCGACAGGTCTGGGGCGGGGAAGGCGGTCGCCGGTCCTAGCCGGGGAAGACGGGGATGTCCCGGTACCGGTCCCGGGTCTCGGCCGCGTCGACGTGCGCGGCGGCACCGGGCAGCAGCCTCAGCGGCGCCCGGCCGTCCAGGGTGACGGCATGCGCGTCACCGTGCCTGGCGGCGGAACCGTCCACCGCCGACTTGCCCAGCGCCCCGTCCGGGTCCCCGGTGGGCGCGGGGTGCGAAGGGGCGTCCACGGCACGCGTGCCCCGGTGCCCACGGCTGTGCGCCGCGGCGTCGGCGGCGGCGGGGGCCGTGAAGGTGATCCGCGGCCCGTACGACACGGTCGCGGACGCGTCCGCCGTGGCATGGGGCTTCTCGTCCCCGGCGCTGTGCGGGGCCGGCGCCTGCGGCCGGTCACCGCCGGGTGCCGGGGTGACCGGCAGCGGAACCGTCTCGCCCGGCGCCTCGGCCGAACCGGGAAGCTGCACCACCGGCAGGGTGGACGCCGTCTGCGGCAGCGACGGCAGCGCGGGCAGCGTGGACACCACAGGAAGTGTCTGCTGCAGCTCCGACACCTGCTGCACCACGTCACCGACCACCTGGGTCACGGCCCCGGTCACGGACACGACCGTGCCGGTCGCGGACCGGACCGTCCCCGCCACCGTCGTCGTCGCCGTCCGAACGGTCTGGTCGACCACCGGAGCGACGGGCGTCCCGGAAACCACAGGTATGCGCTTGTGCGGCGCCGACGGCTCCTCAGGCACTCCCAGTTCCCGGCCCACCGTCGAGGTCACCGTGGTGACCGAGGTCGCCGCGGACAGCGACGGTGTGGCCGGCGTCGTCCCCTCGGCCGCCTGCGCCCGGCCCCCGCAGAGGAAGCCCAGCGCGAGCAGCCCGCCCACCAGCAACGCCAGCTGCAACGCACGCCGCCCCGGCACGGTACGCGACACGCGCACCGCGTCTGCGGACAGAGCTGCTGGCGAGGTCAAGACGGAACGGACCCTCCGTGCGGCGGAGCAAGGACGCGGAGTGAAAAGACAGAACACGGATCGAGGACGCGGATCGAGGGACACGGCGTGCGGGCGTGGAACACGGGGCACGGCGCGTGTGTCGATCCTTGCACGCCCTGCCCACAGTTGCGCAACCCCTGCATTACCGATGGGTATTCATGTCTGTTTTGTGAGAGAACTTTGGCCTGATGAGACCTGCTTGGCTTTACGTGACCTCTTCCTGCTGACACCCCCTTCACAACTGAGCCCCGTTTGTGCCCCTTTCACACCGTGTCGGGCACCGGGACCGGCCGCTTCTCGATCGCCGCGGCCATCACCTCGGGGAAGAGGTCGGGCGTGCACGCGAACGCCGGTGCCCCGAGCGCCGCGAGTGCCGCCGCGTGCTCCCTGTCGTACGCGGGCGCCCCCTCGTCCGACAGCGCGAGCAGCGCCACGAACTGCACCCCCGCCGCCTTCATCGCCGCGACCCGTTTCAGCATCTCGTCGCGTATCCCGCCCTCGTAGAGGTCGCTGATGAGCACGACGACGGTCTCCGCCGGCCGGGTGATCTGCGACTGGCAGTACGCCAGCGCCCGGTTGATGTCCGTACCGCCGCCGAGCTGCGTGCCGAACAGCACGTCCACCGGATCGTCCAGCTGGTCGGTGAGATCGACCACCGCCGTGTCGAAGACCACCAGCCGGGTGTCGATCGACCGCATGGACGCCAGCACCGCCCCGAACACCGAGGCGTAGACCACCGACGCGGCCATCGACCCGGACTGGTCGATGCAGAGCACGACCTCCTTCTTCACCGACTGCGACGCCCGCCCGTATCCCACGAGGCGTTCCGGCACCACCGTCCGGTACTCCGGGACGTAGTGCTTGAGGTTGGCCGCGATCGTGCGGTTCCAGTCGATGTCGTGATGGCGTGGCCGGTTGACACGGGCACTGCGGTCGAGAGCGCCGGTGAGGGTGGCCCGGGTGCGGGTGGCGAGCCGCTTCTCCAGGTCCGCGACGACCTTGCGCACGACCGCCCGTGCCGTCTCCTTCGTCGTCTCCGGCATCGCCTTGTTGAGCGAGAGCAGCGTGCCGACCAGGTGGACGTCGGCCTCCACCGCCTCCAGCATCTCCGGTTCCAGCAGCAGCGACGCCAGCCCCAGCCGGTCGATGGCGTCGCGCTGCATGACCTGGACGACGGAGGACGGGAAGTACGTGCGGATGTCACCGAGCCAGCGCGCCACCGACGGGGCCGACGCCCCGAGCCCCGCGGACCGCTCCCGCCCCGACTGCGGTCTGTCCCCCTTCCCGTAGAGCGCGGCCAGTGTCCCGTCCATCGCCGCGTCCCGCCCCGACAGCGCGCACCCGGTCCCGTCGGCGGCCTCACCCCCCAGCACCAGCCGCCACCGCCGCAACCGCTCCCGCCCGAGCTCACCGACTCCAACTCCGACTCCGGCCACCGTGCCCGTCCCGGCCGCCGTGCCCGTGTCGGCCGCCGTGCCCGTGTCGGCCGCCACGCCGGCGGCGGTCGTCGTGTCAGTTGCGGTCGTCGTGCTCGTGCCGGCCGACAGGCCGCTGGCGGTCGTCGTGTCGGTGTTCGTCGCGTCCGTGGTCATCTCCCTGCTCCCACAAGGTCGTTGTCCGGTGCGGTGTCGTCGAGGCCGAGCAGCAGTCGCAGCACCGGCAGTACGGCGTCGGCCCGCCCGGCGTCCGCGTCGGCGCCGAACCCCGGTGTCGCGCCGGCCTGTCCCCGCCCCGCCGGCCGCTCCCCCGGCCCTCGGCGCACCAGTTCGCCGATCGTCCTGCGCACGCCCGGCTCGTACGACGAGAACGTCCGCCGCAGCAGCGGCAGCACGTCCGTGAACGCCTCCGCCGGTACCCCGGTCAGCCAGGCGTCGACCAGACCGAGCAGCCGTTCGTCGTGGACGAGCAGCATGCCGCCCCCGCCGCCTCCGACGAACCCCTCGATCCAGGCGGCCGCGTCCGCCGGCGGGGTCCCCGGTGACAGCACCAGCCCCATCAGCCGGGCCGCCTCCTCCGCGCCCAGCTCCCCCTCGTCCAGCAGGATCCGCACGGCCCGGCCGCGGAGCACCCCGGGCACGGTGTCCCGCCCGGACAGCGTGCGCAGCACGGCCCGCCAGCGGCGGCGGAGGTCACCATGGCCGGAACCGGCACCCGCCGCGCTTCCGGCCGGCGCCGCCCCGCTCCCGGTGTCGCCGAGCAGCCCCACCGCCGCGTGCACCGCGTCGACATGGCCCCGCATCTCCTGTGCCGCGTCCGCGTCGAGGGCGGCGCAGGCCGGCGGAAGCCCGACGAAGACCCGGTCGGCGAGGCCCGCGGCGACCTCGGCGAGCGCCCGTACGTCGGTGCCCCGGACGTCGCCGTAGCGCAGGGCGCGGACCAGGGCGGGCAGGGCCTCGGCGAGCCGGCCGACGTCCGTGTCGAGGGCGGCCCGGTCGGCGAGCGCCCGCATCACCACCGGCAGCGCGTCCGACAGCCCGGCCCGCAGGCACAGTTCGGCGAGCGCGGTGACCTCGGCGAGCGCGCTCGCGCCCGCCGCGTCGGCCTCGGCCCTGGCCGTCGCCGCACCGTGGACGGTCGTCCCCCACACCCCGGCCTCGGCCACCCGCACCGACAGTTCGGGCTCCCAGCACAGCCGCCAGGTCTCCCGGAACGTGCCCGTGCTCCCCCGCGACCGCACCTGCTCCCCCCACCCGACGCCGAGCAGCCGCAGCCGGTGCAGCAGCCGGCTGCGCCCGGCGTCGGTCTCCTTGCGCAGGTCGAGATCGAGTTCCCGCTCGAGCGCCTCCGGCTTGAGCCGGAGCCTGCGCTGCTCCCGCACCAGGTCCCGCTGCAACGGCACCGCGGGCGCCGCCTCCGGCACCTCCCCCAGCACGTCCCCGACCACCAGCCGGTCGTGCACCAGCGCCAGCGGGACGTCGGAGCCCTCGCACAGCACCGCCCGCACCGCGTCGGTCGTCTCCCCCAGGCCGGGCAGCGGGCGGCCGCGCAGCACCGCCAGGCTCTCGGCCAGCCGCACCGCCTCGATGACATGGGCCGAGGAGACGATCCGGTCCTCCTCGCGCAGCAGTCCGGCCACCTTGGTGAGCCACCGTTCGACGGGCCGGTCCGGAGCGCTGAACAGGTGGCCGTACCAGCCCGGGGAGTCGATGCCCGCGCCGTACCCGCTCGTCCGGGCCAGCCGGCGGTTGGTCCACGGCACCCAGGTCATGTCCGTCCTGATCCTGGGCAGTCCCTTCAGCAGCTCCCGGTCGGCGGCGACGGAGCTCTTCGCGCGCAACGCCGGCACATGCCAGGCTCCGCACACCACGGCGACCTCGTCACCGAACTCCCGCTGTGCCGCTCGCAGCCGGATCCGCATGTGGGCCTCCCGCACGGGGTCGCGGTCCCGGCCGTCGGCCCCGTACGTCTCCCGCAGCGCCGTCATCGCCTCCTCCACCGCGGCGAACGGCGCGAACGCGTCCCGTTCCCCGGTGCCGCCGCGGTGCTCGACGACGTCCTCCCACCAGCGCTCGGGATCGTCGTGACCGGCGGCCTCGGCCAGGGCGCCGAGGGGGTCGATGCGCATCTGCCGCGCGGTGCCGGGCTCGGCGCCCGCGGCCGGGGGCCTCTCCGCTGTCTCTTCCTCCTCCGCCTTCCGCCACGCCAGCGTGTGCGTGGCCGGCAGGTCGATGAAGCGGGCCGGGACCTCGTGTTCCAGGGCCCAGCGGACGGCCACCCACTCGGGACTGAAGTCGGCGAACGGCCAGAACGCCGAGCAGCCGGGCTCGTCCACCGCGTGCGCGAGGAGCGCGACGGGTGGCCGCAGCTCCGGGTCGGCGGCCAGCGGGATCAGCGCGTCCGCCTCGGGCGGCCCCTCGATCAGCACCGTCTTCGGCCGGGCGGCCTCCAGGGCGGCCCGCACCGCCCGTGCCGAGCCGGGCCCGTGGTGCCGGACCCCCAGGAGCAGCGGTCCCGGCCGCCGTGCGCTGTCGCTCACGCGCTCACCTCCCGGCAGGCGCGGTAGAAGTCCTTCCAGCCGTCGCGTTCCCGGACGACCGTCTCCAGGTACTCCTGCCAGACGACCCGGTCGGCCGCCGGGTCGCGGACGACCGCCCCGAGGATGCCGGCCGCGACGTCCCCAGCCCGCAGCACGCCGTCCCCGAAGTGGGCGGCCAGGGCGAGGCCATGGGTGGCGACGGAGATCGCCTCGGCCGTGGAGAGCGTGCCGCTGGGCGACTTCAGCTTGGTGCGGCCGTCGGCGGTGACGCCGTCGCGCAGCTCGCGGAAGACGGTGACGACGCGGCGGATCTCCTCGATGCCGTCGGGCGCGGCCGGCAGCCGCAGGGAGCGGCCGAGCTGGTCGACGCGGCGCGCGACGATGTCGACCTCGGCGTCCGGGCTCTCCGGCAGTGGCAGCACCACGGTGTTGAAGCGGCGGCGCAGGGCGCTGGAGAGGTCGTTGACCCCTCGGTCGCGGTCGTTGGCGGTGGCGATCAGGTTGAAGCCGCGGACCGCCTGCACCTCCTGGCCCAGCTCCGGGATCGGCAGGGTCTTCTCGGACAGGATCGTGATCAGCGTGTCCTGGACGTCGGCCGGGATCCGGGTCAGCTCCTCGACTCGCGCCGTCATGCCCTCCGCCATGGCCCGCATGACTGGGCTGGGCACCAGGGCGTCCCGGCTCGGGCCGTGGGCCAGCAGCCGCGCGTAGTTCCAGCCGTAGCGGATGGCCTCCTCGGGGGTGCCGGCCGTGCCCTGCACGAGCAGGGTCGAGTCACCGCTGACGGCGGCGGCCAGGTGCTCGGAGACCCAGGTCTTGGCGGTTCCGGGCACGCCGAGCAGGAGCAGGGCGCGGTC
The DNA here is from genome assembly GCF_022343545.1 of Streptomyces arenae. Classification (NCBI taxonomy): domain Bacteria; kingdom Bacillati; phylum Actinomycetota; class Actinomycetes; order Kitasatosporales; family Streptomycetaceae; genus Streptomyces; species Streptomyces arenae. The sequence goes on from NZ_JAKQYH010000048.1 coordinate 11,853, forward strand.
GGTGGCGAGGGTGGTGACGGCGACCTCGACGATGCGGCGCGGACCGACGTACTTCGGTGTGATCACCGTGCCGTCCGGCAGCGTGCCGCCGAGCAGGTAGGTGGCGACCGCCCACGGCGACAGCTTCCAGCGGGCCGGGCGCGGCCGGTCGTCCTGCGCGGCCAGCGCCGCGAGTTCGGCGGCGAAGGCCTGCTCGGCGTGCGGTCGCAGCGCACCTTCGACGGTCGTCGGGTCGGTCGGTTCCACGGACACAGTCATGGCTGAGGCCCCCTCCAGCTCGGCCGGTTCGGATCTGGTGTCCACCGTGCACCACGCCACTGACAATCGCCCTGACCTGCACAAATGCTCTTGCCGGGGCGATTGTCAGTGGGGGGATCTACCTTCGATGGCATGACTCAGCAGGGGGTGCGCTGGAGTGCGGACCAGGTGCTGGCCCTGGCGCCTGACACCGCGTCACGCAAGGCGGGAAGCAAGCTCGGAGCGGCGGGGCCGTGGTCCGGGGCGGGGAGTTGCGAGGAGGGGGCGGTATGGGGACTGTGCAAGGGCAGTGGCAGCAAGCCGTACCAGACGATCGTCGACCTGGCGGATCCGGCGGGGGCCGCCTGCAAGTGCACCTGCCCGAGCCGGAAGTTCCCGTGCAAGCACGCCCTCGGACTGCTCCTGCTGTGGGCGGCCGGGGGCGACGCGGTGCCGACGGCGGCCCGGCCGCCGGACTGGGCCGAGCAGTGGCTCGCGGGCAGACGCAAGCGCGCGGAGGACAAACGCCCTGCGGACGCCGGGAGTTCCGCGGCCCCCGCTGATCCCGAGGCGGCCCGGAGACGGGCCGAGAAGCGGGCCGAGCGGGTCACGGCGGGCGCGACGGAGCTGGAGCAGCGCCTGTACGACCTGCTGCGCGGCGGCCTGGCCGCGGCCGAGCAGGCCGGATACGGGCTGTGGGAGGAGACGGCGGCCCGCATGGTCGACGCCCAGGCCCCCGGACTGGCGGCCAGGGTGCGTGAGTTGGGGGCGATACCGGCCTCAGGACCGGGCTGGCCGGTGCGGCTCCTCGAGGAGTGCGCGCTGCTGCACCTCCTCGACCAGGGCTGGCTGCGCCGCGACCGGCTCCCGGCGGAGCTCGCGGCCACGGTCCGCTCCCGGGTGGGCCTGCCCGCCACGGCGGACGGTCCGCCGGTGCGTGACCGCTGGCTGGTCCTCGCCCAGTACGACACGGTGGACGCGAAGCTGACGACCCGCCGGATCTGGTTGCACGGCACGGACTCGGGCCGTACGGCGCTGCTCCTCTCCTACGGCGCGGCCGGCCGTGCTCCCGAACTGGCGCTGCCGGTCGGCCTCGCCCTGGAGGCGGAGCTGTCCGCCTACCCGGGGGCGGGTCAGCACCGGGCGGCGCTGGGCGAGCGGTTCGCCGCGCCCGCGCCCCTGTCGGCACGGCCCCCCGGCGTGTCCACCGCGCGGGCGGCGGCCCGCTACGGAGAAGCACTGCGCGAGGACCCCTGGCTGGAGTCGGTGCCGGTGACGCTGGACCGGGTCGTCCCCGTCCCGGACGGCGACTCCTGGCAACTCGCGGACGCGGAGCACGAATCGGCACTGCCGCTCGCCCCCGCCGCGCGCTCCCGCCCCGGCCTGTGGCGGCTGGTCGCGCTCTCCGGCGGCGCCCCGGTCACGGTCTTCGGCGAGTGCGGCCACTGCGGCTTCACGCCGCTGACCGCCTGGCCGGAGGGAGCCGGCGAGGCGGTTCCGCTGTGCTGACCCCGCCACCGGCCGAGACGGCTCGACCGACCACCGGCCGGAACGGCTCGGCCGGCCACCGGCGAGACAGCTCGACCGACCCACCGGCCGGGACGGCTCACGGAAACCGCCCGTACCCGGACGCGGACCCGAGCGCCGCGATCCACCGATGCCCCACCCGGCTCACCCGGCTCACCCGGCTCACCCGGCTACCAGAAGGGACACCCCCGTGACGGACTGGGAGGACCTCGTCACCACGGCACTGCTGGGCACGGACCGGCGGCCGCCCACGACCGGCCCCGGCCGGGAAGCCCCGGCCGCCCTGCTGGACGAGGCGGCCGTGGCGACGGTACGGCGCCGGGCCGGCCTGTGCCCGGCACCGCCCGCGCGGCGCCCCGAACCGGCCCCCGAGGACCGGCGCCCGGCGCTCCCGGCCGCCGCGGCGCGCAGACTGGCGATGCTGCTCGCCGACCGTCCCGGCGCCGGGACCGGCGGCCGCCGGGGTACCTCGCCCGACCTCGTGGAGCTGCTGCCGCAGTGGCTCGCGGCGGCCGACGCGCGCGGGTTCGCGGCGCCCCCCGAGTCCCTGCCGGCGCTGCTGGACGCGGCCCGGGGCCGTACCGACCTGCGGCCCGCCGTGCTGGCCTTCGCCGGACCGCGCGCCCTGTGGCTGGCGCGGCTCAACCAGGACTGGCGGTTCGCGCTGCGCGCGGCACCGGGCGGCGGCGCGGCCCTGCCCGACCCCGAGGACGCCGACGCGGTACGGCGGTTGTGGCAGGAGGGACTGTTCGCCGAGCGGGTCGCGCTGCTGGCGACGCTGCGCGCCCGTACGCCCGAGGCGGCACGCGAGCTGCTGGCGGAGTCCTGGGCGACGGAGCGGGCCGAGGACCGGCTGATGTTCCTCGACTCGCTGCGCACGGGACTGGCCGCCGCGGACGAGCCGTTCCTGGAGCTGGCCCTGTCGGACCGGAGCCGTAACGTGCGGACCACGGCGGCGGAGCTGTTGTCCGCACTGCCCGGCTCGGCCCTGGCGCGACGGATGGCGGTACGGGCCGGGGCGTGTGTGGCGGTCGACCACACCGGGGACGGGCCGGTGCTCGTGGTGGAGGCGCCGCCGGAGTGCGATCCGGGGATGGAACATGACGGAGTGGTGGCCAGACCGCCGGCCGGGCGCGGTGAACGGTCCTGGTGGCTGGGGCAGTTGGTGGAGGCGGCTCCGCTAGCCGGCTGGTCGGCACGGCTCGGCGGCCGTACGCCCCAGGAGGTCGTGGCGCTGCCGGTGGCGGACGGCTGGCAGGGCGAGTTGCACGCCGCCTGGTGCCGGGCCGCGGTACGGCAGCGGGACGCCGAGTGGGCGCGAGCGCTGCTCGGGGCACCGGCCGCGCCGGAGGCGGGCGGTCCCGGTGCGGTGTCCCTGGCCGAGCGGGCCAAGCTGCTGGGCACGCTGGCGGGGGCGGAACGGGCCGACTGGGTCGCCGGGTTCATCGCGGCGCACGGTCTTTCGGAGGCGTTCCAACTGCTCGGCATGTGCGCCGTACCGTGGCCCGCACCGCTCGGCCGGGCCGTGGTGGACGCCCTCAACATCGCCCGGGACGCGGGGAGTTACCCCTGGAGCTTCAGTGGGGTGATGGGCCTGGCCGAACGCTGCCTCGACCCCGCGGAAGCCGGCCGGCTGGACGCGCTGCTGGCGATCCCGGACGAACGGGAGGACGCGGCACCGGGCGCCGGCGGCTACTGGGCGGAGGCCTTCCAGCGCCTGGTCACAACCCTGAAGCTGAGAGCGACGATGCTGACCGAACTCGACGGTACTCATTGAAGAACGCGTGGGAAAAGCGCCCCGCAAAGGGGCGCTGGGGGCACCCCCGGCCGAAGGCTGGGGGAGGAACTGCGCGACAAGCCACAGCATCGCCGCACCGAACCACGCGCCGCACTCCCCAGCCCCCGCCGACCCCATTCCCGCACCCCGGTTCGTCGGCCCCCCGCGACCGCGGAACTACGCCTCGGTCGGCTGCCGGACGTTCTCCCGGACCCACTCCACGATCGACGCCATGGTCGCGCCCGGCGTGAAGATCGCGGCGACGCCCTTCTCCTTGAGAGGCGCGATGTCGTCCTCGGGGATGATCCCGCCGCCGAACACGAGGATGTCCTCCGCGTCGCGCTGCCTGAGCAGGTCGAGGACCGCGGCGAACAGGGTGTTGTGGGCGCCGGAGAGGATGGAGAGGCCGATCGCGTCGGCGTCCTCCTGGATGGCCGTGTCGACGATCTGCTCCGGCGTCTGATGGAGCCCGGTGTAGATGACCTCCATACCCGCGTCGCGCAGCGCCCGCGCGATGACCTTGGCGCCGCGGTCGTGGCCGTCGAGCCCCGGTTTGGCCACCACCACGCGGATCGGACCGGCTGCCACACCCATCACTGCCTCCATGACCATGAAACGAACGCGCCGACATCCACCCGTACCGAGAAGTACCGCACATTCGGCGCGTTCCGCCACCCGTCTTAAGTGAACGAACGTTATCTCCAGCATCCCGCAACCGGCTGTTTCGCGGAGGTTACCGAGGGGGAAATCACACACAGTGGGACACGTCAGGGAGCCGCAGCGTGGTCCGCGGGGGCGACAGGGGCATGCGACGCGGCCTGCCGTCGTACCCTCACGGCTGTCGCTCGGTCTCCCACAAGGGCGCACGGGGGACAGAGCCGCCCTCCGCGTGCCGACAGGAGGCCGGCCGATGAAGGTCACCGGGATGATCGAACCCTTTCTCCCGCTCTGCCGCCGCCTCCTGCCGGGCAGACTCGCCGGACTGTCGCTGGCCCTCCTGAAGTCGACCGCCCTGGAAGCCGCGATCCTCGCCGGGCATCTGCTGCTCTATCCGACCGGCCTCACCCCGGAGCGCCGCCCGCCCGCCCCCGGCACGCCCGCGGCGGAGCCCGCCGGCGCCGACCGGCTGCCGGTCCGGGCGGCCCCGCCGGTCGTGCTGCTGCACGGCTTCATCGACAACCGCTCGGTCTTCGTCCTGTTGCGCCGCTCCCTCGCCCAGCACGGCGGCCAGCGCGTCGAGTCGCTCAACTACTCGCCACTGACCTGCGACATCCGCACCGCCGCGGAGCTGCTCGGCCGGCACATAGAGGAGATCTGCGAGCGCACCGGCAGCCGCCGCGTCGACATCGTCGGACACAGCCTCGGCGGGCTGATCGCGCGCTACTACGTCCAGCGCCTCGGCGGCGACCTGCGCGTCCGCACGCTGGTGACGCTCGGCACCCCGCACTCCGGCACCCGCGTCGCGCCACTCGCCGACGCGCACCCGATCGTGCGCCAGATGCGTCCCGGTTCCGAGGTGATCGAGGAGCTGGCCCGCCCGGCGCCCGGCTGCCGTACCCGGTTCGTGAGCTTCTGGAGCGACCTCGACTCGCTGATGGAGCCGGTGGAGACGGCCCGTGTCGAGCATCCGGACCTCGTCACGGAGAACGTGCGCGTGACCGGGATCGGCCACCTCGCCCTGCCGGTCCACCCGGCGGTCGCGACCGGCATACGCCAGGCCCTCGACGAGGCGCGGCCGGAGGAGCGGATACCCGGCGGCCTGACCGTGGCGTGAGGGCCATGGCGTGGGAGGAATGACGTGAGGGCAATCCGGACAGCGGGAGCATTCGGCTCGCTTCGGGCGGACAACGGGCGCCGGGCGCAACCGAATCAGGGCCGCTGAACCGGCACCAACCTCGAACACTCCTCGAACACAAAGCCAAACCCGCGCCCGCCGTCCCCCGAAACACGGCCGAATGCCCGTTTCCCGGAACCACGAAACCTGTTGAAGATTGTCGCGCCCGCATACCGCCGGGTACAGTCGCCGCACTGCTCTGGCAGCCCCTGTTGTCGAGGCGAAAGAGAAGTTGGTGAACGACCGTCACCCGTCGGGGACCTTGACCACCCCGGCCCCGGGCTCCGACGCCGGCCCGGCGCACTACGCGTCATACGGCACCCAGGAAGCCCAGTACGGCGAATTCACCACGTACGGCGACCAGTCCGCTACCGGTGCCCCGTTCCACAACGACCCGCTGTTCGGCAGTCTTCCCGGCCAGAGCCAGGCCACCGGCACGTACGACGCCACGCAGTGGCAGACGGTCGGCGACCAGACGCTCAACTACGACGCGTACGCCGCCCAGCACCATGCCGCCTACGACTCCGGCGCCTACGACAACACCGCCTGGGCCGTTCCCGCGCAGGGAACGCAGGGCGCGGTCGCCGACACCAGCGGCCACTGGGACGCGAACGCCTGGCTCCAGCCCGACCAGTCGGCCATGGCCGGCGCCACCCAGCAGTGGGAGTGGGGCACCCAGGCCTTCGACACGGGCGCGTACGACGCCACGCAGTGGAACTCCGACGGCACTCCGGCGCAGGCCGCCGAGCCGGAGCACGAACCGCAGGCCACCGGCTCCTTCGAGCAGCTTCCCTACGAGGAGGCACCGTACGAGTCCTACGAGGAGAGCCCGTACGAGGAGAGCCCGTACGAAGAGGGCCCGTACAAGGAGGGCTCGTACGAGGAGGGCTCGTACGAGGAGGTTCCCGCCGCTGAGGGGGAGCTGTCGGCCACCGGTGAGCTACCTGCAGTAACGCCACTGCTGGAGGACCAGGAAGAGGTCACTCCGGCACCGTCCGCGACACGGGCCGGCTCGCGTGCGGGAGCGCGTTCCCGCCGTCGTACGCCCCCCAAGCGGTCCGCCCTGCTGACCATCGCCGTGCCCTCGGCCTGCGTGATGGGGGTCGCCGGGATCGCGGCCGCCTCCGTCGGGAGCCTGACCGACGACGGCAAGGACACGACGGCCTCGGCCTCCGACGCGCAGTCGGTGAAACCGTCCGCCGCCAACAGCAAGCTCGACGCCCAGCTCAGGACCCTCTCGGCGGGCGCCGACGACTTCGCCGACCGGGCCAGCCGGACCCAGGAGCGCATCGACCTCAAGGCCCAGCAGGAGGCCGAGAAGAAGAAGGCGGCGGCGGAGGCGGCCCGCAAGGAGCGACTGCGCCCCAAGTACGTGCTCCCGGTCACGCAGCGGGGGCTCAGCGCCTACTTCGGCCAGGCCGGCGTCAACTGGATGTCCGTCCACACCGGCATCGACTTCCCCGTCTCCTACGGGACCACGGTGATGGCAGCGACCGACGGCGTCGTCTCCACCAAGTGGAACAGCGCCTACGGCAACATGCTGATCGTGACCGCGAAGGACGGCACGGAGACGTGGTACTGCCACCTCTCCTCGTACCGTGTCGCCTCCGGTACGACGGTGAAGGCCGGCGACCCGGTCGCGTACTCCGGCAACTCCGGCAACTCGACCGGGCCGCACCTGCACTTCGAGGTCCGGCCGGCGGGCGGTGCCGCCATAGACCCGCTGCCGTGGCTGCGCAGCCACGGACTTGATCCCACCTGATCGCCCGACGAGCCCCCGCCGACGGCGGGGGCTCCCGCGTCTACAGCTTCTCCACCGGCGCGTACCGCAGCAGCAGGCGCTTCGGCTTGGTGTCGCCGAAGTCGATCGTCGCCTCCGCGTTCCCGCCCGTGCCCTTCACCGCGACGACCGTGCCGAGGCCGAACTGGTCGTGGGTGACGCGGTCGCCGACGGCCAGCGAGACCACCGGCTTCTCCGCGGTCCGCCGGGTGGCGAAGCCCGAGGCACCCGACGCCGAGGAACGCGAGCGGGTCGAGGAGAGCGAGGCGGCCACGCCCGACGCGGGTCCGGACGACACCGGTGCCATCGCCCCGGTCCGCTTCCACTCCAGGAAGGCGCCCGGGATCTCCTCCAGGAAGCGGGACGGCGGGTTGTACGACGGCTGACCCCAGGCGCTGCGCATCGACGACCGGGTGAGGTACAGCCGCTCCCGCGCGCGCGTGATGCCGACGTACGCGAGGCGCCGTTCCTCCTCCAGTTCCTTGGTCTGGCCGAGGGCGCGCATGTGCGGGAAGACGCCGTCCTCCATGCCGGTCAGGAAGACCACCGGGAACTCGAGGCCCTTGGCGGTGTGCAGGGTCATCAGGGTGATGACGCCGTCGCCGTTCTCGTCGTCGTCGGGGATCTGGTCGGAGTCGGCGACCAGGGCGACGCGCTCCAGGAAGTCGGCGAGGCCGCCCGCCGCCTCGCCTTCCTCGGACTCCTGCTCGAACTCCAGGGCCACGGAGGCGAGTTCCTGGAGGTTCTCGATACGGGTCTCGTCCTGCGGGTCCGTCGAGTTCTGCAACTCGGCCAGGTACCCGGTGCGTTCGTAGATCGCCTCCAGGACCGTGGCCGGTCCGGCACCGGACTCCACGACCGTACGGAGTTCCTCCATCAGCGTGTTGAACCGCTTGACCGCGTTCGTCGACCGCGCGGCCATGCCGTACGCCTCGTCGACGCGCCTGAGCGCCTGCGGGAAGCTGATCTTCTCGCGCTGGGCGAGGGCGTCGATCATCGCCTCCGCGCGGTCGCCGATACCGCGCTTGGGCACGTTCAGGATCCGGCGCAGCGGGACGGAGTCCTCCGGGTTGGCCAGCACCCGCAGATAGGCGAGGACGTCCCGGACCTCCTTGCGCTCGTAGAAGCGGACGCCGCCGACGACCTTGTAGGGCAGGCCGACGCGGATGAAGATCTCCTCGAAGACCCGGGACTGCGCGTTGGTGCGGTAGAAGACGGCGACATCGCCCGCCTTGGCCTCGCCCGCGTCCGTCAGACGGTCTATCTCCTCGGCGACGAACTGGGCCTCGTCGTGCTCGGTGTCGGCGACGTAGCCGGTGATCTGCGCGCCCGCGCCCGCGTTGGTCCACAGGTTCTTGGGGCGGCGGGACTCGTTGCGCTCGATGACCGCGTTGGCGGCGGAGAGGATCGTCTGCGTGGAGCGGTAGTTCTGCTCCAGCAGGATCGTCGTCGCGTTCGGGTAGTCCTCCTCGAACTGGAGGATGTTGCGGATCGTCGCGCCCCGGAAGGCGTAGATCGACTGGTCGGCGTCACCGACGACGCACAGCTCGGCGGGGGGCAGGTCGTGCTCGCCGGGCGGGGTGTCCTCATCGTGCGTACCGGTCCCGACCAGCTCGCGCACCAGCGCGTACTGGGCGTGGTTGGTGTCCTGGTACTCGTCGACCAGGACGTGCCGGAAGCGGCGGCGGTAGTGCTCGGCGACGTCCGGGAAGGCACGCAGCAGGTTGACCGTCGTCATGATCAGGTCGTCGAAGTCGAGGGCGTTCGCCTCGCGCAGCCGCGACTGGTACATGGCGTAGGCCTGGGCGAGGGTCTTCTCGAAGCCGTCACTCGCGCGGGCGGCGAAGTCCTCCTCGTCGACCAGTTCGTTCTTCAGGTTGCTGACCTGGGCGCTGAAGGACTTCGGCGGGTACCGCTTGGGGTCGAGGTCCAGGTCGCGGCAGACCAGGGCCATCAGGCGCTTGGAGTCGGCCGCGTCGTAGATCGAGAAGGAGGAGGTGAAGCCGAGCTTCTTGCTCTCCCTGCGGAGGATCCGCACGCACGCGCTGTGGAAGGTCATCACCCACATCGCGTTCGCGCGCGGGCCGACGAGCTGCTCGACGCGCTCCTTCATCTCGCCCGCGGCCTTGTTCGTGAAGGTGATCGCGAGGATCTGGCCCGGGTGTACCCCGCGCTCGCCCAGCAGGTGGGCGATGCGGTGGGTGAGCACCCGCGTCTTGCCGGAACCGGCGCCGGCCACGATGAGCAGCGGGGAACCGGCGTGCACCACGGCCGCCCGCTGGTTCTCGTTCAGCCCCTCCAGGAGCGCGGCCGCGTCCAGGGCCGGGCGGGCGGCGCCGTCGCGGTAGTAGGCGTCCCGGTCCGGGGGCACGTCGAACCGCCCGCCGAACAGGTCGTCCGGAACCGGCTCCGGTCCGTGCTCGTCCTCGGGCGGCGGCGGGGGTTCCTCCTCGTGGCCGCGCGGGGGCTGGAGGCTCGCCAGGAAGCTGTCGTCAAAGAGGCTGCTCATCGCTCTCCGAGTCTAGGGCGCGCCACCGACAACCGGTCCCCGCCCCGGAAACTCGCCCCCGCCACCGACGGAATCCACCCCGTCACGTTGGGTGATTCCGGGCAAGATGCCGTACGCCGCGACAAACCGGGCGCATGACTGGAGACGCAACGCTCAGGTCACGAAAATGTATCGGGCATATCGCACATCAACCTTCACACGGAGCACACGAGTTGGCTAGCGTGCCGGGCAGGCCGCACGACCTCACCGGCGAACGTCGCCGGGCCGCGCGGCCTCCGCCGAGTCCGGGGCGCCGCCGCGCATCCGGAGCCGGGGACCCACACCGACCTTGGGGTGAATCGGTCCCGCTGCCCCTCCGGGGGACGCACCGTAGGGCAACCCTTCCGACCCACCCGCCCGAACCCGACAGCTAACTCGGTAGGCGGAGCACTGGAAGGAGTCGCCTCCGTTGGCGTCGCACCGGAAGTCCCGCCCCTCCGCAACGCGCGTAGCAGGCATACGCACCCCCGCCCTGGCCACCGCCGCCCTCACCTCCGTGGCCCTGCTCTCCCAGACGGCCAACGCGGCGCCCTCCGAGGACGGCAGGCCGAGCCTGGAGGAGGTGGAGAAGAAGGTCGACGACCTCTACCGGCAGGCGGAGTCGGCGACCGAGAAGTACGACGCGGCCAAGGAGAAGACCGGCAAGCAGCGCCAGCGCGTCGACTCCATGCTCGACGACGTGGCCAGGCGCACGGACCGGCTGAACAAGGCGCGCGAGGAACTGGGGTCGTTCGCCGCCGCGCAGTACCGGACCGGGACCGAGGTCCCCCAGACGGCGACCTTCCTGCTCGCGAACGACCCGCAGGACTACTTCGACCAGTCGCAGCTGATGAACCGGCTGACCTCGCGCCAGAAGGACGCGGTCGACGACTACGTCACCCAGCAGTCGGCGACCATGAGGAAGCGGCAGGAGGCCGCCCGGAACCTCGAGTCGCTGACCGAGACACAGGACGACCTGAAGACCGCCAAGGCGACCGTCCAGACGAAACTGGCCTCCGCGCGGCAGCTGCTGTCGAAGCTGACGGCCGAGGAGAAGGCGCGGCTCGCGCAGATCGAGAAGAAGAAGCAGGAGGAGGCGGCCCGCAAGGCGGCGGAACTCGCGAAGCAGCAGGCGGCGGCCGCAGCCGAGCAGGACACCTCGTCGACGTCCTCGAGCGGCTCCACGTCCTCGTCGTCGTCATCGTCGTCCTCGTCGTCATCGTCGTCGTCCTCCTCCGGCTCCGCGTACGCCACGAAGGCCGCCAAGGCGATCGCCTTCGCCCGTGCGCAGATCGGCAAGCCGTACGTCTGGGGTGCGACCGGTCCCGGCTCCTACGACTGCTCCGGCCTCTCCCAGGCCGCCTGGAAGGCCGCGGGTGTCTCCCTGCCGCGCACCACCTACGACCAGGTGAACGCCGGCACGACCGTCTCCCTCGCCGACGCCCAGCCCGGCGACCTGGTCTTCTTCTACGACGACGTCAGCCACGTCGGCATCTACATCGGGAACGGCATGATGATCCACGCCCCCAAGCCCGGCGCGTACGTCCGGGAGGAGTCGATCTACTACGGCGGCGAGTCGATCATCCACAGCGTGGTGCGACCGGCCTGAACCACCCCCCTCCCACTGCCCGCGCGTATTTCGCGGGTCCCGCGCGCGTGGCCCGCTCGCACGGCGGTTGGTGCTCCTTAGCATCGGCACCATGTCCGGCATCTCACCCGTCCGCGCCTGGTGGGCGCAGCGCCCGCCGGCGGCCGGGGCCGCCGTGCTGGCCACCGGCATCGTCTCGGTGGGGCTGCGTCAGGCGGGGGCGGAGACCCTGTCCCGGATCGCGCTGGTGCTGGCCTGCGTGGCCTGGGTGGGGCTGGCCGCGAACTTCGTCCTGCGGCTGACCCTGGACCGTCCGCGGTGGCTGACGGAGGCGCGGACACCGGGCGCGCTCACCGCGGTGGCCGCCACGACCGTGCTGGGGACGCGGTTCTCGCTGCTCGGCCGGCAGCCCCTCGCCGAGGCACTGCTGGCGCTGGCGGCAGTGCTGTGGCCGCCGTTGCTCGTCCTCGTCGTACGGCACTGGAGGGGCCGCATGCCCGGTGCCGTGTTCCTGGGCTGTGTGGCCACCGAGGGGCTCGCCGTGCTCGGCGCGACGCTGGCGGCGGCCCTGAGCACGGCGTGGCTCGCACACTTGGCGCTGGTGCTGTTCTGGCTGGGGCTGGCCCTGTACGGCCTCGCGGTGCCCCATTTCGTGTGGCGGCAGGTCGTAGAGGGGCCCGGCGACCAGTGGGTGGCCGGCGGCGCGCTCGCGATCTCCGCGCTGGCCGGGGCGAAGCTGCTGGCCGCCGACAGCGCGCGGCTGTACCTGTGGAACGACGACGACCGTGGCGTCCTGCGCACGGTCTCGGTCGCGCTGCTGATCCTGGACCTGGCCTGGTACGTCGTGCTGCTGGCCGCGGAGGTGGTCAGGCCCCGGCCGCGCTACGACGTGCGGCGCTGGGCGACGGTGTTCCCGATGGGGATGACGGCGGCGGCGACGCTGTCGGTCGCGGCCGTCTGCCTGCCGTGGCTGGACGGGCTGGGCCGGGTGCTGGTGTGGGTCGCGGTGGCGGCGTGGCTCGCGGTGGCCGCCGGGGCGGTGCTGACGACCCGCGCCGCCCTCGGGAAGGCGTCCTGAGCGGGATGGCCGGCGAGGATCACGTCCACAGCACGGCGATGAAGACGTTCACCATGGTCAGCGCGCCCACCAGCGCGAAGGCCCCCTTCTCCACCTTCTCGTCGTCACGTTTCACGTAGACGAGCCCGAGGATCACGATCAGCAGGGCGAGTTTCACGCCGATCTTGATGGTGTTGACGTGATGGCCGTCGGCCTCGTTGAGGCCGACCAGGACCACGCCGGTGGCGAGCATGGTGAACGCGCCGTGCAGCATCCCGGGGACGAACCGGGCCGTGCCCTGGCCCATCGCCTTCATCTGGGTGAGGAAGCCGCCGAGGAGCGCGGCGATGCCGATGATGTGCAGGCCGACGAAGAGATGGATGAGTACGTCCATGGCCCGGAGCCTAATCAGGGCCAGCGAGAGCGCCGGGCACCGGCCCCTCCCTTCCGCGCGGCCGGACGCGTGGCCCCGAGGCGCCGCATATATGCACCCCATAGCACCCCCCGCACTCCGCCCGCCCCGGAACCGGCGCTTCGGTCATCCCGGCCCGCGAAGCCGACGGCTCCGGACCGGAACCCCGGCCACATACCGTCCGGTAACGATCCGGTCACGTCAATTCCGTGCATCGCGTTACCAGGACGACACAGTCGGGCCTAGCGTCCTCCCCCAGGTGACCGACTCCCCACCGCCGCCCGGGCCAGGGGCGGCAGTCGGACACCACCGCCGAAAGAGTCCGGCGGCGGCCCGCTCCCCCTGTGCCGGCCGCCGCCGGACGCGCAATCCGCGCTCCCGCGGCCGTACGCGCGCTCCCCCTGGCGTTCGGACGGACGACCGGCGGTCGTACGAAAGGACGTGAACAGCCCAGGTGGCAGCGCACCGCAAGCCCCGGCAGAGCCCGCTCGGCGGTCATACGGCCCGCACGGCCGTCACCCTCGCCCTGGCGGGCGCGGCCACCGCGGCGGGCTTCGACGGGGTCGGACACGCCGAGCCGCAACTGACGCCCGCGCAGGTCAAGGCCAAGGTGGACCGGCTGTACCAGGAGGCCGAGACGGCCACCCAGAAGTACGACGGCGCGAAGGACAAGGCCGGTGCGGCCCAGCGACGGCTGACGTCTCTGCAGGACGAGGCCGCCCGCCAGGAGGTGGAACTCAACTCCGCGCGGGACGCGCTCGGTGCGACGGCCGCCGCGCAGTACCGCGACGGTGGTATCGACCCGGCCTGGCAGCTGGCGCTGTCCAGCGATCCCGACCGGTACCTGGACGACGCCGCGTTGGCCGAACGGGTCGGCGACCGGCAGGCCGTCGCGGTGTCGCGGGTGCGCGGACAACTGCGGGAGATCGAGCAGCTGCACGACGCGGCGCACGGCGAGCTGACGTCGCTGCGGTCCCGGCTGGCCGAGCTGAAGCGGCAGAAGGCCACGATCAACGGCAAGCTCGACGAGGCCCGGCGGCTGCTGGACCGGCTGTCGCCGGAGCAGCGGACGGCGGCCACGGCGGACGGCACCGGCACTGACGTCGGCTCCGGCTTCGGCTCCGGCGGGACCGGCCGTGCCTCCCGCTCGGCCTCGGACGGCCGCGACACCCTCACCCCGGGCAGTGTCGCCGCCCCCGACTCCCGTGCCGCGGCCGCCGTCGCCTATGCCTACTCGAAACTCGGCAGCCCTTACGTGTGGGGCGCGACGGGCCCGGACGCCTTCGACTGCTCGGGCCTCGCCCAGGCCGCCTACCGCTCCGCCGGAGTCTCCATCCCCCGCACCACCTACGCGCAGATCAACGCCGGCCGCCGCGTCTCCCGCTCCGAACTCGAGCCGGGCGACCTGGTGTTCTTCTACTCGGGCATCAGCCACGTCGGCATCTACATCGGCAACGGCCAGATGATCCACGCGCCCAACCCGTCGGCCCCGGTGCGGATCGCCCCCGTCGACGAGATGCCCTTCGCGGGGGCCACGCGGGTCGTCTGAGCAACCCACGGGGCGGCCCACGCGACGGTCCGCGCCGGTGGTTCAGACCAGGCGGCGCGCCGTCGCCCAGCGGGTCAGCTCGTGCCGGTTGGACAGCTGCAACTTCCGCAGTACCGCCGAGACATGGGACTCGACCGTCTTCACGGAGATGAACAGCTGCTTGGCGATCTCCTTGTAGGCATAGCCGCGGGCGATGAGGCGCAGGACCTCGCGCTCGCGCTGGGTGAGGCGGTCGAGGTCCTCGTCGACCGGTGGGGCGTCGGTGGAGGCGAAGGCGTCCAGCACGAACCCGGCGAGCCGTGGGGAGAAGACGGCGTCGCCCTCCTGGACCCGGAAGATCGAGTCGACCAGGTCGGTGCCGGTGATCGTCTTGGTGACGTAGCCTCGGGCCCCGCCCCGGATCACCCCGATCACGTCCTCCGCGGCGTCGGACACGGACAGCGCGAGGAAGCGCACCGGCTGCTCGGCGTCCGCCGCCAACGGGGCGCACCGGCGCAGCACCTCGACCCCGCCGCCGCCCGGCAGGTGCACGTCGAGGAGGACCACCTCGGGTCGTGTCGCGGTGATCACCGAGACCGCCTGGTCGACGTCGGCGGCCTCCCCGACCACCTCGACACCGGTCTGCTCGGTCTGGCCGATCTCCGCCTGGACACCCGTACGGAACATCCGGTGGTCGTCGACGAGCACCACCCGCACCCGGCGCCCGGACTTCTCCGTGCCTTCCGCCGGGCCGTTCGCCTCGGTCGCGTCGCTCATGACGTGTTCTCCGCCCTCTCCATCTCCAGCTCGACCTCCGTGCCGCCGCCCGGTACGGACCGCAGACGTGCCGTGCCCCCGTGGCGCTCCATCCGGCCGATGATCGATTCTCTGACACCCATGCGGTCGGCGGGTATCGAGTCGGGATCGAACCCCGGACCGCGGTCGCGGACGGACACGAAGACCGTTCTGCCCTCGACCTCGGCGTAGACCTGGACGGCACCGCCCTCGCCACCGTACTTGGCGGCGTTGACCATCGCCTCGCGCGCGGCCTGCATCTGCGCGCCGGTCCGTTCGTCGAGCGGGCAGTCCCCGACCACCACGACCTCGATGGGTACGCCGTGCTTGTCCTCGACCTCGGCGGCGCTGCGCCGGACCGCGTCGGCGAGGGTGGCGGGTTCGTCGGCCTCGTCCTTGCCGGTGCCCTCGGGCTTGTACAGCCAGGTGCGCAGGTCGCGTTCCTGGGCGCGGGCGAGACGGCGCACCTCGCCGGCGTTCTCCGCGTTGCGCTGGATCAGGGTGAGCGTGTGCAGCACGGAGTCGTGGACGTGGGCGGCGACCTCGGCACGCTCCTGGGCGCGGATGCGCATCAGCCGTTCCTCGGAGAGGTCCTGGGTCATCCGCACCAGATACGGGCCGGCGAGCAGCGTGATGCCGACGACCACGGCGAGCGCGGCCTGGAGCACCGCGCCGATGTGCGCGGCGGAGCCCTGCATGACGAAGACGCCCGTGACACCGGCGGTGACGAGCAGGACGCCGAAGCCCGCCCGCAGCAGGCTGAGCGTCCGCCGCCTGCTGCCGACCTCGACCCAGCGGGCCCGGCGGGCGTTGTCCGCCTGGCGCCAGACCAGGGCGACACCGGCGGCGACCAGGACCGCGGGCAGGAGATAGGCCTTGGCGCCGCCGGTCAGGTTGATGCTGCCCACGAACACCAGGGACACGACGACCATGAGGAGCAGGGCGACGATCTGGCCCCGGTCCGGTTTGCGGGCGACGAGTCTGCGGCGGCCGTCCGCCGAGGTCTCGGTGGCGACCAGGGACGGCGGCTTCTGACCGCCGACCCCGCCGACGCCGAGGGGCACGAAGAACCAGAACGCGGCGTACAGCAGCGCGCCGAGGCCGTTGGCCATGAACAGGCCGACGAAGACGAGCCGGACCCAGACGACGGGCAGCCCGAGGTGCCCGGCGAGGCCCCGCGCCACTCCGCCGAGCCAGCGGCCGTCGCTGCTGCGGTAGAGCTTGCGCGGCGGCCGCGGGTCGTCGAGGGGCACTGCTGCGGCTTCCGGCATGCCACCGATGTTCACACGCCCGCGGTCGCGGAGCATCAGGGTCGACCCCGGATCCTCCCCTGATCTCCGGATCTCCTCGCGGCTGTCTTCGGAACTCCTCGCAGTTGTCTTCGGATCTCTTCGCAGCGGTCTTCGGATCTCCTCGCGGCTGAAGTCGGATCACCCATCAGCCGATCTTCGGATTTCTTTACGGCTGATCTTCGGATTTTCCTGCGGGCTCATCTTCGAATTGCCTCGCGGCGGCGCCCGTCTCCCACGGCGGCTCCGGGTCCTTCGAACGCTTCCCGGTCCGGTCTCGGGGCGGATTTCAGGGTTCTGCCAGGGTCGTCCCGACTGCCGTCGGGGCGGCGCGGCCGTCACCATTGACTCATGACAGATCACGAGCACGCCGCGACGGGTCCGGGACCCGGCCCCGGCCCGCGGCCCGCCTCGGGCACCGGGCCGTCGGATGCCGCGCCCGCCGCGACGGAGGCGACCGCGCCGGGGGCCGCCTCCGGTGCGCCCGCGGAACCGGCCGGGGAGGACTTCCCCCCGTTCCGGCGGGACCGCCGGCACAAGATGATCGCGGGCGTGTGCGCGGGGCTCGGGCGCCACACGGACCTGGACCCGGTGATCTTCCGTATCACCCTGGCCGTGCTGGCCGCGACCGGCGGCATCGGCCTCCTCTTCTACGGCTTCGCCTGGCTCTTCGTGCCGTACGAGGACGACGAGGAGAACGAGGTCCGCAAGCTGCTGACCGGCCGGGTCGACGGGCAGGCCCTGGCGGCCGTGCTGTTCGCCCTGGTCGGCTGCGGAGTGCTGCTGACGATGATCAAGAACGGCGGGGTGCTGGCCTTCGCGGTCGTGCTGTCCGTTCTGCTGGCGGGCGCCGGGTACTGGTCGCGGCGGCGCGGTGCCCCCGACCCGGACCCGCTGTCCGCCCAGGCGGTGGCCGACGCCCCGCCGGAGGCCCAGGCCCCGCCGATCCCGGTCTCCTACCCGTCGTGGTGGCGCGACCCGATCGTGAAGGACGGCACCCATGTCGGAGGCACCGGCTACCTGTGGGGTCCGGCCGACGTCCGCGGCCCCGACGCCCCGGGGATCGACTTCCGGCTCGGCACCCCGTGGGTCCACGGCCCGGAGGTCTCCGCCCGCCGTGGCGCGCCCCCCGGGCCCCGGGAGCCCCGCGGACCGCACTGGATCGGCGGCTGGATCTTCCTGTTCGCGCTGCTGGCGGGCGCCCTGGGCACGGGCCTCACCTGGGACACGCACCCCCTGGGCACCAGCCTCCAGAGCGGTCTGGCCGCGGCGCTGATCGTGTTCGGCGTGGGTACGGCGGTCAGCTCGTTCCTGGGGCGTACGGGGGCGGGCTCGCTGTTCCTGGCGCTCGTCACGGCGGCGCTGCTGGCGGGGGCGACGGCCCTGCCGTCCGACATCACCACGCACTGGTCACGCGTGTCCTGGACCCCGGCGACGGCGGCCCAGGTGGCGTCGGAGTACGACCTGGGGACCGGGGTCGGCACCCTCGACCTGACGCACATACGCGTCGCCGACGGGCGGACGGTGTCGACGGCGGCCGAGGTGAGCGCCGGCCAGCTGAAGATCGTGGTGCCGGCGGACGTGACGGTGCGGATGCGCATCGACGTGGGGGTGGGCGACATCCAGTTGCCCGGTGACGACGAGAAGGACGTGGACGTGGAGCCGGGCAGGCACAAGGACGTGACGCTGCCGCCGACGAGCGGCGCGAAACACACGGGCACGCTGGACCTGGACCTCCGGGTCGGCGCCGGACAGGTGGAGGTGACCCGTGCTGCGGCATGAGTTCCAGCCCGGGCGGCTGATCGTCGGTGTCTTCCTGACGGCGTCGGGGATCGCCTACGCCGGCGACGCGGGCGGCCTCTGGGAGACCGAGTGGTTCGCGGTCGTCCCGGCGATGGTGGCCGGTCTCGTCCTGGCCGCCGTGACGGCGTCCCTGACCCGGGCAATACGCAGGCGCCGCCGCACCACCGCCCGCCCGGAGGGTACGCCCTAGCGCAGTCCCCCGGACCGCTGTCGGCGCCGGGACCGGAGCATCGCGTCCAGGGAGAGGTAGGGGGCGCCGGCCAGGACCAGCGGGAGCCAGGCCATCAGGTAGGCGAGGTCGTTCCCGTAGTAGTACGGGGAGTTGGCCCAGCTGACCGTGAGCCAGAGGCTGAGCGAGATCAGCGCGCCGCCGAGGGCGGCGAGGCGGGCCAGCAGGCCGAAGAGCGTGCCGAGGCCGACGGCCAGCTCACCGATGGCGATCGCGGTGCCGAAGCCGACCGGGTTCTTCAGGGCCAGGTCGACCAGGGCCGGGATGGCGGCGGAGTCCCGGACGGCGCGCATGGTGTCGCCGATGGATCCCGAGCCGCCGGACTTCAGGAAGGCGCTGTCGGTCAGCTTGTCCAGCCCGGCGTAGATGAAGGTCACGCCGAGGAAGATCCGCAGGGGAAGGAGGGCGTATCGGGTGGCGGTCTCCCGCAGACCGCGATCACCGTCGAGATAGGGGGAGTGCGTGTCCGTACGAATGCCGTGAGTCATCGCCAGTAGCCGCCTCTCGCCGCCGTGCCCGGGCCCTCAACAGACCATACGTACGACAGCGGCGACCGGCTCAATCCTTCTCGGGGCGATTTTCCGAATTTCGGCTGGTCTTCGTCACCCGTGACAGTGGTGAAAGGTGGGCAAGGTGGGTCAGCGGCGAGCAGGGGCGGCCATCCGGCCCGTCACTCACCCCGCGGTTCCGCTCGGGCGGTTCAGTCCGTCACCTCGACCACGCACCGGTTGGTGGCCACCCCGGCCGCCGTGACCACCTGTACCTCGACCGAACCGGGTTCCACCTCGGCGGGGACGGGGACGGTGAGGACGTCGTCCGTGGGATTGCTGAAGCCGCCGGCGACGGGGACCAGCGGGACGTGGACGTTGACGGCACCGATACGGACGACCATGCGGGAGAGCCGGTCGGCGGTCTGGGCGCCGGGCGGGACGAAGCCGGTGCCGCGGATCTCGATGTCGTCGCCGGTGCGGATCGGGGCGTCCAGGTCACCGGCCTCGCGGGCGCGGACGACGGAGAGGATCATCGGCCGGCCACCCTCGGCGTACTTGCCGGCCAGGTAGGTCGCGGCGGAGATCAGTACCACCGTCGCGAGGCCCCAGGGCAGGTCGGGGAGCTGGTCGGGGCGGCGGGCGAGGCGTACCGCGGCGAAGACCAGGGCGACGGCGCTGATCACGACGTACTGGATGTCGGCGAAGGTGCCCCGGCCCGAGTCGTCGGTGAGGAGGTCGGCGGCGCGCGGGCGGTGGGCGCGCACCTTCTGCAGGCGCTGGCCGAGGATCCGCAGCCCGACCACCCGGCGGACCAGCACGGCGATCCCGCTGACCACGGCGAGGACGGTCACCACCCCGGCGCCGCGGGCCAGGTCGAGGCCGGAGATGAGGGCGTCCCGGTCGGCGGGCGAGGAGGCGGCGGCCAGGCGGCCGGCCAGCACGAGGACGGCGTAGGCGACGAGGAGAACCCAGGAGGCGGCGACGGTGCGGGAGGTGGACATGCGGTTGTCCTCACCGATGACGGGCGCGAGCACACCGCCGCGCGCCCGGTGGAACCAGGAGGCGGCGCTGACGGCGAGGGCCACGGTCACGGCGGCGAGCAGTCCCGCGGTGCGGGCACTGGTCCAGCCCGCGCCGATCGCGGTGAGGGCCTGGCCGAGGAGCAGCGCCAGGACGGCGCCCCACACCGTGACCACGGTGCGCAGCCAGAGCCGGGCGAGCCAGGCCCCGCCCTCGGCGCGGCCGCGGTCGGCGACGGCCTCGGCGGACTGGGCCAGTTCCTCGGAGACCCACTGCCGGGAGGCGGAGGCCGAGTGGGCCACCGCCGCGGGCAGCCCCTGCCCGGCCGCGAACTCGTCCCGTTTGAGGAGGAATTCGGCGACCGCCCGCCGATGCCCCTCGCGGGCTCCGTGCGGGCAGTCCCCGCACGTGCAGCCGCCGCCGTGGGCCCCCGAACGGGCGCCCTGCCTCGCCTCCTGCACCGCCACGTCCGACCCCAGCCTTCCCCACGCCCGGGGCACGGCGCGCAGGGCCCTCCCCGGGGCCGGACGACGCCGTGCAACTGCCTTGTGTCGAGAGCGAATTGTGCCCTACGCCACGCCGTTCTCGGTCAGCAGGCTGGTCACGACGAGTGAAGGTACGGAGGACAGGTTGACCCGGCTGCGAGAATCCCCCCATGGCCGAGATCATCCAGCGGGACGGGACCTGGGCCTTCGACGGCAGTACGGTCCGGATCACGCCGGGTCGCCACCGCTCCGTACCGCTGTTCCGGCAGACCTACGGGGAGATCGTCGTGCCCCTGGAAGCGGTGTCCGGGGTGGTGTACGAGCAGGAGCGCAAGCGGGGGCGGCTGCGGATGCGGCTGCGCGAGGGCGCGGACCCGTTGTTGCAGGCGACCGGCGGCCGGCTGCCGGAGGCGGCGGATCCGTACCGGCTGACGGTGGACGCGGACCGGTCCGGGGTGGCCGAGTACGTCGCGGCGGAGATCCGGCAGTCGCTGCTGCTGGACCAGGTCCCGGGCGAGCCCACGGAGGCGTACCTGCTGCCGGGGCCGCCGGTGCCGGTGTCGGTGCGGTCCTCGGACGGGACGGTGTCCTTCGACGGCACCCGGGTCAGGATCGACTGGGCGGACACCTCGGACCGGGTGAAGCGGGCGACCGGGCCGCGGATCATCGGCGTCGGCGATCTGGTGCGGGTGGAGTGGCTGCCCAACTCCGGCCACTGGGACGGTTTCCTGCGGTTCGTGACCCGGGAGACGGTGTTCTCGAAACTGCCGGCGGAGCGCGACCCGTACGCGCTCGACCTGTGGGGCAGTGTCCGCCGCGATCTGCTGACGGCGCTGGTCGCGGCGGCGGTCACGGCCCGGCTGCCGCATCCGTCGGCCCGGCCGGCCACCGAGTGCGCCGACCGGGACCGGTCGCCGGTTCCCCTGCCGCGTCGGCCGGCCGACCACCGCGACATACTGCTGCGCCGGCTGCGGGAGCTGGGCGAGCTGCACCGGGACGGGGTGCTCACGGACGAGGAGTTCGCGCGGACGAAGGCGGCCGTGCTGCGGGGTTTCTGAGCGGTGGGTCAGCTCAGCAGGTCCGGTTCGCTGCGGCTGATGTCCTGCCACAGCGGCTGGTAGTTGATCCAGGCCACCAGGTCGCCGCCGAGTTGTTCGCGGGTGGCGACGGCCAGTTTGTGGTCGATGAGCAGCGGCCGGCCGGCCGCCTTCGCGGTCAGCTGGACCTGCGCGGAGCGTTCCATCGACAGGAACCACCAGGCGGCCGCGTCGACGGAGTCGCCGACGGTGAGCAGCCCGTGGTTGCGCAGCACCAGCGCCTTGCGGGAGCCAAGGGCGGTGGCGATCCGGCGGCCCTCCTCGGCGTCGACGGCGACCCCCGTGTAGGCGTCGTAGAGGGCGTGGTCCTCGTAGAAGGCGCAGCTCTCCTGGCTGATGGGGTCGAGCAGGTCGCCGAGGGCGGACAGGGCGCGGCCGTGCACGGAGTGGCAGTGGGCGACGGCGACGACGTCCGGGCGGGCCGCGTGCACCTGGGCGTGCACGGTGAAGGCGGCCTGGTTGACGTGGTAGCGGCCCTCGATGACCTGGCCGTCCTGGTTGGCCAGCACCAGGTCACTGACGGTGACGTGCTTGAACGGCATGCCGAACGGGTTGACCCAGAAGCAGTTCGAGTACTCGGGGTCGCGGGCGGTG
Organism: Streptomyces arenae; assembly: GCF_022343545.1. NCBI lineage: Bacteria > Bacillati > Actinomycetota > Actinomycetes > Kitasatosporales > Streptomycetaceae > Streptomyces > Streptomyces arenae. The sequence goes on from NZ_JAKQYH010000048.1 coordinate 33,923, forward strand.
ATGTGCCCGGACACACCGTCCTCGAGCCCGGCCCGGCCGAAGATCCGCAGCGCGCCCGCGAGCCGTTCCTTGCGATGCCGGCGCTCGTCGTCGAGCGACTCGTGCATCGGCGGCATCGCGAACCGGAGCTGATCGGTGGGCAGCGGCAGGGGCGGCGTGGGCCCGTGCATAGGTCCTCCAGCACTGGGTTTGTGTTACGGGCGGAAGTTACCGCCGGTCAGTGCAGGAAAACAGAGCTGTTCCGTAAAGATGACGCGCGCGAGCAATTCACGACAGAAGATGTCGGGAATCGCTACGAGACTGGCGCTCATGACGCGTACGAACTGGGCGGCCTTCACCGCCGCCGCGCCCGAGCTGGCGCACACCGCACAGGAGCGCTTCGCCCCCTACCGGCACCACGTCCTCGCCACGCTCCGCAAGGACGGTTCGCCCCGCACCTCGGGACTGGAGGTCCAGTTCCTGGACGGCGAGCTCCGGTTCGGCATGATGCCGAACTCGGTGAAGGCCCTGGACCTGCTGCGGGACCCGAGGTTCGCGCTCCAGGCCAACCCCGGGGAGGGCACCGCGATGGGCGGCACCGGGGACATCCGGATCAGCGGCCGGGCGTACGAGGTGACGGACCCGGCGGTGAAGGGACCGTACGCGCGGGAGGTGGAACCGCCCGAGGGGCCGTTCCACCTCTTCCGTACCGAGCTGACGGAGGTCGTGCGGACCTACGTCGAGGACGACACCTACCTGGTCGTCGAGTCCTGGCGGCCCGGTGGGCCGGTGCGCACGGTCAAGCGCACCTGAGCCCCCGCCAGCCCCGAAGCCCCAAGCCCGGAGCTCCCGAGGAGCCCGGGAAGGGGGCCTGGGGCCTACTCCCACTCGATGGTGCCCGGCGGCTTCGAGGTGACGTCGAGGACGACGCGGTTGACGTCGCGGACCTCGTTGGTGATCCGGGTGGAGATCTTCGCGAGGACGTCGTACGGCAGGCGGGACCAGTCGGCCGTCATGGCGTCCTCGGAGGAGACCGGGCGCAGCACGATCGGGTGGCCGTAGGTACGGCCGTCGCCCTGGACGCCGACGGAGCGGACGTCCGCGAGCAGCACCACGGGGCACTGCCAGATGTCACGGTCGAGGCCGGCCGCGGTGAGCTCCTCGCGGGCGATGGCGTCGGCGTCGCGGAGCAGGTCGAGCCGCTCCTTGGTGACCTCGCCGACGATCCGGATGCCGAGGCCCGGACCGGGGAAGGGCTGACGCTGGACGATCTCCTCGGGCAGGCCCAGTTCCTGGCCGACCATCCGGACCTCGTCCTTGAAGAGCTTGCGGAGCGGCTCGATCAGCTTGAACTCGAGGTCCTCCGGCAGCCCGCCGACGTTGTGGTGCGACTTGATGTTCGCGGTGCCGGTGCCGCCGCCGGACTCCACGACGTCCGGGTAGAGGGTGCCCTGGACCAGGAACTCCACGGCCGGGCCCGCGTCCGCGATGATCTCGGCCTGGGCCTGCTCGAAGACGCGGATGAACTCGCGGCCGATGATCTTCCGCTTCTGCTCCGGGTCGGAGACACCGGCCAGCGCTTCGAGGAAGCGGGCCTCGGCGTCGACGACGACCAGCTTGACGCCGGTCGCGGCCACGAAGTCCTTCTCGACCTGCTCGGTCTCGCCCTTGCGCATCAGGCCGTGGTCGACGTACACGCAGGTCAGCTGGTCGCCGATGGCACGGGCCACCAGGGCGGCGGCCACCGCGGAGTCGACGCCGCCGGACAGGCCGCAGATGGCGCGCCTGTCGCCGACCTGCTCGCGGATCGCGGCGACCTGCTCGTCGATCACGTTGCCCGTGGTCCAGGTGGGCTTGAGGCCCGCGCCGCGGTACAGGAAGTGCTCCAGGACCTGCTGGCCGTGCGTGGAGTGCATGACCTCCGGGTGGTACTGGACGCCGTAGAGCTTGCGCTCGTCGTTCTCGAAGGCGGCGACCGGCACGACGTCCGTGGACGCCGTGACGGCGAAGCCCTCGGGGGCGGCGGAGCAGGCGTCGCCGTGCGACATCCACACGTGCTGCTCGGCGGGGGTGCCCTCGAACAGGGTGGAGGCCGACTTGGAGACGTGCAGGTCGGTGCGGCCGTACTCACGGGCACCGGTGTTGTCGACGGTGCCGCCGAGGACCTGCGCCATCAGCTGGAAGCCGTAGCACATGCCGAAGACGGGGACGCCGGCCTCGAAGAGCGCGCGGTCCAGGCGGGGGGCGCCCTCCTCGTACACGGACGAGGGGCCGCCGGAGAGGATGATCGCCGCCGGGTTCTTGGCGAGCATCTCGGCGACCGGCATGGTGCTGGGCACGATCTCGCTGTAGACCCGGGCCTCGCGGACGCGACGGGCGATGAGCTGGGCGTACTGCGCGCCGAAGTCGACGACCAGGACGGTGTCGGGAGCGGCGGCAGCGGGAGTCGCTGATGACACGGGGTGCCTTCCGGCGGTCTGGGCGGGGGTCTGTGTCATCGATTCTAACGGGGCTCGCCGGGGCGGCTCCCGGATCAGGGTTCTGTGGCATACTCGCCCCCATGCTCACCCAGACGACCTTCCTGTTTACCTATGGCGACCGGCCCACCGGCTGCCATGGTCGTGCTGCTTGAGCAACTGACAAGCGACTTCCCCAGGCGCCCCGGGCCGACAAGGTCCGGGGCGCCTGGTGTTTCTCCGGATCATGCCGGTCCGGGCGGCCCCGGGGATCCCGTAGACGAGGAGCCCGACATGACCGCTCTCGATGTGACCGGTGCCCGTACCCCCGAGGCCGCCGACGTGATCAGCGGTGCGCGCGAGCGCATCGACGCACTGGACGATCGGATCATCGGACTGATCCAGGAACGGATGGCCGTCTCCGCCGTCGTCCAGGAGGCCCGGGTCGCCTCCGGCGGCCGGCGGGTGAACCTCTCCCGCGAGACGGAGATCCTCGGCCACTGGCGCGACGCGCTCGGCAGGCCCGGCACGGCCCTCGCGATGACGCTGCTGGAGCTGTGCCGGGGCCGTATCTGAGTCGGGCGCATCCGAGTAGGGCGTATCTGAGTCGGGCGGATCTGAGTTCGGTACGGCTCTCACCCGTACGGCGCGTGACCGGCACCCGGGCGGCTTCGTTGGTGGGGTGTCCGTGCCAGCCAGGGGCGGGCCCGAAAAACCACGCGTGGCTCGCTGGAGCGATGAGACGTACGGAACGTGCCGTGCGTCGTGGGACCTCGCTCCAGTCAAGTGACCGGACGGCAGGGGACAGCAGCCCGGTCACCCAAGATACGGCCGGCTCCGGGGACGCCCGGGGCCGACCGGCGGAAAATTGCAAAAATGCACAAGGGCTGGGTCAAACGGTTGCGGAGGCCGCGGACATCCAGCACGATGCAGAGAAGGCCACCAAGGCCTTCGCAGGTCCCAAGTCCCGGTTCAGGCAAGGGTATTGCCGTGTGCCGACCGTCCGCCAAAGGTCCAGACCCGCCGTACACCCCCAGTGCGCCGGGGCGCCGACCCAGGGTCACGGACGGTGGTACAGGGCACAGAGACCAGCGGCGCAACCCCCCGGCGCCGCTCCCCGGCACCGGCGCTGCCCTGACGTCGGTGCTGACGGAAGAAGGGCCCCGCGGCTCCGTCCCGCGGGGCCCTTCGCCTGTTCCCGGAGACCCGGGTGTTCCCGGAGACTCGGCTCAGGTGCGGCTCAACGCGTTGCACCCGTCCGGTGCCGCACCGATGTCGCGGCTGCGGTCGTACGGGTCGACGGACGGACCGGTCGGGTCGGCGCCGCCCCCGCTGGACAGCTGCGAGGGGAACTGCGGGTGCAGATAGCCGTCGTACACGTCGCAGGACGAGTTGCCCGCAGACTCGTCGTAGCGCAGCAGGTTCAGCCGGCCGGGGGTGACCCGGTAGTGCGCGGGGTCGGACAGTTCGGTGTCGACGACACGGCGCACGATGGTGCGCGCGACCTCGGTGGAGCCGTCGGCACGCACCACCGGATAGACGAAGGTGTAGTCGGCGTGCACGGCCACGCCCTCGAACTTGCCCTGCTTGAAGGTGATCCGGCCGCGCACCTTGATGACCTTCCCGGCCGGCCGCACCTCCTTCGGGTCGAAGCGGCTGAAGAGGAACAGCGGGTCGTGGGTCTTGCTGGGGCTGCGCAGTGAGGTGTTCAGGTCGTCGAGCACGCCGGGCTGTGCCGGGTCGAGCACCGAGAGCGCGGTGCCGGGGCGGGCGCCGGCCACCACCTTCGGGTTGAGGTTGGCGTCGATCAGCAGCTTCCTGGTCTGCTGGAGGGCCAGTTCGACGCGGGCCTTCGGGATAGCGCCGAGCGCGGTGGCCTTCGGCAGCACGATGCCGGCCGTACCGTCGGCCCAGCGCAGCGCCGGTGAGCCGGCGAACGGATGGGCGAGGGTGGGGGTGTCGCGGGCGACCGCGGAGGGCGGTGCCGTCGGCGCGGCGGTCTCGTCGGGGAGGGCCGAGGTGGCGGTGTCCGTGCCCGAGGACGTGCCGGTGAGCGAGCCGATCGGATCACCGGGGATCAGGGACGGGCGCATCGCCACGACGGCCAGGGCGACCACCAGCGGCACACCGACGAGCGCCCACCCCTTACGGCGCCTGGCCGCCCGCCCGTTCATCTCCTGCCAGGCGGGCCCGGTCCGCCACCCCTCGGGCTCCCCCTTCCGCCCCTTGAGCCGCTCGGTCACCTCACGGGCCCGGGCGGAGGGCTCCTTGGGGGCGGACCCGCGGATGTCCCGCTCGTTGTCACGCATGAACTGTTCCCACACCTCGTCGGGTATGGAGGAGGACGACGACGGCTCGTCCCCCGACGACTGCTCGGACCGTCTGTCAGACATGACACTCTCTCGCTCGGCCGTTCGACGGGGGTGAGGATAACCACCCCACCGAACGGCAAAGTGAAGTGACGACCGTCACATAAGGATTGTGTGAATGTGGACGCAACCATTCACAGGATTCACCGGTCACATCACCGGAACCTGCGGTCACATCCGCCCGCCGCACCTGAGTCACGGGGGTCCTTCATGAAGCTTCGTCGCGCCATGGCCGCGGCAGCCGCCACGGCTGTCATCGCGCCGCTCGCCCTGCTGTCCGCGCCGGCCGCGTTCGCGGAGGACACCCCGACGCCGACGGCGACGGAGAGCGCCCCCAGCGAGATACCGAGCGACTCGGCGTCGCCCTCCCCGTCCGACTCCGCCTCGCCGACCGGCAGCGCCTCGGCGTCCGAGTCCGCGTCGGCCTCCGCCTCGCCCAGCGACAGCGCGAGCGCCAGCGCCTCCGCGTCGGCCTCCGCCTCGACGGAGCCCTCCGAGTCGGCCGAGCCCAGCGAGGACCCGTCCGACCCGGACGTGCCGTACTGCGAGGACCTCGACGAGAACTTCGCCGACGCCAAGGTGTCCGCCGACATCAAGGGCCTGCCCGGCAAGATCGTCGCGGGCGACGGCTTCCACGCCTTCAAGCTGACCGTGACGAACGAGTCGAAGGCCGACATCGACGGCGTCGCCTTCTACGCCGAGATCGAGAACTACGAGCTGGACGAGTCGAAGTACCTCAGCCCGTACGTGGACCTGGAGTTCAAGAACCCCGACAGCGGCTCCTGGGACCGGATCGGCAGCGACGACTGGGCCGGCGACTACTTCTTCTACGTGGAGAAGCTGAAGTCGGGCGCGAGCAAGTCGGTCGACCTGCGCGTCTCCATCGACGCCAAGGCGCCCGCCGGTGACGCCTACTCCTTCGGCTCCGGTGCCTACCTCGACAAGGTCGACGGCCAGGACTGCATCGCCGAGGGCTGGGCCCAGTACGACTTCACGGTCCTCCAGGCCGGCTCGTCCAACCCCGACCCGGGTACCGCCACGCCGAGCGACAACGGCGGCAAGGACTCCGTGAAGAAGCCGCAGGGCAACGTCTCCGACCTGCCGACCGGCAACCTCGCGGAGACCGGCTCCAGCTCGGCGCTCCCGGTCATCGGCCTGGTCGGCGGGGCCGCCGTGGTGGCCGGCGCGGCCGCGGTGTTCGTGGTGCGCCGCCGGAAGGCCGGCGCCGGCGCATAGACAAGGTCGCCCGGACCGTCGTGACACGGCGGCCGCGCACCCGATGAAGAGGGACCTGGGCTCGGAGGGGGGCTCAGGTCCCTTTTCGGTGTGCGGCCGCCCGGCTACTTCTTCGGGGGTACCGCCGGGATCCCCAGGAACGGCAGCCGCAGAGCGCCGAACGCCTCCGCCGGGACCGCCGGTTCGTTCGGCTCCACCGGCCGCAGACGCCGGTACGCCTCGCCCTGCCCCGGCCGCGGGTCCGGCTCGCCCTTGTTGGGCCAGTACGACATCGCGCGCTCGGCCTGTGCCGTGATGGTGAGGGACGGGTTCACCCCCAGGTTCGCGGAGACGGCGGCGCCGTCCACGACCGAGATGCCCGGGTGGCCGTACAGCCGGTGGTAGGGGTCGATGACCCCGGTCTCCCGGGAGTCGCCGATCGGGCAGCCGCCGAGGAAGTGGGCGGTGAGCGGGGTGCCCATCAGCTCGCCGACGTTGCTGCCGGCGAAGCCGTTGATCTCGGCGGCGAGCACGGTGGCCGCTTCCGAAGCCGCCTTGATCTGCTTGGGGTTGGGCGCGCCGTGCCCCTGCCGGGCGGTGAGCAGGCCCTTGCCGACGCCGTCCGGTTTCAGGTAGGTCGTCAGGGAGTTGTCCAGGGACTGCATGACGAGGCCGATGATGGTCCGCTCCGACCAGCGCCGGTTGGAGAGCGAGCGCAGCACCAGGAGCGGGTGCCGGGCCGCGTTCGCCAGCCAGCCGAGGACCCGGGAGGAGCCCTCCGCGTACGGCACCTGGAGGATCGACAGGCCGCCCATCGCGTTGGAGCCCTTGCCGTAACGGACCGGCTCGATGTGCGTGTTCTCGTCCGGATGGATGGAGGACGTGATCGCGACGCCCTTGGTGAAGTCGGCCTTCGGGGTGCCGTGCGCCCTGCGGTAGCGGCGGTCGTCGGTCTGGGCGCCCACCAGGGCCTCGGAGTTGGTCCGGGTGAGGTCGCCCAGCCGGTCCGAGAGGTACGGGAGCTGGCCGCCCGCCTTCATCCGGTGCAGGAGGGTCTGGGTGCCGTACGTGCCGGCGGCGATGACGACCCGGCGCGCCTTGAAGATCCGGCCCTTCGCCTTCTTCCTGTCGTCGGTGGGGAGGGTCGCGACCGCGTAGCCGCCCTGGGAGTCGTCGGTGACGGAGACGACGGTGGTCATGGGGTGGACGACCGCGCCCGCCTGTTCGGCGAGGTGCAGGTAGTTCTCGTTGAGGGTGTTCTTCGCGCCGTGCCGGCAGCCGGTCATGCACTCGCCGCACTCGGTGCAGGCGTTGCGGGCGGGGCCCGCGCCGCCGAAGTAGGGGTCGTCCACCGGGTCGCCGGGGGCCGCCTTCGACTCGCCGTCGGCGTCCTTGCCGTCGCCGAAGAAGACGCCGACCGGGGCGAGGTGGAAGGAGTCGCCGACGCCGAGTTTCTCCGCCGCCGCCTTCAGGTGGACGTCGGAGGGGGTCATGGTGGGGTTGAGCCGCACCCCGAGCATGCGCTGGGCCTGGTCGTAGTACGGCTTCAGCTCGTCCTGCCAGTCCGTGATGTCCCGCCACTGGGGGTCGTCGAAGAAGGGCTTCGGCGGGATGTAGAGGGTGTTGGCGTAGTTGAGCGAGCCGCCGCCCACCCCGGCGCCGGCGAGGACCATGACGTTGCCGAGGAGGTGGATGCGCTGGATGCCGTAGCAGCCGAGCTGCGGGGCCCAGAGGTAGTTCCTGATGTCCCAGGAGTTCTTGGGAAGGGTGTCGCGGGAGAAGCGGCGGCCGGCTTCCAGGACGCCGACGCGGTAACCCTTCTCGGTGAGGCGCAGGGCGGTCACGGAGCCGCCGAAGCCGGAGCCGACGACCAGGACGTCGTAGTCATAGGTGTCCTGAGACAACGTGCCATCTCCCCTTTGAGTGTGCACTGCGGGTGCTCGGTGGCTGGTCGCGCAGTTCCTCCCCCAGCCTTCGGCCGGGGGCGCCCCCAGCGCCCCTGAAAAGCGGGTCGGCTAACGCAGCCTCAGTGCCTTCATCACCTTCAGACTCGTGCTCATGAAGGCGGCGTACTTCTCGTCGTCCATGCCCAGTGAGGGGGCCATCGGCAGCAGGCGCTGCTGGGCCACCGTCTGGGCCTCCGTGTACTTGAGGATGCCCTCCGAGCCGTGGCGGCGGCCCAGGCCCGAGTCCTTCATGCCGCCCATCGGGGACTGGACGCTGCCGTAGGCCGGGGCGTAGCCGTCGTTGACGTTCACGGTGCCGGTGCGCAGGCGGGCGGCGACGGCGCGGCCGCGGCCGCCGTTCTTCGTCCAGACCGAGGAATTGAGGCCGTACGGCGTGCCGTTGGCGTGCTCGATCGCCTCGTCGTCCGTCTTGAAGCGGTAGAGGGAGACGACCGGGCCGAAGGTCTCCTCCGTGCAGACGGCCATCGCGTCCTCGACGCCGTCGAGAATGGTGGGTTCGTAGAAGTAGGGGCCGACGTCGGGGCGGGCGGTGCCGCCGGCCAGGACGGTCGCGCCCTTCTCGACGGCCTCCGCCACGTGCCGGGTGACGGTCTCCAACTGCCGTTCGCCGACCAGGGATCCCATGTCGGCGCCGTAGGCGAGGGAGCGGCCGAGGCGCATGGCCCTGGTACGGGCGGCGAAGCGCTCGACGAAGGCGTCGGCGATCGACTCGTGGACGTACAGCCGCTCGATGGAGATGCACAGCTGGCCCGCCGAGGAGAAGCAGGCGCGGACCGCGCCGGCGGCCGCCTTCTCGATGTCGGCGTCCTCGAGGACCAGCATGGCGTTCTTGCCGCCCAGTTCGAGGGAGACGCCGACGAGACGGGCCGCGGCGCCCTGGGCGACCTCGCGGCCGGTGCGGGTGGAGCCGGTGAACGAGACGTAGTCGGCGTGCCGGACGACCTCGGGTCCGACGACCGGACCGTCCCCGATGACGACCTGGAAGACGTCGGCGGGCAGGCCGGCCTCGATGAGCAGGTCACGCGCCCACAGCGCGGTCAGGCAGGTCTCGGTGTCGGGCTTCATGACGACCGCGTTGCCCGCGACGAAGGCGGGGAGCGCGTCGCCCACGGAGAGTTCGAGGGGGTAGTTCCAGGGGGCGATCTGGCCGACCACACCACGCGGGTGGCGCAGTTCGGTGACCTTGGTGAGGGTGGGCATGGCGCCCGTGTGCCGCTTGGGCCTGAGGTAGGAGGGAGCCTTGCGGCCGTAGTGGCGGGAGGCGACGGCGACGGCCTGGACCTCCTCGTGGGCGTGCAGGCGGGCCTTGCCGGTCTCCAGCTGGATGAGGTCGAGGACCTCGGCCTGCCGTTCCAGGACCAGGTCGTGGAAGCGGAGCAGGACGGCGGCGCGCTGCCGTACCGGCACCTTGGCCCAGACGGCCTGGGCGGCGCGGGCCGCGTCGAAGGCCTTCGCCACGTCCTCGGGGGTGGACTCGGGCAGGTCGGCCAGCTTCTCGCCGGTGAACGGCGTGTGGTTGGCCGTGCGTCCGGAGCCGACGACGCCCTTGGTGAGCTGGGCGACCAACTCGGGCGTGACCACGTCGGCGGCCGTTCGGGCCCCCGCGGGGGCGGGAGCGAGGGGGTTCGTGCCGGTGGGGGCCGGTGCGTGCGCCGGGGCCTGCGAGTCCGTCATGAGCCGCAGGGTATTCGGGAGCGAAGCCTTTGGGTACCCGTGGGTAACCCGGTTTCACGGAGTACACACACGCCGCCAGTGATCACTGGCAGGGAATGCGCTGATCAGGAGGTTGGACGGGGACGATCAGCGCGCTCCGGTTTTTTGGCGAGGAGGAGACCGAGGGCGGCGAGCGGGGTGAGGCGGCGCGGTTCCGCGGCCGACCGGTCCGGCCCGGCCGTCGCCTCCGGCCCGGCCGTCGCCTCCGGTCCGGCGGCCGTCGCTTCCGGTCCGGCGGCCGTCGCTTCCGGTCCGGCCGTCGCCGCCGGGGCAGCGACCGGGGCCGGTGCCGACGGGGACTCGGTCACCCACGCGGGAAGCTCCGTGCCGGCAACCTCGGCCAGCGCCACGGCGGCGTCGACGGCCGTCGGCCGGGCCTCGGGATCGGGAGCGAGGAGTTCCTCCAGCAGCGCCCCGAGGGCGCCGTCCGTCTGCGCCCCGAGGGCGCCGTCCGTGTGCGTCACGGTGGCACGGAGCAGCGCGCCCAGGGACCACAGGTCGGAGGCCGGCCCGGCGGCCCCGCGCTCCTCGCCGTACTCGGGGGCGACGAAACCGCCGGACCCCGGCCCGGCGCCGGTACCGAAGTCGGTGACGACGACACGCTCGCCGTCCGCCGCGAGGAGCACGTTGGACGGCTTGAGGTCCCGGTGCACGATCCCGACGCAGTGCGCGGCGTGCAGCGCGCCGAGCACGGCGAGCGCGACACGGGCGGCCTCGGCGGGCGGCAGCGGGCCGTCGGCGGCAAGGACCGTCTCCAGGGACCGGCCGTCCACCAACTCCATCACGACCCAGGGAAGTTCGTCCTCCAGGAGGACGTCGTGAATGGCGACGGCGGCCGGATGGTCGACGCGGGCGGCGGCGCGGGCCTCGTGCAGCAGGCGGTGCGCGGCGCGTTGCCGTTCCTCGTCGTCCGGATCGCCGGACAGCCGCGGCTCCTTGACGGCGACGGCACGGCCGTCCTGCTCGTCACGGGCGCGCCACACGGTGCCGGCCGGCCCGGAGCCGACGGGCTCGGCGAGCCGGTAGCGCCCGCCGATCAGACGTCCCTCGACCGGCTGTTCGCCGTCATCGCTCATGTCACATGAGTACCTTGCACACCATGCCGTTGTCGAAGCGGCGCGGTCAGAGGCCCGCGGTCCGACGCGGACGCCCGTGCCGCCTGACCACGTCGCCGGTCCGCCCCGCCGCCGGGCCGGTAAAGTCCCATGAATGCCGAGAGTCAAGGTCAGCGTCATCGTTCCCGTGTACAACACCGGGAAGTACGTCGACGAGTGCGCGCCGTCGCTGCTGGAGCAGAGCCTGCCCGCCGACGAGTACGAGGTCATCTACGTCGACGACGGGTCGACGGACGACACGCTGTCCCGGCTGGAGAAGATCGCCGCCGGGCACCCGAACGTCCAGGTGCACACGCGACCGAACTCGGGCTGGCCCGGCGCCCCCCGCAACCTCGGCATGCGGCACGCCCGGGGCCAGTACATCCAGTTCGTCGACCACGACGACAAGCTCGGCCCCGAGGCCCTGGAACGCCTCTACGAGCACGCCAGACGCAACGACGCCGACGTCGTGCTCGGCAAGATGTCCAGCACCATGGTCCGGCCCCGCCGCCTGTTCCGGCACACCGTCGACGCCTGCACCATCGAGAACGACGAGCTCATGCAGAGCATGTCGCCGCACAAGATGTTCCGGCGGGCCTTCGTCGAGGAACACGGCCTGCGCTTCCCGGAAGGGCCGTGGATCCTGGAGGACCTGCTCTTCGTCAGCGCCGCCTACCTCAAGGCCGAGCGGATCTCGGTCCTCGCCGACTACCCCTGCTACTACTGGATGAAGCGGGACGACGGCGGCAACAACACCCAGCACCGCTTCAACCCGCGGCACGGCTTCTGGGCCAACACCCGCACCGTCGTCCGCCAGATCAAGGACGGCACCCGGCCCTCCGACGACCTCGACGCCCTCCAGAACCGGCTCCTGCACCGCCTCTACCACGTCGAGGTCCTGTCCCGGGCCCGCGAGCCCGAGATCCTCCGCGAGGACCCCGCCGAGCAGCGCCCGCGTTTCGAGGCCGCCCGCGAGCTGGCGCTGACGGAGTTCCCGGTGGCCGTCCGCGAGGGCCTGCCCGCGGTGTCCCGGCTCCGCGCCGAACTCCTCGAACGCGGCGACTTCGACGGGGCCGCCGCCCTCGCCGGACGCGTCCGCGAGGTGAAGGCCCGCACCGAGGTGGGCACCCCGCACTGGGCCGACGGCAGCCTGGTCGCCGACGTCACGCTCAGCCTCCTGCGCGGCGACGGCGAGCCGCTGGTCCTCGTCGAACGGGACGGGAAGCACTGGCTCGACCCGGAGCTGGTGGCCGGTGTGCCGGGAACCGACGACGGCTGGGAGGTCCGCGACCCGTTCCGGCTGGCTTACGCCGAACTGGTGGTCAAGGACCGGGACCGGGAGGACTGGTGGTACCCGGAGGGCGATCTCACGGTCGAGCTCCGGCCGCTCGGTGAGGGCCGCTCGCAGCTCGTCGCCACCGGCCGGCTGCGCCTCGATCCCGAACGGCTCGCCGGTGGCCGGCCGTTGGAGCGCGGGGTGCACGACGTGTGGGCGTTCGTGCAGCTGCTCGGCGTCGACCGGATGGTCCGGGTGACCGGCGACGGCACGCCCGGCACCCCGGCCGCGGGCCCCGCGCTGACCGGCGGCCGGCTCGCCCTGCCGTACTGGACGGGCAGCGGCCAGCTGGCCCTCGACATCGACCAGCGGCAGCGGAAGCTGGCCGCGGACACGGCCCCGGCGAGTGCCGCCGACACCGGACGCGGCGAGGGGGCGGCGCTCCCGCTGCCGTACATCGCGGCCACGGGCGGCGCCGCGGCGCGCGTCAAGGTCGGTGTGGGCACGGTGACGGTACGGGCGGAGCTGGTGCCCGAGGCGGGGACGGCACTGCTGCGGCTCCCGGCGCGCCTGCACGTGCCCGCCGGCCGGCATCCGGTCACGCTCCCGAAGGCGTCGGCGCCGATCGCGTACGCGGTGGTCCGGGACGGTGCGGTGCTGCGCCTGGAGGGTCCGTCGTACCGGCCGAACCCGACGCGCCGGTTCCTGGACGCGGCGTCGGACGCCCTGCGACGCGTCAGACGCGCTCCCCGCTAGCGGCGGCCGGCTCCGCCGTGCCGTCCTCAGCCCGCCGTGAACGTGTCCAGGGCGACGTCGAAGTACTCCCGTGCCTCCCGCACCTTCCCGACCGGCGCCGACACCCACACGTCGTACAGCCGTCCGTTCTCCTCCCAGCAGAGGTCGTAGGTGTGGCGGGGGCCCTCCGTCGCGCTGAAGCCCTTCCAGGTGAACTCCCAGAAGGCGGCCGGGTGCCCGGAGTGGGTGGTGTCGGAGACCCGGCCGTCGTGGTAGCCCGGGTTGGTGCTCGGTCCCTCGGCCGCCGCCCGCCGCATCACCGTCCCCGGGCCGCCGGCCGGCGACTCCGAGACCTTGACGCCGAGCCGGAAGGTCTGCCCCGGTGACAGGTAGAAGACCCGCTCGCCCTGCGGATCGCGGGTGAAGCCCTCCGGCACCGCGAGCGAGAAGCCGGCCGGGTCCTGCGCGAAGCGGTATCCGGAGGGCACGGTGCGCGAGCCGGTGGCCGGAGCCGAGGGGGAGGCCGGGGACGAGGTCGGCGGCGGGGTGGGCGAGTCGGTCTCCTGGTAGGACGCGGAGACGGCCGTCGTGGCGGCGGGGCCCGGCGTGCCGCCGCCCCCGTCCCCGTGGAACAGCAGGGTCGCCGCCGACACGCCCGCCCCGGCCACCGCGGCGACCAGCAGCGCGGCCACCAGCACCCCGCGCGTGGCGGTCCGCGGCGCGGCGGCGGCCACGGGCTGCGGCCGCGGCACGTCCCGCTGGGTCGGCGTGTACGACGCCGCGCCGGAGCTCTCCGTCGCGGCCGGGGCCGCCACGGCCCCCGTCGCCAGGTACTCGCGCAGCATCCGCTCGGCCTCCGCCGCGCCCAGCCGCCGCTCGGGATCCCGCTCCAGCAGCCCCCGTACGACGGGCAGCAGCGGCTCCGCCTGGGCCGGTGGCCGGATCTCGTCGGAGACCACGGCGTGCAGGATCCCGCCGAGCGAGTCGCGCCGGAACGGCGACTCGCCGCTGAGCGCCGCGCACAGCAGCGCGCCCAGCGACCACAGGTCGGACGCCGGGCCGGACCGCGAGCCGGACATCCGCTCCGGCGCGGTGTACTCGGGCGACCCGACGAAGGAACCGGTCTCGGTGAGCGTGGTGGCGCCCGCGACCTGGGCGATGCCGAAGTCGGTGAGCACGGCCCGTCCGGTGCCGGCCTCGACGAGCACGTTCGCCGGTTTGATGTCCCGGTGCAGCACCCCGGCGTCGTGCGCCGTCCGCACCGCGCTCAGCAGGTCGCTCCCGATCCGCGCGGCCTCGGCGACGTCCACCGGCCCGCCCCGGGAGATCCGGTCGGCGAGCGAACCGCCGTCGACCAGCTCCATGACGATGTACGGCCGGCCGCCGTCCTCCACCACGTCGTGGACGACGATGATGTGCGGGTGGTGCAGCTGCGCGACCGCCTGCGCCTCACGCAGGGTGCGCTCGCGGCGCAGCCGGGCCTCGTCGTCGGAGAGGGTGTCGTCGACGGTGAGCTCCTTGACGGCGACCTCCCGTCCCAGCAGCTGGTCGGTGGCCCGCCACACGACGCCCATGCCTCCGCGTCCGAGCCGCGCCCCCAGGCGATACCGCCCCGCGACCAGACGTACGGCGTCGTCCCCCGGATTCACCATGGAGCCCATGATGCCCCACCGGACCCCGGGCTTCCGGACGGTGACCGGCCAAGCCCCCACGGCCCGGACGCCCGGCGGCGGCTCAGCCCGAGGTCCCCGGGTCCCAGCTCTGCAGCACCCACTTGAACTGCTTGCTCGCGGTCGCCCAGTCCACCGCGGGCGAGGACATGTAGATCGCGTACTCGACGCCGTCCCGCGAGTAGTAGGTCTCCTCGATGGCGCGCCGCGGTCCCGCCGCGTTCGCCCCGTCCTTCTTCAGCGCGGTCCAGGTGTAGTCCCAGACCGCCCCGGGCCGGTCCCGGTAGGTGTTCTTCTGCATGGTCACGCGGTGGTAGTCGACCAGCCGCTGCAACTGCTGCTCCAGGTCCTGCTGGTGCGCGAGCGCGTCGGAGAAGTCGGGCGAGCTGTCGATGGCGACGCGCAGGAAGTGCCTGCCGTTGTCGGGCGAGTAGTCGATCTGCTTCAGGTCGCCGTCGATGCCGTAGACGGTGCGCTTCCAGCCCTTGGGCAGGGAGAGGCTGAAGCCGAGCGGGTCGTGCTTGGCCACCCAGTCGGTGGGGACCGCGCCGTCCGGGGCGGCGGTCGCGCCCGGCGAGGAGGACGAGGAGGACCCCGACGTGGCGGGCGAGGCCACGCTGCCGGTGTCGTCCTTCTCCTGTCCGAAGCCCCACTGCTGCAACGCCACCGCCGCGCCGCCGCCGAGCAGCGCGGCCACGGCGACGACGAGCGCGAGCGTGCGCAGCCGGCGCCGTCTGGGGTGCACGGCACCGGGGCCTGACGGCCCGCCGACGGCCGTCCGCGGGGTCGTGGAACTGCCTCCGGAGGGCGGCCGGACCTCGTACGAACCGCCGTAGAGACCGTCGTACGAGTCGCTGTGCGAACCCCGCTGGGAGCCGCTCCGCGAGTCCTGGTGCGAGCCGCTGCCGTAGGCCCCGTCCCACGAGCCGCCGTACGACGGCTGGTGCGAGGTCGCCCCGGGCACGCCGGAGTCCAGGCGGGTGCCGCCGCCGAGCTGCGACCGTGTCGGCACGTACGCCTGTGCCGCGCTGGGCCGCCGGCCCTCGGCGGCCTCGGCGAGCATCTGCTCGGCCTCTTCGGGGGTCGGCCGCTGGGCCGGTTCCTTGCGCAGCAGCGCGGTGATGACGGGCTCCAGCGCGCCGGCCGCCCGTGGCTCGCCGGCCTCGTCCTCGACGACCGCCTGCATGGTGGTCAGCGGCGAGGTACGGCGGAACGGCGAGCGCCCCTCGACGGCCGTGTACAGGGTCGCGCCGAGCGCCCACAGGTCGGAGGACGGCCCGGGGTCGTGCCCGCGCACGCGCTCCGGCGCGAGGTAGTCGACGGATCCGACGACCTCCCCGGTCCGGGTGATGGTCGTGTCGCCCTCGATCTGCGCGATGCCGAAGTCGGTGAGGAGCACCCGGCCGTCCCGGCCGAGCAGCACGTTGCCCGGCTTGACGTCCCGGTGCAGCACTCCGGCGCTGTGCGCGGCGCGCAGCGCGCGCAGCACCCACAGCCCGATCCGGGCGGCCTCGCGCGGCTCGATGCGCCCCTGCTCCTTGACCGCGTCGGCCAGCGAGTGGCCCTCGACCAGCTCCATGACGATCCACGGTCGGCCGTCGTGTTCGAGTACGTCGTGGACGGTGACGACGGCCGAGTGGTTGATGCGGGCCGCGGCCCGGGCCTCGGCCCGGGTGCGCGCCAGCAGGATGGCCTGGTCGCCCTCGGAGACGTAGAGCGCGGCCGTCAACTCCTTGATGGCGACAGCCCGGTGCAGCACTTCGTCATGGGCGCGCCACACCCGGCCCATGCCGCCGCTGCCGATGGTGTCGGCGAGCCGGTACCGGCCCGCTATGAGCAGGCCCTGCATCTGATTCACGTTGCCCCGCAATGCTCTTGTCAGGGCCAGACTAAGGACCGGCCTGTGGTCATGGAACCAGTGGGGTCCCACGGAGACAGCACTGTGACGGTTTTCGCCTCCATTACGGGATGCGGACGAAATCCCCTCACCGGGGCGGGAACCAACCCGTCCGGGAACGCGTCTCCGCGGCTCAGCCCGTGTACTTGTAGGTCGTCGACGCCTGCTCGTACAGCTTGGTGACCTCGTCCCGCTCGGACTCCGGGCCGCGCACCTGGACGATGTGGTAGCGCCCGCCGATCAGGAAGACCATGTTGCGCACGAACAGGTCGCCCTGTGAGCTGTCCGTCCACGTGAACTGCCCCTCGGCGGAAACCTGCTGACCCACCGTGATGGTCCGCAGCCCGCCGGCCGTGGCCCAGCTGGAGTCCCGGTACGGCTGGAGCTCCGGCTCCTTGTCCCGCTGGTACGTCATCGGGTCGCTGCCGTAGGTCGCCGCGCTGTCCCGCCCGGCCACGACGATCAGCTCGAACTTCCCGTGCGAGTAGATCACCTGGCCGCTGCCGTTCCTCGGGGTGCGGCTCCAGCCCTTGGCGACGGCGATCCGGAAACCGTCCGGGTCGTCGCGCAGGGTGAAGCCGTCGCCGGCGGGGGCGCCGCCCGTCGAACCGGCGGTGGTCTGGGTCTCCGTGGACGGGGCCGCCGTGGGCGTGGGGGTGGGGGTCGCGCTGGGCCGGGAGCTGGGCGTGGTGCTGACCGACCCCGCCGATCCCGTCCGTTCGCCGGTATCGTCCGTGTCGGTCTTCTTCGGCAGGAACAGCATCGCGTACGCGACGGCGGCCGCCAGCAGGAGCAGGATCAGCAGAAGCAGCGTACGGCCCAGTCTCCGCGGAGACTTGGCCTCCTGCCGGGCCCGCTTGTGCCGGCCGTGCGTCGCCGGGAGCCCGGCCCTGCGCCGGCGCACCAGCTCACCGCGGCGCCGGACGATCGGCAGCCGCCGGGGGTCGGCGGGCGGGGCGGTGACGACATGCGTACCCGCGTCCGGCTCGGGTGCGGACCGCACCAGCGAGCGCAGCCAGCCGCGCAGCTCCTCGAAGTCCAGCCGCTCGGTGGGGTCCTGACGCAGCAACGACTCCACGACCGGCCGGAGCGAGCCGCACTCCTCCGCGAAGGCGGGCGGCTCCGAACACACCAGCTGCACCAGTTCGGCCGTCGACTCCTCGGGGTAGGGCGCGTGCCCCTGCACCGCGCGGAACAGCAGCGCACCGAGCGCCCACAGGTCCGTGGCCGGTCCGATCGGCGCGGCCAGCTGCCAGTTCTCGTGCACGGGCACGGCCTGTTCCGGCGCCCAGCGCTCGGTCACCGGGCCCACCACGGTCATCCGCACCTGCCGGGCCCGCTCGGCGGCCAGCGCGGTGGCGGGTCCCCGCCGTCCGGGCGCGGCGGCACCCGCCTCGCCCCACCGGGGCGCGGCGCCGGTCCCCTGCGCGGGCACGACCGCGTGCGGCTGCTTCTGAGCGCCGCCGAGCGCGCCGGGAAGCACCCCGGGAAGTTCGAGCCCGGCCCCGGCGGCAGCGGCGGACGGCAGCGCGGAACGCTCCTGCCCGGCGAGCGCCGATGACACACCGGGCTGCGTGCGCGGCGACACACCGGACTGCGGACGCGGAAACACACCGGACTGCGAGCCCGGTGACACGTCGGACTGCGGGCCTGGTGACACGCCGGGTTGCGGGCGTGGCGCGGCTCCGTGCCAGGGCGCGGGCGCGCCGCGCACTCCGTAGGGGTCGGCGATCTGACCGGGCGGCACGCCACCGGCGCCCCGCTGCTCGGCACCGGGCTCCGCCCCCTGCCCCCGCCCACCGCCGTACGGCGACTGCGACGCGCCGTGCGCCTGCCCCGGAATGTAGGGCGGCTGGGCAGCGCCGTTGGCCTGCCCCGCGGTGTACGGCGACTGCGACTCGCCGTTCGCCGGCCCCTGACCGTACGGCGGCCGGGCCGCGTCGTCGGCGTGTCCAGGACCGTACGGCGACTGGGCAGCGCCGTTGGCCTGCCCCGCGGTGTACGGCGACTGCGACTCGCCGTTCGCCGGCCCCTGACCGTACGGCGGCCGGGCCGCGTCGTCGGCGTGTCCAGGACCGTACGGCGACTGGGCAGCGCCGTTGGCCTGCCCCGCGGTGTACGGCGGCCGGGGCTCGGTGTCGGGCTGTTCGGCGCCGTACGGCAGCTGCGGTGGGTACGGCGCGGTGTCGCCGTCGGCCGGTGGCCGGGCGCCGGGCAGGGCGGCCCGGCTGTTCTGCTGGGCCTCCTGGACGCGGGCGGCGGCCCTGGCCCCCGCCTGGTACGCGGCGATCGCCCCGGCCCGGGCGGCCCTGACGTCCGCGCCGGTCTCCAACGCGCGCCGCTCCACGGCCCCCGTACCGGCGCCGCCCGACCCCTCGTCCGATCCGGCCCCCGGCAGCCCGCCGGCCGCCCGTGCCTGTATCGCGGCGCGCCGCGCGGCCTCGGGATCCACCTCCGACGCGCCGGGCGCCGTCTGCGCGCCGCCCGTACCACCGAACGCACCACCGATGCTTCCGGTGCCCCCGACAGCGAGGGCTCCCGCAGCGCCGGAACCACCCGAAACGGGCGAAGCGGGCGATACGCCGAGCGCCCCGGCGATGCCCGGGGTGCCGGAACCTTCCGCCGGTCCGGCGCGCCGCTCACCGCCGGCCTCCCCGTCGCTCTCGCCCTCGGGAAACGGCACCGGGTCGTACCCGCTCAGCGCCTCCTCCGCCGCCCCCACCGCGAGGCCGGTCAGCATCACACGGCCGTCGTCGCAGACGAGGACCGTGCGGGCGGTGATGTTGCGGTGCACCCAGCCGTGCGCGTGCAGCACCCGCAGCGCCATCAGCACGTCGGAGGCGACCTCGGCGGCCCGGTACGGCGTCAGCGGCTGCTCGGCCAGCAGCGCCGCCAGCGGCCGCGCCGCGACGAACTCGCTGACGATCCAGAGTGAACCGCCCTCGGCGAACACGTCGAAGACCTGGTCGAGGCGGGGATGGTCGGGGATCCGGGCGGCGGCCTGCGCGGCCTCCACGGCGCGGCGCACCGCCGGATCGCTGGGCCGGCGTGTCGCGGTCCGTGCCGACGGCGGACGGCGCGCGCCACGGTCACGGGCTGTGAACCCGTCGGGCAGCCCCTCCGCGTCGAGCACCTCCGCCTCGACGACCTCCGGCAACGGCACCTGCCGGACGAGCACTTCCTGCCCGCTGTAGGTGTCGAAGGCCCGGGTCTCGGTGAGTTCGTACTCGTCGGAGGGGGGCAGGGGCAGGCGGTAGCGGTCGGCGAGCACCCGACCCGCATAGTCGTCCACGTTGCCTCCCCCGGCCGTCCGGTTGGTCAAATCCGTTCGTTTCGCGGCCCGTTCTGTATGCATACCTGCATGCGTACGGTCCGCAACCACTCACGATACGTGCCGGAGGCAATTCGCATTGTGGGGATGCGAATTTGTCACTTGGGCTCGAAGGACGCCGTCAGCGTCTTCCAGGTGTCCTTGCGCAGCTCACTGCTCCAGCCGGCGGCCTTCGCGGTGTACATCAGCGCGTACCCCTGGCTCGAGCTCACGACGAACCCCCGGTCGATCGTGTGGTACTTGGTGCCGCCGTCGACGTACGTGAACTCCCAGTCGGCGGTGTTCCAGCCGCGGTAACCGACCGCGGCTATGCGGACCTTCTGGTACTGGGACCGCACCATGTAGCGCTCCTGGTTCTCCCAGTCCGCCACCGGGTTGTCCTTGGGCGTGCTCGTCCAGGCGATCAGCAGCTTCTGCCCGTCAGGGCCGGTGAACCGGTCGCCCGCTGAGCTGCTGGTCTGGAACTTCCAGCCCTTGGGCAGCCCGATCGAGTACCCCTGGCTCCCGGTGTACTTCTTCACCACCGGCGCGCCGTCGTCTTCACTGCCACTGGAGTTCGACGCCGAGGACCCGTCGTCGCTCGTCGCGTCCGAGCCGCTCCCGGTGGTCGCGGACGCCGACGAGTCGCCGTCCGTGCGGTTGCCGCCGCTGGTGTCCTCCTTGGTGGACGACCCGCTGCCGGACCCCGAACCGGAACCGCTGCTCGCGCTCGCCCCGGAGGTCGCCACCGCCTTGGAACCGCCGCTCTTGCCGCTCCCCTTGCCGCCGCCGTCGTCGCCACCGCCCAGCGTGAGGGCGAGCACGGTGCCGAGCACCGCGAGCACCACCACCACGGCGATGACCACCAGGGTGCGCTTGGGCACCACGTCGGTGAGCGGCGCCCGGGGCACCGGCCGGGGCGCCAGGTCCAGGTCCGGCGGCGGCACCACGGGCCACCCCGAACTCGGCTTCCCGGCGGCCGGCTTGGCTCCCGTAGTCCCGCCGGCGGCACCGGCCGTGCCACCGACACCCACGGAGGCCGAACCCACGACGGCCGAACGCGCGCCGCCACCGGACGCCGAACCCGGACCCGAACCGGAACCCGCCGCGGCACCCGAACCGGACCCGGAGCCGGAGCCGACACCGGTGCCGTTCCCGACGCCCGCGCCGGCCGGACCGCTCGCACCGGACACCCCGGCCGAGCCCGCCGTTCCGCTCGCCGCGGCACCCGCACCGCCACCGCTCTTCGCCTTGCTCACGGCCGAGGCGCTCGCCGCCCCCGCGGCCTTGCGGACGGAACGCAGCGCCCCGCGCAGCTTCTCCCCGGCCTCCTCACCGCGCTTGGCCGGGGTGGCCTTCTCCACCGACGGCGCGTCGGGCTGCGGGGGCAACGGCACCACCCGCGTGGCGTCCGCGGGCGCCTCCTCGGGCATGTTGATGACCGCGTTGAGCATCGCCCGCGCGCCCGCGTCGTCCAGCCGCTGGGCCGGATCCTTGGTGAGCAGACCGTAGATGACGTCCTTGAGCGGCCCGGCGTTCTTGGGCTCCTCCAACTGCTCGGTCATCACCGCGGTCAGGGTGGCGATCGCCGACCCCTTGTCGTACGGCGGGGCACCCTCGACCGCCGCGTACAGCAGACCGCCGAGCGACCACAGGTCGGCCGCCGGGCCCGGCTTGTGACCGCGGGCCCGCTCCGGGGAGATGTACGAGGGAGCGCCGACGAGCATGCCGGTGGAGGTGATGGACGGGTCGCCCTCGACCTGGGCGATACCGAAGTCGGTGAGCACCACCCGGCCGTCGTGCTCCGAGATCAGCACGTTGGACGGCTTCACGTCCCGGTGCAGGATGCCCTCCCGGTGCGCCGACCTCAGCACGTCGAGGATCGCCAGTCCGACCTCGGCCGCGCGCTTCGGGTCCAGCAGGCCGTCCTCCCGGATGACCTCGGCCAGCGACTTGCCCTCGACCAGCTCCATCACGATCCAGGGCCGGTCGTCCTCCTCGACCACGTCGAAGACCGTCACCGCGCTGTTGTTGCGGATCCGGGCGATCGCCTTGGCCTCGCGCAGGGTGCGCGTGATCAGGCGCCGCTTCTCGTCCTCGTCGATGTTCGACGGGAACCGCAGCTCCTTGACGGCCACCGTCCTGCCGAGGGTCTCGTCCTCGGCGCGCCACACGGTGCCCATGCCGCCACGGCCGAGCACTCCCCCCAGCCGGTACCGCCCGGCGAGAAGACGCTCACTGTTGTCCTGACGAGTCCCCTGACGAGAAGTGCCCGCCCGCTCCGCCTCCGACATGCGTCCCCTCATGCAACCCGCCCTGACAGAGCCTCCATTGTCCCTCACCCGACAAGTGCCCGACGCCCAGGGGGCCCCTGACCGCACATCGGGGCGGCCGACCGGAACCCCCGGTGACGAGGGCGTCACAGGGACCGGGATGATGGGCCGCGACAAGGGAGGTAGCCGGATGCCACCGCTTCGGACACTGACGGCCATACCGGTCTCTCTCGCCCTCCTGTTCGCCCCGGTGGCCACCGGTTCCGCCTCCTCGGCGGAGGCCACGGACCCGTTCCTGTCACAGTTCGTCACCGAGGGCGGAGTACCGGCCGCCGCCCTCCTCGACGTCGACGGCGACGACGTCCACTACGCGGCCGCCGGCCGGCGCATCGCCCGCGCCGACCACTTCCGCGCCGGCAGCATCACCAAGACCTTCATCGCCACCGTCGTCCTGCAACTGGCCGCGGAACACCGGCTGTCCCTGTCCGACCCCGTCGAGCGTCACCTGCCGGGGCTGCTGCGCGGCCGCGGCACCGACGGACGCCGGATCACCCTGCGCGCCCTGCTCAGCCACACCAGCGGACTCGCCGACTTCACCACGGTCACCCGGGGTGTCGTCCCCCTGACGCCGCTTCAGGCCGTACGCGTCGCACTCGCCCTCCCCCCGACCCGGCCGGGTCGCTACTCGTACTCCAGCACCGACTACGTCCTGCTCGGCATGGTGATCCATCAGGTCACCGGCGCCTCGTACGCCGCCGAGGTCCGGCGCCGCATCCTCACCCCCCTCCATCTGACGGGCACCTCCTTCCCGGGCGCCCGCACCACGCTGCCCTCCCCGCACGGCCGCGCCTACGCGACCGACGGCTCCGACGTGACCGAGCTGGACCCGCGCGTGGCCGGCGCGGCGGGTGAGCTGGTGACCACGCTCGACGACCTGGACCGCTTCTACGCGGCCCTGCTGGGCGGCGAGCTGCTGCCCCCGCGCCGGCTGCGCGAGATGCTTGACACCCGTGCCGCACATGGCGCGTACGGCCTGGGGATCTTTCCGGTGAAGCTGCCGTGCGGGATCACGGTGTGGGGACACAACGGCCGGATCCCGGGCAGCTACGTGCGGAGCGCCGCGTCGGTCGACGGCCGGCATGTCCTCACGTTCCGCGTGAACACGACGGCGGTCGCCGACCCGGACCTCGAACCCGCGTTGCTCGCGGCCCAGTTCTGCCCTCGCAATGAGTAGAACGGCCGGGGTCCGCAGGAAGATCCCGACCCCGGGTCGCTCGATCGGGTGACATCCGGCGACCCGCCACCAGGAGCGCCGGCACCCCGGCACCCCGGCACCCGGGCACCCGGGACTACAGCGGGACGATGTCCGGTGCTCCCAGTCGTGCCGCGTCCGCCGTCAGGTCGTCCGGCTGGAGTTGGGACTCGCGTTCCGCTTCCACCCGCTTCTCGTAGTGCTCGACCTCCCGCTCGATCTGGTCCTTGTCCCAGCCGAGGACCGGCGCCATCAGCTCGGCCGCCTCGCGGGCGCTGCGGGTGCCGCGGTCGAAGGTCTCGATGGAGATGCGGGTGCGGCGGGTCAGTACGTCGTCGAGGTGGCGCGCGCCCTCGTGGGAGGCCGCGTAGACGACCTCGGCGCGCAGGTAGTCGTCGGCCGCCGACAGCGGCTCACCGAGGCCGGGATCGGCGGCGACGAGGTCGAGGATCTCGTCCGCGAGCGAGCCGTACCGGTTGAGCAGGTGCTCGACCCGCACCACGTGCAGCCCGGTGCGGGCGGCGATCCGCGCCCGCGCGTTCCACATCGCCCGGTACCCCTCGGCGCCGATCAGCGGGATGTCCTCGGTGACGCACTCGGCGACCCGCATGTCGAGCCCGTGCACGGCCTCGTCGACGGCGTCCTTGGCCATCACCCGGTACGTCGTGTACTTGCCGCCCGCGACGACCACCAGGCCGGGCACCGGATGCGCGACCGTGTGTTCGCGTGACAGCTTGCTGGTGGCGTCCGACTCGCCGGCCAGCAGCGGCCGCAGACCCGCGTAGACGCCCTGGACGTCGTCACGGGTCAGCGGTACCGCCAGCACCGAGTTGACGTGGTTGAGCAGGTAGTCGATGTCGGCGCTGGAGGCGGCCGGGTGGGCCTTGTCGAGATCCCAGTCGGTGTCGGTGGTACCGATGATCCAGTGCCGGCCCCAGGGGATGACGAACAGCACCGACTTCTCGGTGCGCAGGATCAGACCGGTCGTGGAGTGGATGCGGTCCTTCGGGACGACCAGGTGGATGCCCTTGGAGGCACGCACGTGGAACTGGCCGCGCTCGCCGACCATCGCCTGGGTGTCGTCGGTCCACACACCGGTCGCGTTGACGACCTGCTGGGCACGGATCTCGTACTCCCCGCCGCCCTCCACGTCCTGCACCCGCGCCCCGACGACCCGCTCGCCCTCACGCAGGAAACCGGTCACACGCGCCCGGTTGGCGGCCTTCGCGCCGTAGGACACCGCGGTGCGCACCAGGGTCGCCACGTAGCGGGCGTCGTCCATCTGCGCGTCGTAGTACTGGATCGCGCCGACCAGCGCGTCCTTGCGCAGCGCGGGTGCGACACGCAGGGCATGACCACGCGTCAGGTGACGGTGGGCCGGCAGGCCCCGGCCGTGGCCGCGGGCCATGGACATCGTGTCGTAGAGCGCGACACCCGAACCGGCGTACAGGCGCTCCCAGCCCTGGTGCTGGAGCGGGTAGAGGAACGGCACCGGTTTGACCAGGTGCGGGGCGAGGCGTTCCAGGAGCAGGCCGCGTTCCTTCAGGGCCTCGCGAACCAGGGCGAAGTCCAGCATCTCCAGGTAGCGCAGGCCGCCGTGGATCAGCTTGCTGGACCTGCTGGAGGTGCCGGAGGCCCAGTCGCGGGCCTCCACGATGCCGGTGTTCAGGCCCCGGGTCGCCGCGTCCAGCGCGGTGCCCGCGCCGACCACTCCACCGCCCACCACCAGCACGTCCAGCTCGCGCTCGGCCATGGCCGCCAGGGACTCCGCACGCTGCTTTGGCCCCAGTGTCGCTGTCCTCACCGCTGCCTCCCGCTCTGCCGCCATCGGTCATCGCTCGTCGTCGGTCATCGGTCGCGCAGGCCGCACCCGGCAGGCGAAGCCCATGACCAGATTCTGACCGGGTTGCCCGGCTTCAGCCACCACTCACCCCCAGCCTGTGGACAACGGTCACCGAACCCACGGAAGACACACGAACACAATCCCACATAACGGTCATATTTACTCCTAGTCTGACATTGCGCTTCGCTCGTCCTGTCCACAGGGCTTGCGCACCTGTCCCGCTTCGGTTACTGGGAAGGACGGCCCACACGCCATGCCCGCAGATCTCGCCGTCATCGGACTCGGTCCCTACGGCCTGCCCCTGGCCCAGGCCGCCGTGGCCGCCGGCGTCCGCACGATCGGCTACGCCACCGGCCCCGAGGCCGGCTCACTCAGCCCGGCCGAGCTGCGCCGGATGCTCTCGGGGGGCTTCCGGACGGCCGAGGACCCGGCCGAGTTGGGGCGGGTGCGGACGGCCGTGATCTGCGCGCCGACCCCACGCGGCGCCGACGGCGGGCTCGACCTCAGCCAGGTGGAGACCGCCGCCCGCACCCTGGCCGAGCGACTGCGCCCGCACACGACGGTGATCCTGGAGTCGCCGGTCCACCCGGGGACGACGGAGGACTTCCTGCGCCCCCTGCTGGAGAAGGGCTCGGGGCTGCGCGCGGGCCGCGACTTCCATCTCGCCTACTCCCCCAGCCGGGTGGACCCCGGCAACCGCGAGTTCACCCCGGCCAACACGCCGAAGGTCATCGGCGGTCTCACACCCGCGTGCATGGAGTCGGCCGCCACGTTCTACGGGCGGCTCACCGACAAGGTGGTCCGCGCGCGCGGCCCGCGCGAGGCCGAGACCGTGCACCTCCTGGAGACCAACTTCCGGCACGTCAACATCGCCCTGGTCAACGAGATGGCCGTCCTCTGCCACGACCTGGGCGTCGACCTGTGGGACGTCATCCGCTGCGCGGAGACCAAGCCGTTCGGCTTCCAGGCCTTCCGTCCCGGTCCCGGCGTCGGCGGCCACGGCGTCGCCCAGGACATGTCCGGCCTCGCCAGCCGCGGCCTGCGCATGGTGGAACTGGCCCAGCAGGTCAACAACCGGATGCCCGGTTACGTCGTCCAGCGCGCCGCCGCCCTCCTCAACGAGCACGGCAAGTCGGCCCGCGGCGCGCGCGTGCTGCTGCTCGGCGTCACCTACAAGGCGGACCTCGCCGACCAGCAGGACACCCCCGCGCGCGAGATCGCGACCCGTCTCATGGAACTCGGCGCCTCCGTCAGCTACCACGACCCGCACATCGGGTCCTGGAGCGTCCTGGACCGCCCGGTGCCCCGCGCGGACTCCCTCTACGAGGCGGCCGCCGACGCCGACCTGACGATCCTGGTCCAGCAGCACCGCACGTACGACCTCCAAGGTCTCTCCGTGAAGGCCCAGTTGCTGCTGGACACCCGCGGGGCGACACCCACGGGGGTGGCCCACCGGCTCTGATCGGGACCGCACACCGAAAACCGCGAGGGTGTTGTCGCAGGGTCCTGTTAGTCTCCCCCCACTCACCGCACAGTCGTGCGCACGCTGCTTCGTATCAGCGCTTTCCAGTGGTCACACCAGGGGGGATTCCTGTCATGAGCCAGTCAGCTCCACCACCGCCGCAGCCGCAGTCCCAGCAGCAGCACCCACAGCCCCAGCAGCAGCCGCAGCACCCGCAGTCCCAGACACAGCCGCAGCCCCAGCCCGCCGACGGCAACCCGTTCGCCCAGTCCGGCGCCGTACCCCCGCCCTCCGTGCCGGCCGCGCCGGCCGTGCCGCCCCGGTCCAACCTGGCCGTCGGCCTGGTCGCCGCCGTCGTCGCGGCCGTCGTCGCCGCGGCGCTCTACGGCGTGATCATCGGCGTCACCAAGCACGAGATCGGGTGGGCGGCCGTGGGCGTCGGCTTCGTCATCGGCCTCGCGGCCGGCCGGCTCGGCGGCCGCAACCCGGTCCTCGCGATCACCGCGACCGTGCTGGCCCTCGGCTCGGTCTACCTCGGACAGCTCGTCGGCGAGGCGATGATCGGCGCCGACCAGCTGGGCGTGGGCTTCTCCGAGGTGTTCTTCCAGCACTTCGACGTCGTCCAGCAGGCCTGGAAGGCGGAAGCCGACCCGCTGACCTTCCTCTTCTTCGCGATCGCGGCCTGGGCGGCGTTCTCGGGAGCCCAGAAGGCGGCCCGCTGACCGGCGCGTCCGGGCATGACGGAGGGCCGGTCACCCACGCGGGGTGACCGGCCCTCCGTCCGTCTGCCGTCCGGCGGCTACCGCTTGTGCTGCGAGTCCGCCACGGTCACCTCGACGCGCTGGAACTCCTTGAGCTCGCTGTAGCCGGTGGTGGCCATCGCCCGGCGCAGGGCACCGAACAGGTTCATCGAGCCGTCGGGGGTGTGGGACGGGCCGGTGAGGATCTCCTCGAGGGTGCCGACCGTGCCGAGGTCGACCTTCTTGCCACGCGGCAGCTCCTCGTTGACGGCCTCCATGCCCCAGTGGTGGCCCTTGCCCGGACCGTCGGTCGCACGGGCCAGCGGGGAGCCCATCATCACCGAGTCGGCACCGCAGGCGATCGCCTTGGGCAGGTCGCCGGACCAGCCGACACCGCCGTCCGCGATCACGTGCACGTAGCGGCCACCGGACTCGTCCATGTAGTCGCGGCGGGCCGCGGCGACGTCCGCGACAGCGGTCGCCATCGGGACCTGGATGCCGAGCACGTTGCGCGTGGTGTGAGCGGCACCGCCGCCGAAGCCGACGAGCACACCCGCGGCACCCGTGCGCATCAGGTGCAGGGCCGCCGTGTAGGTGGCGCAGCCGCCGACGATCACCGGGACGTCGAGTTCGTAGATGAACTGCTTCAGGTTCAGCGGCTCGTGCGAGGACGAGACGTGCTCCGCGGAGACCGTCGTACCGCGGATGACGAAGATGTCCACGCCCGCGTCCACGACCGCCTTGGAGAACTGCGCGGTGCGCTGCGGGGAGAGCGCGGCCGCCGTGACCACGCCGGAGTCGCGCACCTCCTTGATGCGCGCGCCGATCAGCTCCTCCTTGATGGGGGCGGAGTAGATCTCCTGGAGACGCCGGGTGGCGGTGTCCGCGTCCAGCCCGGTGATCTCGTCGAGCAGCGGCTGCGGGTCCTCGTGCCGGGTCCACAGGCCTTCGAGGTTGAGCACCCCGAGGCCGCCGAGCTCGCCGATGCGGATCGCGGTGGCCGGGGAGACGACCGAGTCCATGGGGGCGGCCAGGAACGGCAGCTCGAAGCGGTAGGCGTCGATCTGCCAGGCGATCGAGACCTCCTTCGGGTCCCGCGTACGGCGGCTGGGGACGACGGCGATGTCGTCGAAGGCGTACGCCCGGCGGCCGCGCTTGCCGCGCCCGATCTCGATCTCAGTCACGTCTGTGGCCTTTCCCTCTGCGTTTCAGCGTCTTCCAGTATCGCCGACGGGCACGACAAGGGCGGCCCCGGTGCGTCCGGGACCGCCCTGGAAGAGAGCGTCACGCGCGCGTGCGCGTCACTTACGGCTGTAGTTCGGTGCCTCGACGGTCATCTGGATGTCGTGCGGGTGGCTCTCCTTGAGGCCCGCGGAGGTGATGCGGACGAAGCGGCCCTTGGTCTCCATCTCCTCGACGGTGGCCGCGCCCACGTAGCCCATGGTCTGGCGCAGGCCGCCGACGAGCTGGTGCAGGACGTTGGCCAGCGGGCCGCGGTAGGGCACCTGGCCCTCGATGCCCTCGGGGACGAGCTTGTCGTCGGAGGAGACCTCGGCCTGGAAGTAGCGGTCCTTCGAGTACGACCGGCCCTGGCCGCGCGACTGCATGGCGCCGAGCGAGCCCATGCCGCGGTACGACTTGAACTGCTTGCCGTTGATGAAGAGCAGCTCGCCGGGCGACTCCTCGCAGCCGGCCAGCAGGCTGCCGAGCATCACGGTGTCGGCACCGGCCGCGAGGGCCTTGCCGATGTCACCGGAGTACTGCAGGCCGCCGTCGCCGATCAGCGGGATGCCGGCCGGGCGGGCCGCGAGGGAGGCCTCGTAGATGGCCGTGACCTGCGGGACACCGATACCGGCGACGACCCGGGTCGTACAGATGGAGCCGGGGCCCACGCCGACCTTGATGCCGTCGACACCGGCGTCGATGAGGGCCTGCGCGCCGTCCCGGGTGGCGACGTTGCCGCCGATCACGTCGACGTCCACGCTCGACTTGATCTTCGCCATCCAGCTGAGGGCGTTGCTGTTGTGGCCGTGCGAGGTGTCGACGACCAGGAAGTCCACCCCGGCCGCGGCGAGCGCCTGGGCCCGCTCCAGGGCCTCGGGGCTGGCGCCCACGGCGGCGCCGACGAGGAGGCGGCCCTCGGCGTCCTTGGCGGCGTTCGGGTACTTCTCGGCCTTGACGAAGTCCTTGACGGTGATCAGGCCCTTGAGGATGCCCGCGTCGTCGACCAGCGGCAGCTTCTCGATCTTGTGCCTGCGCAGCAGCTCCATGGCCTCGACGCCGGTGGTGCCGACCTTGCCGGTGATCAGCGGCATCGGGGTCATGACCTCGCGCACCTGGCGGCTGCGGTCGGACTCGAAGGCCATGTCACGGTTGGTGACGATGCCGAGCAGCTTGCCGGCCGGGTCGGTGACGGGCACACCGCTGATGCGGAACTTCGCGCACAGCGCGTCCGCCTCGGCGAGGGTCGCCTCCGGGTGCACCGTGATGGGGTCGGTGACCATGCCGGACTCGGACCGCTTGACCAGGTCGACCTGGTTGACCTGGTCCTCGACCGAGAGGTTGCGGTGCAGCACGCCGACGCCGCCGAGCCGGGCCATCGCGATCGCCATGCGGGACTCGGTCACCTTGTCCATCGCGGCGGAGAGCAGCGGGATGTTGACCCGGACGTTGCGTGAGATGCGGGACGAGGTGTCGACCGCGTTGGGGAGCACCTCGGATGCACCCGGCAGCAGCAGCACGTCGTCGTAGGTCAGCCCGAGTGTCGCGAATTTGTCGGGCACTCCGTCGACGTTTGCAGTCATGACACCTTCCCCAAATGGCCTTGAACGGTGCGGATGTCCATGCTAACGGGAACCAGAGGCCCCGAATTCCACGGTACGACCCGGCTCCGGGCTTCGTATGTTCGTACGGAAACGGGCGGGGGGCTGTTCATCGCGGGTGGCTGACCCCGTTCGGCCGCTGCCGCCAACTGTCTCGGCCGCTGCCGCCTACTGTCTCGGCCGCTGCCCGTCTGCTGTCCCGGTCGCTGCCGGGGTCACTGTTCGGCGAGCGCCCGCAGTCGGCTCAGCGCCCGGTGCTGGGCGACCCGGACCGCGCCCGGTGACATTCCCAACATCTGACCCGTCTCCTCCGCCGTGAGGCCCACGGCGATACGCAGCAGCAACAGCTCGCGCTGGTTCTCGGGCAGGTTGGCCAGGAGTTTCTTGGCCCATTCGGCGTCACTGCTGAGCAGCGCGCGCTCCTCGGGGCCGAGGGAGTCGTCGGGCCGCTCGGGCATCTCGTCGGACGGGACGGCCGTGGAGCCGGGGTGGCGCATCGCGGCCCGCTGGAGGTCCGCGACCTTGTGGGAGGCGATGGCGAAGACGAAGGCCTCGAAGGGGCGGCCGGTGTCGCGGTAGCGGGGCAGGGCGAGGAGGACCGCCACGCAGACTTCCTGGGCGAGGTCCTCGACGAAGTGCCGGGCGTCCCCCGGCAGGCGGGACAGCCGGGTGCGGCAGTAACGCAGCGCGAGGGGGTGGACATGGGCGAGCAGGTCGTGCGTGGCCTGCTCGTCCCCGTCTACGGCGCGGTGGACGAGAGCACCGATCGTCCCCATGGCAGTGACTGCCTCGTCCTCGCGCATCGGTCCATGGTGCCCTGCTGCCGTCGGCTGGGTGGCACCGCGTCCGTCGTTGTGCACCGAAGCGTTATGAGCAGGTGCGCCGGAACTCATCTCCTGCGCCCTCCCCTTCCGCTCGAACGACTCGTCCCCGAGAGACTCCACACCTCAAGGATGCGGCATCCGCGCCGAAACGAGCAGCGGCACTGCGCCGATCCGTCTTGCGGACCCCGCCCACCATGCGGTAGGCGGGGGCGTCCGGCCGGTGCGCGGTCCCGCTGCGGCGCAGCTCACCGCCGGGTCAACGGACCAGTCCCCAGCGGAACCCGAGGGCCACCGCGTGGGCGCGGTCGGAGGCGCCGAGCTTCTTGAACAGGCGCCGGGCGTGCGTCTTGACGGTGTCCTCGGAGAGGAACAGCTCGCGGCCGATCTCGGCGTTGGAGCGGCCGTGGCTCATGCCCTCCAGGACCTGGATCTCGCGCGCGGTGAGGGTGGGCGCGGCGCCCATCTCGGCCGAGCGCAGACGCCGGGGCGCCAGTCGCCAGGTGGGGTCGGCGAGCGCCTGTGTGACGGTCGCGCGCAGTTCGGCGCGCGAGGCGTCCTTGTGCAGGTAGCCGCGGGCGCCGGCGGCGACGGCCAGGGCCACGCCGTCCAGGTCCTCGGCGACCGTGAGCATGATGATGCGCGCGCCGGGGTCGGCCGACAGCAGCCGGCGTACGGTCTCGACGCCCCCCAGTCCGGGCATGCGCACGTCCATCAGAATCAGGTCGGAGCGGTCGGCACCCCAGCGGCGGAGGACTTCCTCGCCGTTGGCAGCCGTCGTCACGCGCTCGACGCCGGGCACGGTCGCGACCGCGCGGCGCAGCGCCTCTCGGGCAAGCGGGGAGTCGTCGCAGACGAGGACGGATGTCATGACCGCCCTCCGCAGCTGATGCGCGTCACCTTGAGCCTCCAGGCTGGTACGGAATCGTCACCTGTGCGGTCGAACGTCTCGGACGCCTGCCCGAGCGCTTGTTGCTTCAACCGCCACCGCACTCTCAACGACGGTCACTCGAAAGAGTTACGGGGCTGCATGCCGTCTTCGGCACTCTACGTGAGGGCGCGGACACGGTGCAGACATGGACGTCAGACCCTCAACTTTTCATCACAACCAATGCCCCATTTAGACCTTTTTCTTCCTGTTTCACAGTGTCTGGAGCTAGATTGCCAATGAGTCATATTTTCATCTCTCTAGACCGGAGATGTACGGTCGTTGGCACCGTATCCGCCCAGAACGGCTACAAGGGGTCACGTAATGGCAGATTTCTCCCGCCTTCCCGGACCGAACGCGGACCTGTGGGACTGGCAGCTCCTGGCTGCCTGCCGTGGGGTCGACAGCTCGCTCTTCTTCCATCCCGAGGGCGAGCGCGGGGCGGCTCGGAGTGCCCGTGAGAACTCGGCCAAGGAGGTCTGCATGAGGTGCCCGGTCCGCGCGGAGTGCGCGGCGCACGCGCTGGCGGTCCGTGAACCGTACGGCGTGTGGGGCGGCCTGACCGAGGACGAGCGCGAAGAGCTCATGGGGCGGGCGCGCAACAGGCTGGTGTCGGCGTCGACGACCAGCGGCGACCCCGCCTCCGACACATGAAAGAACGTTTCTTCAATCTTTTGACGATCCTTCTCCGACCACCGGGCACGCGCGCGTGCCCGGCAGTTTGCGTGCCGCCCGTCACGCCCGCCGGGCCGCCCGGCTCAGTTGTTCCAGCGTCGCCGCCACCGCCGGCACCTGTTCCAGGTCGGGCAGGGTGAGGGCGACGATCTCCCGCCGCACCGCCGGCTCCAGGGCCACCGTGCGCACACCCCTCGGACGTACCGACTCGATCGCCAGCTGAGGCAGCGCCGCCACGCCCAGGCCCGCGCCCACCAGGCCGACCACGGCCGGGTAGTCGTCGGTGGCGAAGTCGATGCGGGGTGTGAAGCCCGCGCTCTCGCAGGCCTGGACGAGCTGCCCCCGGCAGCGCGGGCAGCCCGCGATCCAGGGCTCGTCGGCCAGCTCCCCGAGGGCGACGGACTCGGCGTGGGCCAGCCGGTGCCGCTCGGGCACCAGGCCCACGAGACGGTCCGCGAGCAGCGGCCGCACCACCAGGTCCGCCCACTCCTCGGCGCCGCCCGCGTCCGCCGCCCCCTCGTAGCGGAAGGCGAGCGCGATGTCGCAGTCGCCCGCGCGCAGCAGGTCCACCGAGGCCGGGGGCTCGGCCTCCTCCAGGGAGACGCGGGTGCCCGGGTGGGCGGCGCGCAGGGCGGCGAGGGCGGTGGGGACCAGCGTGGAGCTGCCGCTCGGGAAGGAGACCAGCCGGACCCGGCCGGCCCGCAGGCCGGCGATCGCGGCGACCTCCTCCTCGGCGGCGGTGAGTCCGGCGAGGATCCCGGAGGCGTGCCGCACCAGCGCCTCACCGGCCTGGGTCAGGCGCATCTCACGGCCGTTGCGCACCAGCAGCGGGGTGCCCACGGAGGCCTCCAGGGCCTTCATCTGCTGACTGACGGCAGGCTGGGTGCAGCCCAGCTCCCGCCCCGCCGCCGAGAACGAACCGGTGGCGGCGACGGCGCGCAGGACCCGGAGATGACGTGCTTCGATCACCCTTAGATCATAAGGCGGACTTGGATACGGCATCCGATAATGCGTCGACGCTTTGGGGGGTGGTCCCTTACGGTCGGAGCATGCAGCTTCTCTCGGTGAACCTCGGCCGCCCGACCCCGTCCCCCCACACGGACCAGGTGGACGGCGTGACCGGCATCGACAAGCAGCCCGTGCACGGGCCGGTGCGGGTGGCGGCCCCCGGGCCTAAGGGCGTCGCGGGCAGCGGTCTGGCCGGGGACGCGGTGTGCGAGCTGCGCCATCACGGCGGCGACGACCAGGCGGTGTACGCGTTCGCGCGCGAGGACCTCGACGACTGGGAGAAGGAACTCGGCCGCACCCTGCGCAACGGCTCCTTCGGCGAGAACCTCACGACAAACGGGCTGAACGTGTCCGGCGCGCTGATCGGCGAGCGCTGGCGGATCGGTTCCGAGGTCGTACTGGAGGTCACCTCCGGGCGCATCCCGTGCCGCACCTTCCAGGGCCATCTGGGCGAACGGGGATGGGTGAAGAGGTTCACGCGGAAGGGTGCGACCGGTGCCTACCTCCGGGTGATCGAACCGGGCGAGATACGGACCGGCGACCCGATCGAGATCGTGCATCTGCCGGAGCACGGGGTGACGGCCGCGATGGAGTTCCGGGCCACCACCACCGAGCGGGAGCTGCTGCCGCGGCTGCTCGCGGCGGGCGCGGCCCTGCACCCGGAGGCGCTGGCGCAGGCGCGCAAGTACGTGGCGGCGCAGGCAGGCTGAGCGGCCGTCGCGCCGGGCGTCTTCACCGGCGCTTCATCCTTCGGGAGAGCTGGTGCGCACAGCGGACCCGGGCGGTCCGGGTAACTACCCTTGGGCCATGACAACGGCTCTGATTACGGGATCGACCGCGGGGATCGGTGCCGCGTTCGCGCGGCGGCTGGCGGCGGACGGGCACAACCTCGTCCTGGTGGCGCGGGACACCAAACGGCTGCGCGAACAGGCGACCGAACTGCACGACCGGCACGGCATCGAGGCGGAGGTGCTCACCGCCGACCTCGCCGAGGACGCCGGCATCGATTCGGTCGCCGCCCGTCTCGGTGACCGCAGGAACCCCGTCGACCTGCTGATCAACAACGCGGGCTTCGGCAACAAGGGCCGCTATCTGGATGTCTCCATGGCCGACGAGCTGCGCATGCTCAAGGTGCACTGCGAGGCGGTGCTGCGGCTGACGTCGGCGGCGGCCGAGGCGATGCGGGAGCGCGGGCGCGGCGGCGTCGTGAACGTGGCGTCGGTGGCGGCGTTCGTGCCGCGCGGTACGTACGGCGCCTCGAAGGCGTGGGTCGTGCAGTTCACCCAGGGCGCGGCGCGCGATCTGGCGGGGAGCGGGGTGCGTCTGATGGCGCTGGCGCCCGGGTTCGTCCGGACCGAGTTCCACGAGCGGGCCGGGATGGGCACCGACAACATCCCCGGCTGGATGTGGCTGGACGCCGACAAACTGGTCGCGGCGGCCCTCGCCGACCTGGCCCGCGGCCGGACGCTGTCGGTCCCGGACCCGCGCTACAAGGTGCTGACGGGCCTGGCGAAGCTGGCCCCGCGCAATCTGGTGGGCGGCATCAGCTCGCGGACGGGGCGCAAGTACGGGCCGCAGTAGGAGCGCCGCCCGGGCCGGTGGGAAAATGGGCGTGACGGTACCGGACCCAGGGGGGCCGGAGGCTGCGGTATGACGTTCATGCAGGTCATCGAGTGCAGGACCAGCCGGTTCGAGGAGCTGGACCGGCTGATGGACCGATGGGTCGAGCAGACCAAGGGGAAACGGACGGCGACGCACGCGGTGGTCGGCATGGACCGCTCCGACGCGGAGCACGTCGTCGAGATCGTGGAGTTCCCGTCGTACGAGGAGGCGATGCGGAACTCACGGCTCCCGGAGACCGACAGGGTCTTCCACGAGATGCTGGCGCTCTGCGACCAGATGCCGAAGTTCACCGATCTGGACGTGGTGCGCGACGAGCGGATGTACGCGGACACCGCGCGGCGGTTCTTCGAGACGGTCGCCGCGTCCGGCCCGCTGGCCCCGCTGGACGGCCTGGTGGCCGAGAGCTACCACGGTCATGATCCGGCCGACGACCAGGACACCATCGGCATGGACGCGCTGCGGCGCGAGCTCGGCATGTGGCGGAACGCCTTCGACTTCACGTTCCTGATCGAGGACCAGATCACCCAGGAGGACCGGGTGTGCAGCCGGTGGATCTGGACGGGGGTGCAGAAGGGCGAGTTCCTGGGGCTGCCGAACGCGGGACGGCAGGTCAGCATGACCGGCACCACCGTGCACCGCTTCGACGACAGCGGGAAGATCGCCGAGGGCTGGTGGCAGTACGACCGGCTCGGGCTGATGGGCCGGCTCGGAGCACTGGACGCGCTGGAGAACTGAGACCACAGTGAAAGCCCGCGAGGGGCGAAGCCCCCGCTCCCGGCGGACGACCGGGAACGGGGGCTTCGTGCAGCGTCGGAACGGTGCTCAGTGGGCGTGGCCGTGGGAGTGGCCGGCCGCCGCGGGCTCCTCCTCTTCCTTCTTCTCGACGACCAGGGTCTCGGTCGTGAGGAGCAGGGAGGCGATGGAGGCGGCGTTCTCCAGGGCGGAGCGGGTGACCTTGACCGGGTCGATGACGCCGGCCTTGACCAGGTCGCCGTACTCGCCGGTGGCGGCGTTGAAGCCCTGGCCCTTCTCGAGCTCGGCGACCTTGGAGGTGATGACGTAACCCTCGAGGCCGGCGTTCTCGGCGATCCAGCGCAGCGGCTCGACGACGGCCCGGCGGACGACGGCCACACCGGTCGCCTCGTCGCCGGTCTTGCCGAGGCCGTCCTCCAGCACCTTCGCGGCGTGGACGAGCGCGGAGCCACCACCGGAGACGATGCCCTCCTCGACCGCGGCGCGGGTCGCGGAGATGGCGTCCTCCAGACGGTGCTTCTTCTCCTTCAGCTCCACCTCGGTGGCGGCGCCGACCTTGATCACGCACACGCCGCCGGCCAGCTTCGCGAGGCGCTCCTGGAGCTTCTCGCGGTCCCAGTCGGAGTCGGTGTTCTCGATCTCGGCCTTGATCTGGGCGACGCGGCCGGTGACGTCCGCGGAGTTGCCGGCACCGTCGACGACCGTGGTGTCGTCCTTGGTGACGGTGACGCGGCGGGCGGAGCCGAGCACGTCCAGGCCGACCTGGTCGAGCTTGAGGCCGACCTCCTCGGAGATGACCGTGGCGCCGGTGAGGATCGCCAGGTCCTGCAGCATCGCCTTGCGGCGGTCACCGAAGCCGGGGGCCTTGACCGCGACCGCGTTGAAGGTGCCGCGGATCTTGTTCACCACGAGGGTGGACAGGGCCTCGCCGTCCACGTCCTCGGCGATGATCAGCAGCGGCTTCGAGGCGTTGGCCTGGATGACCTTCTCGAGCAGCGGCAGCAGGTCCGCGATCGAGGAGACCTTGCCCTGGTTGATGAGGATGTAGGGGTCCTCGAGGACCGCCTCCATGCGCTCCTGGTCCGTCACGAAGTACGGCGACAGGTAGCCCTTGTCGAAGGCCATGCCCTCGGTGAAGTCCAGCTCCAGACCGAAGGTGTTGGACTCCTCGACGGTGATGACACCGTCCTTGCCGACCTTGTCCATCGCCTCGGCGATGAGCTCGCCGACCTGCTGGTCCTGGGCGGACAGCGCGGCGACGGCGGCGATGTCGGACTTCTCGTCGATCGGGCGGGCCGTCGCGAGCAGGTCCTCGGAGACGGCGGCGACGGCGGCGTCGATGCCCTTCTTCAGGGCGGCCGGGGAGGCACCCGCGGCGACGTTCTTCAGGCCCTCGCGGACCAGCGCCTGGGCCAGCACGGTGGCGGTGGTCGTACCGTCACCCGCGATGTCGTTGGTCTTGGTCGCCACCTCCTTCACCAGCTGCGCGCCGAGGTTCTCGTACGGGTCCTCGATCTCGACCTCGCGGGCGATCGTGACACCGTCGTTGGTGATGGTGGGGGCGCCGAACTTCTTGTCGATGACGACGTTGCGGCCCTTGGGGCCGATCGTCACCTTCACCGTGTCGGCAAGCTTGTTGACGCCGCGCTCAAGGGCGCGACGGGCGTCCTCGTCGAACTTCAGGATCTTCGCCATGGGAGCGGTTCAGCCCTCTCGGAAAGCTTGAAAGAAACGAACTGCGCCCCCGGCGCCCGGCTACACAAAGTCGCGGGGCCAGGGGCGCAGTCCACTGCAGAACTGGGTGAATTACTTCTCGATGATCGCGAGCACGTCGCGAGCCGAGAGGACGAGGTACTCGTCGCCGTTGTACTTCACCTCGGTGCCGCCGTACTTGCTGTAGAGCACGACGTCGCCGACCTTGACGTCGAGCGGCAGGCGCTCGCCGTTCTCGAAACGGCCCGGGCCCACGGCGAGGACGGCGCCCTCCTGGGGCTTCTCCTTCGCGGTGTCCGGGATGACCAGGCCGGAGGCCGTGGTCTGCTCGGCGTCGAGCGGCTGGACCACGATGCGGTCCTCAAGCGGCTTGATGGCAACCTTGGAGCTGGCGGTCGTCACGATCCGACCTCCCCCTTCGGAGATCTCACGGGGTTAACTGTCTGAGGTGGCGACCAGGTGGATCCGTCGTCGCGGGTGCCGGACCTGCCCGTCGCGTTGTTGGCACTCTCATCTGCCGAGTGCCAGAGCCGAGACTATGACCGCGATTAGCACTCGGTCAAGCGGAGTGCCAATTACGTGCGGCGCGGCGCGCGAAATGACCGTCGTGCCCGCTCAGAGATAGTCCTCGAGCCGCCCCACCGTGAGGCCGCTCGCCTGGACCCGGCGCAGCAGCCGGGCCGTGCGCTCTCTCAGGGTCGGGCCCATGGCCTCGTCGGGGCCCACCAGGATGATGTCGCCGGGCCGGAGCTGCTTGTCCCGGCTCCGGTAGGTGATGCCGTCCGGGGTCATGGCCGCCCGCCACAGCACCACCGCCGTGACCCCGCAGTCGGCCGCGGCCCGCAGGGTGGTGGTGTCGTAGGTGCCGTAGGGCGGGCGGAAGAGGCGGGGGCGGATGCCGAAGCGGGACTTCAGCTTCTCCTGCTGGCCGCAGATCTCGGCACGCTGGCCGGCGTAGGGCAGGCCGGGCATGGCGGGGTGGTCGAGGGTGTGGTTCTGGACGCTGGCGCCGACCGACTGGAGGCGGGCGAAGTGGCCGTAGCCGGGGCCGACCACGCTGTCCGTGAGGAACAGGCTGACCGGGAGGCGCAGTTCGCGGACCATGTCCACGAAGCGGGGGTCCTTCTCGGCTCCGTCGTCGTAGGTGAGGAACACCACCCGGTCGGCGGTGGCGACACGGTCGACGACCGGGGGCAGGGCCGCCCGGAGGGCGAGCGGACGGGACGGGGGGTGCGGCGGGTGTGGGGCCGGGGACAGCGGGGCGCTCAGGCCCCAGCGGCGGTACGGCTGGGGGCCGGCCGGGCCGTGCGGCCGTACCCGGTCGGCCGCCTTCATGCCGAGCCGCTCGATGGGGTCGACGGACGGGGCGCAGGCCGACAGGAGGAGGGCGGCGGTCAGCAACGCGGCCGTCGCCCCCGGTCGGCTCACAGGTAGTCCTCCAGGCGCGCCACCGCGTAGCCGTCGCGGGTGACCTTGTTCAGGAAGCGCCGCATGTCGTCGACCATGGTGCCGTCCCAGTCGTCCCGGCCCCGGAAGTGGGTGAGCACGATGTCGCCGGGGTGCAGGCTGCGGTCCCAGTCGCGGTACTCCCAGTGGTCGACGAACACCTCCTCGTCCCAGATCGGCGCGTACTTGATGCCACAGGCCTTGGCGGCGCGCAGGGTGTCGCCGTTGTAGTTGCCGTAGGGCGGCCGGAAGACCGTCGGCGCCCGGCCGAACTGCTTCTCCATGATCGACTGCATGCCGCAGATCTCGTGCTTCTGCTCCTCGTAGGACAGACCCGGCAGGTAGGGGTGGGTCAGGGTGTGGTTGTTGAGGGTGTGGCCCTCGGCCTGCATCCTGCGGAAGAAGCCGTAGTCGTCCTTGACCAGGTAGTTGCTGAGGAACGCCGAGTAGGGGATCTTCAGCTCGTTCATCATCCGCAGAAAGGCCGGGTCCTTGTTCGCGCCGTCGTCGATGGTGAGGAAGACGACCTTCTGCCGGGTCGGGATCGTGGTGAAGACCGGCGGCAGGTCGTCCTCCACCTGCCCGTCCACCTCGAACCCGTCGCGAGCGGTGATCCGCGGCTTGCGCTTCGGCGGGGCCGGGGGCCGCAGCGGGACCGCGTCAAGGCCCCAGCGCCGGGCGGCGGCGACCAGGGCGGCATGGGAGTCGGGGGCGGGGGCCGCCGCCCGGTGGGCCTGCTGGCCGGCGGCGGGGCGGACGTCGGGCCCCTCCCCCGGTCCGGCGCAGCCGCACACGACGGCACCGGCGGAGAGAGCGAGCACCGAGAGCAGCACTCCGCTCCTCCGCACCCCGCCCCTCTTGGACCTGTTTTTGTCATTTTGTACGACTGCTCGCATGGCGTCGGATCTTTCCAGGCCCCCGCCCGGAACCGGGGCAGACACCTCCGTCCGAGGCGAACCATCCACCGACTGGCCGACAATGACCCGGTGAACGACCTCCTCTCCCCCCTCCTCACCCCCGAGGGCCGGGCCCTCCTCGACGAGGTGCGCGGCACCGCGCCCGCCGACGAACTCGCGGTGGCCACCCGGCTGCGCCGCGGGCACCCCGCCGAGCTGGTGTCGGCGGCGCTCGCCCAGGCCCGGCTGCGGCAGCGGGCGGCGGCGAAGTTCGGGGACGCGGACGCGGAACGCATGTTCTTCACCCCGAACGGGGTCGAGCAGTCGACGCGGGCGAGTGTCGCCGCCCACCGGGCTCAACGGCTGACGGCGCTCGGGGTGACCTCGGTCGCCGACCTGTGCTGCGGGATCGGGGGTGACGCGATCGCCCTCGCACGGGCCGGGATCCGGGTGCTCGCCGTGGACCGGGACCCGCTGACGGCGGCCACCGCCCGCGCCAACGCCGACGCGCTCGGGCTCGCGGACCTGATCGAGGTCCGGGAGGCCGACGTCACGGAGGTGGACACGGCCGGCTACGACGCCGTGTTCGTCGACCCGGCCCGCCGCGGCGGCCGCGGCCGCATCTTCGACCCGGAGGCGTACTCACCGCCCCTGTCCTGGGCGGTCGCGGCGGCCTCAGCCGCGCGGGTGGCGGCCCTGAAGATCGCCCCCGGCATCCCGCACGAGGCGGTCCCGGCGGACGCCGAGGCGGAGTGGATCTCGGACGTGGGCGACGTGAAGGAGGCGGTCCTGTGGTTCGGGACCGAGCCGGGCGCGGTGCGCGCCACCCTCCTGCCCGGCCCCCGCACCCTGCTCGGCAGAGGGCTGCCCGACCCGCGGGTGCGCCCGGTCGGCCGCTACCTGTACGAGCCGGACGGCGCCGTCATCCGCGCCCACCTGGTCGCCGAGGTGGCCGAGGAGCTGGCCGGCGGCCTGGTCGACCCGACGATCGCGTACATCACGGCCGACGGACTCCGGGACACGGACTACGCGACGCCCTACGAGATCACCGACGAGCTGCCCTTCAACGTGAAGAAGCTGAAGGCCCTGCTGCGGGAGCGCGAGGTCGGGAACCTGACCGTGAAGAAGCGCGGGTCGGCCGTGGAGCCGGAGGAGCTGCGCCGGAAGGCACTGCCGAAGCCGCAGGGGCGGAACGCGGCGACCGTGTTCCTGACCCGTGTGGCGGGGGCGCCGACCATGCTCGTCGGCGCCCCCGCCCGCCCGGCCACCGGTGCCGGGCCGTCCTGAGCCACGTCGGTCACGAAGCGCAGTCGCGGGCCCGGGCCAGCAGCAGTTCGCGCTCCCGTTCGTTGCGCGCCAGCCCCGCCGCGCGTTCGAACTCCGTGCGGGCCTCGGCCGTCCGCCCGAGGCGGGCCAGCAGGTCGCCGCGCACGCTCGGCAGCAGGTGGTAGTCGCGGAGCGCCGGTTCGGCCGTCAGCGCGTCCACGATCGCGAGGGCCGGCTCCGGGCCCTGGGCCATGGACACGGCCACCGCCCGGTTCAGCTCGACGACCGGGGACGGCGAGCGGGCCGCGAGCAGCCGGTACAGGGTGGCGATGGCCGGCCAGTCGGTTTCCTCGTAGGTGTACGCGTGCGCGTGGCAGGCCGCGATGGCCGCCTGCAGGGCGTACGGCCCGGGGGCACCCGTCGTCGTGGCGTCCGCGCGGGCCAGGGCCCTGATGCCGCGCGCGATGAGCATGCGGTTCCAGCGGCGGCGGTTCTGGTCCCTGAGCAGGACCGGCTCACCGTCGGGTCCGGTGCGGGCGGCGGTCCGGGAGGACTGGAACTCCAGGAGCGAGGTGAGGGCGTGCACCTCCGGCTCCTTCGGCATCAGCGCGGACAGCACACGGGCCAGCCGCAGCGCGTCCTCGCACAGCGACGGGCGCAGCCAGTCGTCGCCCGCGGTGGCCGCGTACCCCTCGTTGTGGATCAGGTAGATGACGTCCAGGACCGAGCCGAGCCGGGCCTCGCGGTCCGGTCCGTACGGCACCTCGAAGGCGATGTTCCGCGTCGCGAGGGTGCGTTTCGCGCGGACGATCCGCTGGGCGACCGTCGGCTCGGGGACGAGGAAGGCGCGGGCGATCTCGGCCGTGCTCAGGCCGCCGAGCAGGCGCAGCGTGAGGGCCGTGCGGGCCTCGGGAGACAGCACCGGATGGCAGGCGGTGAAGACCAGACGGAGCAGGTCGTCGTCGATGTCGTCCGGGTCGGCGATCTCCTCGGGCGGGACGGCCGTCTCCGTGCTGCGGCCGATCTCCGCGAGCTTGCGGGCGTAGTTCTCCCGGCGCCGGACCAGGTCGACGGCGCGGTGCCGGGCGGTGGCCATGAGCCAGGCGCCCGGGTTGTCCGGCACCCCGTCCCTGGGCCACTGCTCCAGGGCGGCGACCAGGGCGTCCTGGGCCAGCTCCTCCGCGATGCCGACGTCCCGGACGACCCGGGCGACGCCGGCGATCACGCGGGGCGACTCCAGGCGGAAGACGGTCTCGATGGCGTGGCGGGCGTCGGCCTCTGCGGGGGGCTGTGTGCTCACAGCCCCCCATGCAACACCCACCGTCGGCCGTACGCCAGGAAGGTCAGCCCTCCGCGATCTCCCGCACCTCGCAGGTCACCGTCCAGAACTCCTCGTGGACCTTCAGGAACCGCTTGGTCCACTCCAGGGCCTCGGCCTTGTCCTTGCACTGCATGATCGCGTAGCCGCCGACGACCTCCTTGGACTCGGTGAACGGGCCGTCGGTGACGGAGATCTGCCCGCCCTCCCAGTGCACGCGGGTGCCGTCGGCGGT
Organism: Streptomyces arenae; assembly: GCF_022343545.1. Classification (NCBI taxonomy): domain Bacteria; kingdom Bacillati; phylum Actinomycetota; class Actinomycetes; order Kitasatosporales; family Streptomycetaceae; genus Streptomyces; species Streptomyces arenae. The sequence continues at coordinate 76,678 of NZ_JAKQYH010000048.1, forward strand.
GGGCGTCAGTCCGGCGGTGTCCAGCATCACGCCGGCCTTGGTGATCTCCTCGATCAGTTCGCCCATCCGCTGCATCAGCTCCTCGCTGGGGCCCTCGGCGGGGGCGGAGTTCTCGTCGATCCGCACGAGCGACAGGTAACGGGGCATGGTGACTCCTCGGGTTTCCTGCGGGGTCTCTCCCCGCATCTCACCCTTGCGTCGAACGGGGAACGCCGGGTTCGACACGCCCGCCGGAATTCCCCGAAGTTTTTTTCCGGCCCCCGCGTCCGGGACGGCGGCGGGCGGCACCGGGCGGCACCTGGCGGCACCGGGGTGGCTACCGCAACGACTCCCACAGCTCGCTCGCCGCGGGTTCCTTCGCGACCACCCGGTTGGGGTCGGAGGGGGCGGTCACCACGGGCATCATCACCGTCCTGACGCTGTCGGAGGTCAGCCCCTTCAGGCTCTGCCCGAGGCGCATCAGCTCGCTCAGCGAGTCCAGGCCGGTGTCGGTGGTGAGGGACGAGGTGACCGCGTCGGCGACCTCGTAGAGCTTGGCCGGGTCGGTGAGGAGGTTGATGGAGGCGATCCGGTCCAGCAGGGCCTTGACCAGTTTCTGCTGGAGGCCTATCCGCCCGAGGTCGCTGCCGTCGCCTATGCCGTGCCGGGTGCGGGCGAGCGCGAGGGCCTGCGTGCCGTCCAGGTGGTGGGTGCCCTTCTTCAGGTGCAGATGGCTGTCGTCGTCGTCGATGTCCTGGCCGGTCGTGACGGTCACGCCGCCGAGCGCGTCCACCAGCTTGGCGAAGCCCGAGAAGTCGATCTCCAGGTAGTGGTCCATCCGTACGCCGGTGATCGACTCGACCGTCTTCACCGCGCACACCGCCCCGCCCACCGAGTAGGCGCTGTTGAACATCGAGTGGTGGGCGACCGCCGTCGAACCGCCGGAGGACAGCGGGCACGAGGGGCGGGTGACCAGGGTGTCGCGCGGGACGCTGACCACGGTGGCCGAGGTCCGGCCCGCGTCGATGTGCACCACCATCGCCGTGTCGGAACGGGCGCCCGAACTGCTGCCCCCGCCGAGCTTCTCGTTCTCCTTGCCGCTGCGCGAGTCCGAGCCCAGCACCAGGATGTTCACGGACCCGGTGGGCAGCGGGGACGCGGAGGCGGACGCGGCGGCCGTCGGTGTCGAGACCGCCTTCGCCGGCCGGTCGTCCCCGAGCGCGCTGTTGATGTCGACGCTCTTGATGTTGTCGTTGAGGTGCACATAGGCCCATCCCGCGGCCGCGACGCCGAGCGTCACCACCCCCGCCAGGGTGAGACCGACGATCTTCAGCACCCGCGACCGCCGGCCCACCCGTCTGCCCGCTTCGCCTTGCTCCTCGTGTCCCGTCACGGGCAGGAACGTAAGTCCGAATTATTAGGGGAGTGTTAGTGGAAGCGCGGTGAAGTGGATTTCTTCGGAAAATCTCACGCTTCTCAGTCCCTGCTTACCCAAGGGTCACCGTGGGCACGGGATTGCTCCCGGTCCAGGACGCGTTGAACCCGAAGGTCACCGAACTCCCGTCCGCGACCGTGCCGTTGTACGAGGCGTTCGCGCAGGACACGGCCGCGCCCGACTGGGTGCAGGTGGCGTTCCAGGCCTGGGTGATCTGCTGTCCGGCGCCGTAGGTCCAGTTCACCTTCCACGACGTCAGCGAGGCCCCGGAGCAGAAGATCGTCACCTGCCCGGTGAACCCGGTGTTCCACTGGCTGCTCACGGCGTAGGCGGCGGTGCAGGCGCCGGTCGGCGGTGTGGTCGTGGTCCCGCCGAGCGCCTCCGCGATGCCGTAGTACGCGGGTTTCGGCGCGTAGTTCGCGTCGTACGGCGTCGCCGCCCCGTACCCAGGGAAGGTGCTGTCCACCCAGGAGTCGGAGTCGGTGAAGCCCCACACGGTGACGTTGACGCACCGGCTCACCGCGGCGCACGCGGCCACCACCGACTTGAAGTCGGCCTTCTGCTGGGCGAGTTTCGTGCTGTCGGAGGGCAGCGCCATCCGGACGTCCAGCTCGGTGATCGCCACGTCGACACCCAGGTCGGCGAAGCGCTGGATGTTCTGCTGGAGGGTGGCCGGGACCTGGCCGAGGATCAGGTGGGCCTGGAGACCCACCCCGTCGATCGGGACGCCCGCCGCCTTCAGGGACTTCACCAGGTCGTACAGGGCGGTGCTCTTCGCGTTGACGCCCTCGACGTTGTAGTCGTTGATGTACAGCTTGGCGGCCGGGTCGGCGGCGTGTGCCCAGGTCAGGGCGTTGGCGATGTAGTCGGGGCCGAGGCCGTCGTACCAGATCGTCGACCGGTAGGTGCCGTCCTCGTTGAAGGGCTCGTTGACGACGTCCCAGGCGGTGATCTCGCCCTTGTAGCGGCCGACCTCGGTGCTGATGTGGTTCTGGAGCAGGCTGCCTAGCTGGGCCGGGGTCCAGGTGCCGTTGGTCAGCCAGCCGGGGTTCTGGCTGTGCCAGACCAGGGTGTGGCCGCGCACCTGCTGGTGGTGGGCCTGGGCGAAGGCGACGATCTGGTCGGCCTCGGTCCAGTCGAAGGTGCCCTGGGTGGGCTCGACCGTCCCCCACTTCATGGCGTTGCCGGGGGTCAGCGAGCTGAACTGGCCGCCGGCGAGGTCACCGTACGTCCCGGTGAGCTTGGAGCCGGTCACCGCGGTGCCGATCACCTTGCCCCGTGCCGCGGCGAGGTCGCGCAGCGGGGTGTCGGCGGCGTGCGCCGCGGGAGCCGTGAAGAGCAGCGCCACACCGGTGAACAGTGCGGCGAGGGGTAAGCCGAGTCTCAGAGATCTCATCGCGGGTGCCTCCGAAAGTTTCGGTTGTGCAACCGATTGGCTTCGGAGGAGTGTGGGGGCGGCCGCACCACCCGTCAATACGTCAACTTCCGGCCAGGCCGCCTCGCCCGGCGCCCGCGTCACCCCGTCGCGGGGGCCGCCGTGCTGGACCGCACCACCAGACTCGTGGCCAGCTCCACCCGGGTCGCCGTGGTGGCCTCCTCCGCGCGCCCCATCTCCAGCACCAGCCGCGCCGCCGCCTCGGCCATCTCGGTCAGCGGCTGCCGTACGGTCGTCAGCGGCGGCCCCACCCAGCGGGCCACCGGCAGGTCGTCGAACCCGACGATGCTCACGTCCTCCGGGATGCGCAGCCCCAGCTCGCGCGCGGCCTCGTACAGCCCGAGGGCCTGGAGGTCGTTGCCGGTGAAGACCGCGGTGGGCCGGTCGGGCATGCGCAGCAGCTCCAGGCCGAGCCGGTAGCCGGCGTCGTGGTGGAAGTCGCCGGCCTTGACCAGCCCCTGGTCGACGGGGAGCCCGGCGGTCTCCAGCGCGGCCCGGTAGCCGTCCACGCGGGCCCGGCTGCACATCATCCGGGACGGTCCGCTGATGGCGCCGATGCGCCGGTGTCCCAGCTCGACGAGGTGCCGGGTGGCGGCCAGGCCGCCCTGCCAGTTGGTGGCGCCGATGGACGGCACGTCCGGCCCGGGGTCCCCCGCCGGGTCCATCACCACGAACGGGATCGACCTGCTCAGCAACAGCGCCCGCTGCGACTCGTCGAGCCCCGAGAGCACCAGCACCACGCCGTGCGGCCGGCGCGCCGCCACCTGGTCCGCCCAGGTCCGCCCGGGGGTCAGCCGCCCCGCGGACTCGGAGAGGACGACGCTCAGACCCGCGTCCCGGGCCACGTTCTCCACCCCCCGGATGACCTCCATCGCCCAGGCGCTCTCCAGCTCGTGGAAGACCAGGTCGATCAGCGGGGAACGGGAGGCCTCGGCGCGCCGCCGCCGGTAGCCGTATACGCGCAGCAGTTCCTCGACGCGGGTGCGGGTGGCCGGGGCGACGTCGGCGCGTCCGTTGAGGACCTTCGAAACAGTCGGAGCGGACACGCCCGCCTCACGGGCGATTTCGGCGAGCGTCGCCGTCTGCGTTTCTGCGGGCTTCGAAGGCGTCATGCCCGCGATCGTATCCCTGCGCTCCCCCTTGACGAAGACCTGCGCACGCCATAGGTTCCCGGAACATTCGGTGTGTGGTACGAAACATTCGCAGCGTTCGCAGCAGAACCAGCAGAAAGCGAAGACGGGAGTTTCATGACCACCGCTCCTTGGCGAGACCCCGCACTGCCCGTCGCCGCCCGCGTCGACGACCTGCTCTCCCGGATGACCCTGGAGGAGAAGACCGCCCAGCTCTACGGCGTGTGGGTGGGCGCGGCCACGGACGGCGACGGGGTCGCCCCGCTGCAACGCGAGATGACCGCCGACTACGACTGGGACGAGCTGATCACCCTCGGCCTCGGCCAGCTGACCCGTTCCTTCGGCACCGCCCCGGTGGCCCCGGCGCTGGGCGCGCGAGCACTGGCCCGCGCCCAGCGCCGGATCACCGCCGCGGGCCGCTTCGGCATCCCGGCGATCGCCCACGAGGAGTGCCTGGCCGGGTTCACGGCCTGGCAGGCGACGGCCTATCCCGTCCCGCTCGCCTGGGGCGCCGCCTTCGATCCGCCGCTGGTCGAGGAGCTGGGCCGGCGCATCGGGCAGGACCTCCGCTCGGTCGGCGTCCACCAGGGCCTGGCCCCCGTCCTGGACGTGGTCCGCGATCCGCGCTGGGGGCGGGTCGAGGAGACCATCGGCGAGGACCCGTACCTGGTGGGCACCATCGGCACCGCCTACGTCCGGGGCCTGGAGTCGGCCGGGATCGTCGCCACCCTCAAGCACTTCGCCGGTTACGCCTCCTCCGCGGGCGCCCGCAACCTGGCCCCGGTCCGCGCCGGCGTCCGGGAGTTCGCGGACATCACCCTGCCCCCGTTCGAGATGGCGCTGCGGGAGGGCGGGGCCCGCTCGGTGATGGCCGCGTACAACGACACCGACGGCGTCCCGGCCTCCGCCGACCCGCGGCTGCTGACCGACCTCCTGCGCACCGACTGGGAGTTCGAGGGCACGGTGGTCGCCGACTACTTCGGCATCGGCTTCCTGCAGACCCTGCACCGGGTGGCGGGCACGGAGGCGGAGGCGGCGCACCTGGCGCTCGCCGCGGGCATCGACGTGGAGCTGCCCACCCTGAAGTGCTACGGCCGCCCGCTGGTGGCGGCCGTGGCGGAGGGCACCGTCCCGGAGGCGCTGATCGACCGGGCGGCCCGCCGGGTGCTGCGGCAGAAGTGCGAGCTGGGCCTGCTGGACGAGGACTGGGAGCCCCCGCGGGAAGGACCGGTCGACCTCGACTCGGCGGAGAACCGCGCCCTGGCCCGCCGGCTGGCCGAGGAGTCGGTGGTCCTCCTGGACAACCCGGACGGCGTCCTCCCGCTGCCCCCCGACACCCGGATCGCCGTGGTGGGCCCCCGGGCCGCCGACGCCCTCGCCATGCTCGGCTGCTACTCCTTCCCGTCCCATGTGCTGACCCACCACCCCGAGGTGGACCCGGGCATCTCCATCCCCACCGTCCTGGAGTCCCTGCGCTCCGAACTCCCGGACGCGAAGGTGACGTTCGCCGAGGGCTGCGACGTCTCGGACCCGGACACCTCGGGTTTCGAGGAGGCGGTGGCCCGGGCCGCGGAGGCGGACGTGTGCGTGGCGGTCCTGGGCGACCGGGCAGGCCTGTTCGGGCGGGGCACGTCGGGCGAGGGCTGCGACGTCACGGACCTCGCGCTGCCCGGTGTCCAGGCCGACCTGCTGGACACGCTGCTCACGACGGGCGTGCCGGTGGTCCTGGTCCTGCTCACCGGGCGCCCGTACGCACTCGGCCGCTGGCAGGGCCGGCTGGGCGCGGTGGTGCAGGCGTTCTTCCCCGGGGAGGAGGGCGGCCCGGCGGTCGCGGGCGTGCTGTCGGGGCGCGTCAACCCGTCGGGGCGGCTGCCGGTGAGCGTCCCGCGGGTGCCCGGCGGCCAGCCCTGGACCTACCTCCAGCCCCCGCTGGGCCTGGCGGGCGAGGTCAGCAACCTGGACCCGACCCCGCTGTACCCGTTCGGCCACGGCCGCTCGTACACGGACTTCGTGTGGGAGCCGGTGTCCCCGGAGGCGGCCGAGATCGCCACGGACGGCTCCCACGACGTGACGGTCACGGTCCGCAACGCGGGCGAGCGGGCGGGCGCGGAGGTCGTGCAGCTGTACCTGCACGACCCGGTGGCGTCGGTGACCCGCCCGGACGTCCGGCTGATCGGCTACCAGCGGGTGGAGCTGGCTCCGGGCGAATCGAGAAGGGTGACCTTCCGCTTCCACGCGGACCTGTCGGCGTTCACGGACCGGGACGGGGCACGGGTGGTGGAGCCGGGGGCGCTGGAGCTGCGGGTGGCGGCGTCGAGCGCGGAGGTACGGGCCACGGTGCGGCTACGGCTGACGGGCCCGGTACGGCGTCCGGGCCCGGACCGGGTGCTGCGGTGCGGGACGACGGTGGAGTGACCGCGCCCCTGCTGGCGACGGCACCCTTCTGACAACCGCGCCCTCCTGGTGACCGCACCCATCTGGCGACCGGCCCGCCGCTAGTCTTCCTGGCCGACCGGTTCGAAGCGCCAGCGATGGACCGGGCGGGCCAGCAGGCCGTCCGGCGGGTCCGGGAGCTCGGGGAGGTCCGGTTCGTCGTACGGCGCCGCCCACCACGTGATCACCAGCACCCGGTCCTGCGGGGCACGGAAGGTCTCCCGGCGCAGCGGCTCCCCCGCGAGCCGCTGCGCACGCGCCCACGTGAGGAGTTCGGCACCCCGGCCCTCGGCCGCCCGCGCCTCCCACATCAGCGCGACGCTCACGAGTAGAGGTTCTCCTTGCTGACCTCGTGCACGTGGTCGTGGTCGCCGGGGACGTGCGGGTCCGTCACCGGCAGGGAGCTGTCCGCGGAGAGGTCCCAGCTCGACGCGGCCCGGTTGCGGGCGACCATCTCGGCGCCGAGCGCGGCCACCATCGCGCCGTTGTCCGTGCACAGCTTCGGACGCGGCACCCGCAGCCGGATGCCCGCGGCCTCGCAGCGCTCCTGCGCCAGCGCGCGCAGCCGGGAGTTGGCGGCGACCCCGCCGCCGATCATCAGGTGGTCGACGCCCTCGTCCCGGCAGGCACGGACGGCCTTGCGGGTCAGGACGTCCACGACCGCCTCCTGGAAGGACGCGGACACGTCCCGGACGGGGACCTCCTCGCCCGCCGCCCGCTTGGCCTCGATCCAGCGGGCCACCGCCGTCTTGAGGCCGGAGAAGGAGAAGTCGTAGGCCGGGTCACGGGGCCCGGTGAGGCCGCGCGGGAAGGCGATCGCCTCCGGGTCGCCCTCCTTCGCGTAGCGGTCGATGACCGGGCCGCCGGGGAAGCCCAGGTTCAGTACCCGGGCGATCTTGTCGAAGGCCTCGCCGGCCGCGTCGTCGATGGTCGCGCCGAGCGGTCGTACGTCCGAGGTGATGTCCGAGGACAGCAGCAGGGACGAGTGGCCGCCGGACACCAGCAGGGCAATCGTCGGCTCCGGGAGGGGGCCGTGCTCCAGCTGGTCGACGCAGATGTGGGAGGCGAGGTGGTTCACGCCGTACAGCGGCTTGCCGAGCGCGTACGCGTACGCCTTCGCCGCCGAGACGCCGACCAGCAGCGCGCCGGCCAGGCCGGGGCCGGCCGTGACCGCGATGCCGTCCAGGTCCCGGGCGCTCACCCCGGCGTCCTTCAGGGCGCGCTCGATGGTCGGGACCATCGCCTCCAGGTGCGCCCGGGACGCCACCTCGGGGACGACCCCGCCGAAGCGGGCGTGCTCGTCCACGGAGGAGGCGACGGCGTCGGCCAGCAGGGTGGTGCCCCGGACGACGCCGACGCCGGTCTCGTCGCAGGAGGTCTCGATCCCCAGGACCAGGGGTTCGTCAGCCATTGATCTCGGTTCCTTGTTCGGAGGCGGCTCCGCCGGCGGAGCCGCTGTCGGGTTTCGTCGTCAGCCGCATCACCAGGGCGTCCACGTTCCCCGGCTGGTAGTAGCCGCGGCGGAACCCGATGGGCTCGAAGCCGAACCGTTCGTAGAGCTTCTGGGCGCGGATGTTGTCGACCCGGCACTCGAGCATGACCTCGGCGCACTCGAAGGCGGTGGCGGCCCGCAGCAGCTCGGTGAGCAGCTCCCCGCCCAGCCCGGTGCCCCACTGGTCACGGCGGACGGCGATGGTCTGGACGTCGCCCACCGCGGCCCCGCTGTCGGAGGCGCCGCCCTGGGCGGCCAGCCCGGCGTACCCGACGATCCGGTCGCCGTCCAGGGCGACCACGTAGCGCCGGGACGCCCCCGGTCCCCTCGCGTGCGCCAGCTCGGACCAGAACATGCCCCGGGACCAGGCGTCCTCGGGGAACAGGTCCCGCTCCAGCTCCAGGACCGGGTCGATGTCCCACCAGCGCATCTCGCGCAGCTGTGCGGTCACTTGGGTGTGACCACCTTGTAGTTCTTGGGCACCTGGGCGTCCGGCCGGCGCAGGTACAGCGGCCGGGGCGCGGGCAGCTCCTCGCCGGCGGCCAGCCTCTCGGCGGCCAGGGAGGCGAGGGCCGCGGCGGAGACGTGCTCGGGTTCGTGCACGGCCGGGAAGGTGTCCGGGTAGAGCAGCGCGCCCGCGCCGACGGCGGGCAGCCCGGCGACCCTCTCGGCGATGTCCGCCGGCCGGTCCACGGCAGGTTCGGTGAGCCGGGTGCGCGAGTCGGCGTACGTCGCCCAGTAGACCTCCTTGCGGCGGGCGTCGGTGGCCACGACGAACGGGCCGCTCCCGATGTCGGCCGCGTAGGCGAGGACGTCGAGCGTGCACAGGCCGTGCACGGGCACCCCGAGCGCGAGCCCGAAGGTGTCGGCGGTCATCAGACCGACCCGCAGGCCGGTGTAGGGGCCGGGTCCGACGCCTACGGCGATCGCGGTCACGGCGTCCAGCTTGATCCCGGCCTCGGCGAGGACGCGGTCGACGGCCGGCAGCAGCAGCTCGCCGTGCCGGCGCGCGTCCACCTGGCTCGACGAGGCGATGACGGCCGTACCGTCGTGCAGCGCGACGGTGACGGCGGGGGTGGCGGTATCCAGAGCGAGCAAGAGCACGCGAACAGCCTACGGCTCCGGCGCCGCGAGCACGGCCGTCGGGGACGGACGGTCACTGACTGCTACGGTCGGTACGAAGTACGACATATGCGGCGAGACATCCGAGGAGACGTCCGGTGGGACGCCCGACCAGGCAGAGGTGGCGCACGTGGCAGGGACCAGCTCGGCGATCGTGGCAGGCCTGACCGCGGCGGCCGTCGGCACGATCGGCCTCCTCGCCTACCAGGCCTGGGCCACCGTGCCGCCCGGTCTGGGCCGCGGCTCGGCGGCGAGCCCCGCCCCCGGTGCACCGGCGTCCCGGGCACCCCGCGACCCCGGTCGTCCGGACGCCCTCCCGAACAGCTCCGGAACGGGTGAACGGGTGGTGTACTCGGTGGACGACGACCGGGTCTGGCTGGTCGACGAGCGGGGCCGCCTGGAACGCACCTTCAGGGTGACCCCCGGCACGATCGACCCCATCCCGGGCACCTACTGGGTGACGTCGCGCTCGAAGGCGGTCACGGGCACGGACGGTCTGCCCATCGAGCACGTGGTCCGCTTCGCGACGACGAAGGACGGCTCGGCGATCGGCTTCAGCGCCGCCACCGGGCGGGGCACGGCTGAGGCCCCCGACCCGACGGTGCGGACGGGCGGCATCCGCGAGACCCGCCCCGACGGCGACGCGATGTGGAAGTTCGCGACGATCGGCGTGAAGGTGGTCGTGATCCGCTAGGCGGCCTCGCGCCCCTGCCCGACACGGCCCTGCTCGACACGAGCCTGCTCGACCGGCCCCGCCACCGGGTCGGGCGCTCTCGGCGGCCGGGACACCGCGTCGGCGGCCGCGCAGGACGCCAGCAGCTCGCGCATGGACACCACGGCGACCGCGACCGGTCGCCGCTCCTCGGACTGGGACACGGACACTGGCGCCTCCTGAAGTACGGGGGCGGACGTGGTTAGGTAGACCTAACTACGAACTGGGTACCATGTGACCACGCCCGATACGTCCGGCGCAATATGTTGCCGACGCCTTGTCGGAACGTTCACACGGCCCTCAGACGGACAGCGCCCCCAGTTCCACCGCGGCCCACCGCTCCCCCAGCCCCGTCAGGGTCACGTGCCGCACCTCGTCCACGGTGTCCCCGACGGCCCGGTGGATCCGCACGGCGAGCCGGTCGTCGGTCAGCTCCTCGACCTTGCCCTCGCCCCACTCCACGACCACCACGGACTCGGGCAGCGAGACGTCGAGGTCGAGGTCCTCCATCTCGTCGAGCCCGCCGCCGAGGCGGTACGCGTCGACGTGGACGAGCGGCGGACCGTCGTCGAGGGAGGGGTGGACGCGGGCGATGACGAACGTCGGCGAGGTGACGGCCCCGCGCACCCGGAGCCCCTCGCCCAGACCGCGGGTCAGCGTCGTCTTGCCGGCGCCGAGCTCCCCGCTGAGCATCACGAGATCACCGGCGCGCAGCAGCTCGGCCAGTCGGCGGCCCAGCTCCCGCATCTGCTCGGGGGAGGTGATGATCAGCTCGGTCTCAGCCCGGTCGTGCCGTGCTGCTGGTGCTTCCATAGCCACTTACCGTAGCCCCTGCCGGCACCGCACCCGCGCGGGTGAGCAGGTCCGCGAGGCGGTCGGTGACCACCTCCGGGTGCTCCAGCATGACCAGGTGCCCGGCGTCCGGGACCAGCACCAGCTCGGCGTCGGGCAGCAGGTCGGCGATGACCTCGCTGTGCTCGCTGGGCGTGACGAGGTCCCGCACCCCGGCCAGCACCAGCACCGGCAGGTTCTGGAAGTGGGCGAGCGCGGCGGTCTTGTCGTGGTCGGTGAAGGCCGGGTAGAACTCGGCGACCACGTCGATCGGGGTGGACTCGATCATCCGCTCGGCGAACCGCTCGACGGCCGGGTCGACGTCCCGGCCCGCGAACGAGTACCGCTTGATGATCCCGGCGAACAGGTCCGCGGTGATCTGCCGCCCCTTCTCCACCAGCGCGGCCTGGGTGCCGAGCGCCTTCAGCACACCGGGCAGCACCCGGCGCACCGCGTTGACACCGGCGACCGGCAGACCGAAGTTGACCTCGCCGAGCCGTCCCGACGAGGTGCCGACGAAGGCGGTGGCGACGACCCGCTCCCGGATCAGCTCGGGGTACTGCGCGGCCAGCGCCATCACGGTCATGCCGCCCATGGAGTGCCCGACCAGCACGAGCGGCCCGTCGGGGGCGGCCGCGTCGAGGACGGCCCTCAGGTCCCGGCCCAGCTGGTCGATGGTGACGGGCGCGCCTTCCTCGTGCTGGGCGACACCCCGGCCGGACCGGCCGTGGCTGCGCTGGTCCCAGTGCACGGTGCGCACCACCCCGCGCAGGGCCGCGCGCTGGAAGTGCCAGGAGTCCTGGTTGAGGCAGTAGCCGTGGCTGAAGACGACGGTGACGGGCGCGGGCGCCTTGCGGCCGAAGAGCCGGCGGCGGCGCGGGGAGACGGCCGGACCCGTGTCGGGTTCCACCTCGTCGACCTCGTAGTAGAGCTCGGTGCCGTCGTCGGCGTGCGCCTTGCCGGGCGTACCGCGCAGGGTGCCGTACGGTCCCGCCGAGTCCAGGGCGAGCCGGGCCTTGCGGCGCATCCCGCGGCCGACGGTCATCCGCTCCAGGGCGACACCGGCCGCCGCCCCGGCCGCGAGCACCCCTATGGCGGCCCCCGCGATACCGGTCACCTTGCGCCAGCTGCCGTCCACCCCCGTGGCGGAGACGACGGCCGCCGCGGCGTCCGCTACGGCCTCCGCACTGCTCTCGCTCACGTACCGCTCCTCTTCGCCGTATTCGCCGTACTCGCCGTGATCCGCCGCACTCGCCCTGACTCGCCGTGCTCGCCGTACTGCAGTTCGCCGGTTCGGCGGCACGGGTGATGCCGACGCGATGACCGATGCCGCCGCCAACAGGTGTAACCAGGTCGTGCCGCCGGCGAACCCGGGAGGTCAGTCGCCGTCCCCTGGTTCTTGCCCATTCGGTTCCTCGTTCACATAGACGCGGGGAACCCGGGTTCCGATGCGGGTGACGATTTCGTAGGCGATGGTGCCCGCGGCCTGGGCCCAGTCCTCGGCGGTGGGCTCGCCGCGGTCGCCGGGACCGAACAGCACCGCCTCTGAGCCGGTTTCGGGTTCGTCGCCGCCGAGGTCGACGACGAACTGGTCCATGGCGACGCGTCCGGCGACCGTCCGCCACTTGCCGCCGACCAGCACGGGCCCGGTCCCGGAGGCGTGCCGCGGGACACCGTCCGCGTAGCCGACGGGGACCAGCCCGAGGGTGGTCTCGCCGGGCGTGACGTAGTGGTGCCCGTAGCTGACGCCGTGTCCGCCGGGGACGTGCTTCACCAGGGCCAGCGAGGCGGACAGCGTCATCACCGGGCGCAGCCCGAAGTCACTTGCGGCGCCCAGCTCGGGGCTGGGCGAGAGGCCGTAGAGCGCGATCCCCGTGCGGACCAGGTCGAAGTGGGACTCGGGCAGGGTGAGGGTGGCCGGCGAGTTGGCGATGTGCCGCACCTCGGGGCGCACGCCCTGCTCCTCGGCGTGGGCGAGCAGTTCGCGGAAGACCGTGAGCTGGGCGGCGATGGAGGGATGCCCCGGCTCGTCGGCGCAGGCGAAGTGGGACCACAGGCCCGTGATCCGGACCCGGCCGGCCGCCTCGGCCCGCAGCGCCTCGCGGACCAGCTCGGGCCAGTCGGCGGGCTGGCAGCCGTTGCGTCCGAGCCCGGTGTCGGCCTTGAGCTGCACACGCGCGGGCCGGCCGGCCCGCCCGGCCGCCTCGACGACCTCACGCAGCGCCCACATGTCGCTCACCGACACGTCCAGGTCGGCCTCGACGGCCTCCTGCCAGGGCCCGCCCGGGGTCCACAGCCAGCACATGATCCGCACGCCGGTCGGCAGCTCCGGGTCGGCGCGCAGCGCCAGGGCCTCCTCCGGGGTGGCCGTGCCGAGCCAGCCCGCGCCCGCCCGGACGGCGGCGCGGGCACACCGGACGGCGCCGTGGCCGTACGCGTCGGACTTCACCACGGCCATCAGGGCGGCGCCCGGCGCGAGGGCGCGCAGGGTCCGCACGTTGGCCCGCAGGGCGGCCAGGTCGATCTCGGCGCGGGCGCGCAGGGGCGCCGTCGGCGCGGTCCGCGCCGTCCGCGCGGTCGGTGTGTCACTCATGGCGCCCCCAGTGTCTCAGAGGCCCCTGTCGGCCCTCCGGCGCAGGCCCTGGTACGGGGTTCGGGTACCTCAGGATGGTCAGGTACCCGTCCGATGCCCCCACACGTACACCTTGTCGCCCTTCTTCAGCACGCTCCACAGCTTCTTGGCGTCGCCGAGCTTGAGGTTCACGCAGCCCCAGGAGCCGACGGTGGTGTAGATGGAGCCGTACACGGCGTGGAAGGCCTGTCCGCCGTCGAAGAACTGGGCGTACGGCATGGGCGAGTTGTACAGGGTCGACCAGTGGTTCTTGTGCCGCCAGTAGACGGAGTGCCACCCGGCCCGGGTCGCGTATCCCTTGCGTCCGCTGCGCATCTGCACCGGCCCGTAGATCACCTTGCTGCCCTTCTGCACCCAGGTGACCTGCCGGTTGAGATCGACACAGGCGACCCGGTACGACTTCACGGGGCAGTTCTTCTTGGCGTTCGGGTTCTTCTTCGCCGACAGCAGCATCATCTGGTACCAGGTCACGGGTCCCGCGAACCCGATCGCCGGCTTGATCTTGTACGTCTTCTGGAACTTCTGGATGGCCTTGCAGTCGGCGGTGGACTGCTTGCCGTCCACCCTCAGCTTCAGCCACTGCTCGATCTGCTTCTGGTACGGCCCGGTCAGCTTGGAGCAGCTGACCTTGGAGACGGCGTCGCTGAGCGGCACGTACTCGATGAGGTCGTACGTGCCCGGTGCCGCCGCCTTCGGCTCGACGGCGTCCTCCTTGACGCTGGGCGTGTACACCTTCGGCGGCAGCATCTGGTCGGGGGTGTCGATCCCCCAGGGCCGCGCGGGCCCGGGTGCGACCCCCGGCACGAGTTCGGACTCGGGGATGACGGTCGAGGGCTTGGGTGCACCGGTGTCGGCGGCCACGGTCCCGGCCCCGAGGGAGAGCACGGCCACGGCGGCCACGAGAACTCCGCCGACACCCCGCCCGTTACGCACGATTCGTCCACTAATCATGCGATCAGACAACCCCGATGGCCAGGCGATTCCAGGGAGCCGCGCGGCGAGGTCACCCAAGGGATGCAGACACCGCCGGCCGTAACACCCCGCCAGCCGTAGCGCCCCGTCAGGGGCGCGGGGAACTGCGCGACCAGCCACCGCGCACCCGCACCCGACCACCGCCGAACGGCCCTCACCGGGGGCCCGGGGCGCAGCCCCGAGACGGCGACCCCTCGGCCTACCGGAAAACCCCCCGCCACGCCGCCCCCAACTCCTCGGCCACCGCGTGTGCAACCGTCGGCGCCCCCTCCGCCGCGAACCGCCCCGCGAGCCCGTGCAGATACGCCGCGACACTCCCCGCGTCCCGCCCGTCCAGCCCGGACGCCAGCAGCGAACCCCCCAGCCCCGACAGCACGTCCCCGCTCCCGGCGGTGGCCAGCCACGGCGTCCCCGTCGCGTTCACCCGTACGGCCGTCAGCCCGCCCGCCTCCGCCACCAGCGTGGTCGACCCCTTCAGCAGCACGGTCGCCCGGTACGCCGCCGCCAGCTCCCGTACCGCCGCGAGCCGGCCGGCCTCGACCTCCTCCCGCCGTACCCCGAGCAGCGCGGCCGCCTCCCCGGAGTGCGGCGTCATCAGCGTGGGTGCCGTACGGCCACGCACCGCGTCCCGGTCGGCGAGCCGCAGCCCGTCCGCGTCGATGAGCACCGGAACCTCCTCCGCCAGCACCTCGGCGACCACCTGCGCCGCGTCGCCGACCCCCGGTCCCACCACCCACGCCTGTACCCGCCCGGCCTTCCGCGGCCCGGCGTCCGACACCAGCGTCTCGGGAAAGCGGGCCAGCACCTGGTCCCCGGCCGGCCCGGCGTACCGTACGGCCCCGGCCCCGCCCCGCAGCGCCCCGGCGACGGCGAGCACGGCCGCGCCCGGATAACGCGCCGAGCCGGCGGCGATGCCCACCACTCCCCGCCGGTACTTGTCGCTCTCCGCGGACGGCGCCGGCAGCAGCCGCGCCACGTCCGCGTCCTGCAACGCCTCCAGTTCGGCCTCCGGGGGCAGTTCGAGCCCGATGTCGACCAGCCGTACCGAACCGGCGTACGCCCGCGCGGGATCGATCAGCAGCCCCGGCTTGTGCGTGCCGAACGTGACGGTGAGGTCGGCCCGTACCGCCGCCCCCCGTACCTCGCCGGTGTCCGCCTCGACCCCGCTCGGCAGGTCCACGGCGACGACGACGGCCCGGGACCGCTCCACCACGGCCACCAGCTCGGCGGCGTCGGGCCGCAGCCCGCCCTTGCCTCCGATGCCCACGATCCCGTCGACGACGAGGTCGGCCCGCAGGATCAGCCCCGCGGCACCGTCAGCGCCCACAGCCGTACCGCCGGCCCGGCGCAGCGCCGCGAGCCCGCCCGCGTGGGTGCGCTCCGGCGCGAGCAGCACGGCGACGACCCCGGCGCCCCGGCGCGCCAGCCGGGCCCCGGCGTACAGCGCGTCCCCGCCGTTGTCCCCGCTGCCGACCAGCAGCACCACCCGGCTGCCGTACACCCGTCCGAGCAACTCGGCGCAGGCGGCGGCCAGCCCGGCGGCGGCCCGCTGCATCAGCGCCCCTTCCGGCAGCCGCGCCGTCAGCTCCCGCTCGGCCGCCCGTACCGTCTCCACGCTGTAAGCAGTCCGCATGCCCCGAGTCTCTCCCGTAACCCTCGGACCACGCATCCGCCACCGCCCGCGGGATCAGCCCTCCGCGATCACCACCGCCGAGGCCACCCCGGCGTCGTGACTGAGCGACACATGCCACGACCGGACGCCGAGTTCCGCGGCGCACGCGGCCACGCTGCCCCGCACCCGCAGCCGCGGCCGCCCGCTGTCCTCGACGACGACCTCCGCGTCCGTCCAGAGCAGTCCCGGCGGCGCGCCCAGTGCCTTGGCCAGGGCCTCCTTCGCCGCGAACCGCGCCGCGAGCGAGGCGACACCACGCCGTTCCCCGCTCGGCAGGAACAACTCCCGCTCCAGGAAAAGCCGCCCTGCCAGCCCGGGGGTGCGCGCCAGCGACTCCCGGAACCGGTCGATCTCGGCGACGTCGATGCCAACCCCGATGATGCTCATGCCCGGCAGCCTACGGTCACTCCACGGTGACCGACTTGGCCAGGTTGCGCGGCTGGTCCACCTCGTTGCCGCGGGCGGTGGCCAGTTCGCAGGCGAAGACCTGGAGCGGGACCGTGGCGACCAGCGGCTGGAGCAGCGTCGGCGTGGCCGGGATACGGATCAGGTGGTCGGCGTAGGGGACGACGGCCTCGTCCCCCTCCTCCGCGATCACGATCGTCCGCGCGCCGCGCGCCCGGATCTCCTGGATGTTGGACACGATCTTGTCGTGCAGCACGGAGCGGCCGCGCGGCGAGGGGACGACCACGACGACCGGCAGGTCCTCCTCGACCAGCGCGATCGGACCGTGCTTCAGCTCGCCCGCCGCGAAGCCCTCGGCGTGCATGTACGCCAGTTCCTTGAGCTTCAGGGCGCCCTCCAGGGCCACCGGGTAGCCGACGTGCCGGCCGAGGAACAGCACCGTCTTCTTGTCGGCGAGGGAACGGGCCAGTGCCCGAACCGGCTCCATGGTCTCCAGGACCCGTTCGACCTCACCGGAGATGTGCGAGAGGTCCCGGATCACCGCGCTGATCTCGTCGCCCCACTTGGTGCCCCGCACCTGGCCGAGGTACAGGGCGACCAGGTAGCAGGCGACCAACTGGGTGAGGAACGCCTTGGTCGAGGCGACCGCGACCTCCGGACCCGCGTGCGTGTACAGGACCGCGTCCGACTCACGGGGGATGGTCGAGCCGTTGGTGTTGCAGATGGCGAGCACCTTCGACCCCTGTTCCCGCGCGTGCCGCAGCGCCATCAGGGTGTCCATGGTCTCGCCGGACTGCGAGATGGCGATGACCAGCGAACGCGAGTCCAGGATCGGGTCCCGGTAGCGGAACTCGCTCGCCAGCTCCACCTCACAGGGGATGCGCGTCCAGTGCTCGATCGCGTACTTGGCGATCAGCCCGGCGTGGAAGGCGGTACCGCAGGCGACGATGACGACCTTGTCGACCTCGCGCAGTTCGGCCGTGCCGATCCGGACCTCGTCCAGGGTCAGCGAGCCGTTCGCGTCGATCCGGCCGAGGAGGGTGTCGGCGACCGCCTTGGGCTGCTCGGCGATCTCCTTGAGCATGAAGTAGTCGTAGCCGCCCTTCTCGGCCGCCGAGGCGTCCCAGTCGACGTGGTACGGGCGGACGTCCGCCGGGGCGCCGTCGAAGCCCGTCACCGTCACGCCGTCCCGGCGCAGCTCCACCACCTGGTCCTGGCCCAGCTCGATCGCCGACCGCGTGTGGGCGATGAACGCGGCGACGTCCGAGGCGAGGAAGGCCTCGCCCGCTCCGACACCCACCACGAGCGGCGAGTTCCGGCGGGCGCCCACGACCACGTCGGGCTCGTCGGCGTGCGCCGCGACCAGCGTGAACGCGCCCTCCAGCCGGCGGCACACCAGCCGCATCGACTCCGCGAGGTCGGCGGTGCCGGAGAACTCCTCGGCGAGCAGGTGCGCGACGACCTCGGTGTCCGTCTCGGACGCCAGGTCGTGTCCGCGCTCGGCCAACTCCGCCCGCAGCGCGGCGAAGTTCTCGATGATCCCGTTGTGGACGACGGCGACCCGGCCGGCGTTGTCCAGGTGCGGATGCGCGTTGGCGTCCGTCGGCCCGCCGTGCGTGGCCCAGCGGGTGTGCCCGATACCGGTGGACCCCGTCGGCAACGGCCGCTCCGTCAGCTCCTTCTCCAGGTTGACGAGTTTCCCGGCCTTCTTCGCCGAGGCCAGCCCGCCGTCGGCCAGCACGGCGACGCCCGCGGAGTCGTACCCGCGGTACTCCAGCCGCTTCAGCCCGGCCACCACGACATCGAGCGCCGACTGCGCCCCCACGTATCCCACGATTCCGCACATGACCGGCAGCCTAAGCGCCACTCCCGGCCCGAACACGGCACAGCGTGCCCGAATTCAGAAATCACACGCGGCCCGAAGGGGCGGCGCGCAGGCGGAGCCCCCACGTGACGGACCCCACCCGCCGTCCCGTTCAAACTCCGTTAACAATGGAATGTGATCTCTCCGGTCTCCCCGATGCCCCGGAGCGCCCACCGGCACAGGCCGGAGGCGACTCCCTACGTCGACCTCACCCGCTCCGAGTGGAGCGCGTTGCGCGACAAGACGCCGTTGCCGCTCACCGCCGACGAGGTCGAGAAGCTGCGCGGCCTCGGTGACGTCATCGACCTCGACGAGGTGCGGGACATCTACCTCCCGCTGTCCCGGCTGCTCAATCTGTACGTCGGCGCCACCGACGGACTGCGCGGCGCGCTGAACACCTTCCTCGGCGAACAGGGCTCGCAGTCCGGCACCCCGTTCGTGATAGGCGTGGCCGGTTCGGTCGCCGTCGGGAAGTCGACGGTCGCCCGGCTCCTGCAGGCCCTGCTCTCCCGCTGGCCCGAACACCCGCGCGTCGAGCTCGTGACGACGGACGGCTTCCTGCTCCCGACCAGGGAGCTGGAGGCGCGCGGCCTGATGTCCCGCAAGGGCTTCCCCGAGTCGTACGACCGCCGGGCCCTGACCCGCTTCGTCGCCGACATCAAGGCCGGCAAGGACGAGGTCACCGCCCCGGTCTACTCGCACCTGATCTACGACATCGTCCCGGACCGCAGGCTCACCGTCCGGCGCCCCGACATCCTGATCGTCGAGGGCCTGAACGTCCTCCAGCCCGCCCTGCCCGGCAGCGACGGCCGCACCCGGGTCGGTCTCGCCGACTACTTCGACTTCAGCGTGTACGTCGACGCGAGCGAGGAGGACATCGAGCGCTGGTACCTCAACCGGTTCAAGAAGCTCCGGCAGACCGCCTTCCAGAACCCGGACTCGTACTTCAGGAAGTACACCCAGGTGTCCGAGGAGGACGCCCTGGAGTACGCCCGCGGTCTCTGGCGCACCATCAACAGGCCCAACCTGGTGGAGAACATCGCCCCGACCCGCGGCCGCGCCACCCTGGTCGTCCGCAAGGGCCCGGACCACAAGGTCCAGCGCCTACGGCTCCGCAAGCTGTAGCGCCCCTTCAGGGGCGCTGGGGGTACCCCCGGCCGAAGGCTGGGGGAGGAACTGCGCGACCAGCCACCACGAACCGTCAGCCCGCGACGCACCGTCCCCGGCACCCCCGCAACGGCCTCAACCCAGCGCGGACTTCACCGCATCGGCCAGCCGCCCGGCCACCGACCGCGCCTGCTCGATGTCGGCCGCCTCCACCATCACGCGCACCAGCGGCTCGGTCCCGGACGGACGGAGCAGCACCCGCCCCGTCTCCCCCAGCTCCCGCTCCGCCTCGGCCACGGCCGCCGCCAGGTCGCCCGACGTCCGCACCCGTGACCTGTCGACGTCGGGCACGTTGATCAGCACCTGCGGCAGCCGCTTCATCACGCCCGCCAGCTCCCGCAGCGACTTCCCGGTCCCCGCGACCCGCGCCGCCAGCAGCAGCCCGGTCAGCGTGCCGTCGCCGGTGGTCGCGTGGTCGAGGATGATGACGTGCCCGGACTGCTCGCCGCCGAGGGCGTAGCCGTGCTCCTTCATCTCCTCCAGCACGTACCGGTCGCCGACCGCGGTCTGCACGAGGTGCAGCCCCTCCCGCTCCAGCGCCAGCTTGAAGCCGAGGTTGGACATCACGGTGGCGACGACGGTGTCGGCGCGCAGCTCGCCCCGCTCCCGCAGCGCGAGCGCCAGCACGGCCATGATCTGGTCGCCGTCGACCTCCTCGCCGGTGTGGTCGACCGCGAGGCACCGGTCCGCGTCGCCGTCGTGCGCGATGCCGAAGTCGGCGCCGTGCTCGACGACCGCGGCCTTCAGCGGGCCGAGGTGGGTCGAGCCGCAGCCGTCGTTGATGTTCAGGCCGTCCGGCTCGGCACCGATGGTGACGACCTCGGCACCGGCCCGGCGGAACGCCTCCGGCGAGACCCCCGCGGCCGCGCCGTGCGCTTCGTCGAGAACGATCTTCAGGCCGTCGAGCCGGTTCGGGAGGACGCCGAGCAGGTGCCCGACGTACTGCTCGAAGCCCTCGTCGTAGGACCGCACCCGGCCGACGCCGGCACCGGTCGGCCGCTCCCAGGGCTCACCGTGCCGGTGGGACTCGTACACCGCCTCGATACGGTCCTCCAGCTCGTCGTCGAGCTTGTGGCCGCCGCGGGCGAGGAACTTGATGCCGTTGTCGGGCATGGCGTTGTGGCTGGCGGAGAGCATGACACCGAGGTCCGCGCCGAGCGCGCCCGTGAGGAAGGCCACGGCGGGGGTCGGCAGGACGCCCACGCTCAGGACGTCGACGCCCGCGCTGGCCAGGCCCGCGACCACGGCCGCCTCCAGGAACTCCCCGGACGCGCGCGGATCCCGTCCGACGACCGCCTTCGGGCGGTGGCCCTCGAACGTGCCCGCCTCGGCCAGCACGTGCGCCGCCGCGACCGACAGGCCGAGCGCCATCTCGGCGGTCAGGTCCGCGTTGGCGACACCGCGCACGCCGTCCGTGCCGAAGAGTCGTCCCACTTGTCCTCCTGAGGAAGCGTCCTTGCTGCCAGGAAATGATGGCAGGCGCTTTGTCATGCGATCACACCAGCCTTTGAGCGTCTTGTGTCGTTATACGCCCTTGGCTGGGATAAACGAACGCCCCGGCGGCACATGTGGCGTGCCGCCGGGGCGTTCGGAGTACGTGCAGGCGACTGTGATTAACGCTTGCTGTACTGCGGGGCCTTACGGGCCTTCTTGAGACCGGCCTTCTTGCGCTCGACCGCACGGTCGTCGCGCTTGAGGAAGCCGGCCTTCTTCAGCGGGCCGCGGTTGTTGTCGACGTCCGCCTCGTTCAGCGCGCGGGCGACACCGAGACGGAGCGCACCGGCCTGACCGGAGACACCGCCACCGGCGATGCGGGCGATGACGTCGTAACGGCCCTCGAGCTCCAGCACCTTGAAGGGCTCGTTGACTTCCTGCTGGTGCACCTTGTTCGGGAAGTAGTCCTCGAGGGTGCGACCGTTGATCTTCCACTTGCCGGTGCCCGGGACGATCCGGACACGGGCGATGGCGTTCTTGCGACGGCCCAGGCCGGCGGCCGGCTGCGGGTCGCCGAAGCGGGACGCCAGGGACTCCGAGGTGTACTCGCCCTCGACGGGGACCTCGGACTCGGTGGTGTAGCTGTCGATGTCGACGAGTTCGGTCTCGGTCTCTTCGACCGGCTGCTCAGCGGTGGTCTCGGCCACGATGCTCCTCAGATTCTTTTCTGTCTTAGGGGGTGGCCGGAACTACTGCGCGACCTGGGTGATCTCGAACGGCACCGGCTGCTGCGCAGCGTGCGGGTGCACGTCACCCTTGTAGACCTTCAGCTTCGAGAGCATCTGACGGCCCAGCGTGTTCTTGGGAAGCATGCCCTTGACGGCCTTCTCGATGGCCTTCTCGGGGTTCTTGTCGAGGAGCTCGTCGTAACGGACGGAGCGCAGACCACCCGGGTAGCCGGAGTGGCGGTACGCCATCTTCTGGGTCCGCTTGTTGCCGGACAGGTGCACCTTGTCGGCGTTGATGATGATGACGAAGTCACCGGTGTCGACGTGGGGGGCGTAGATCGGCTTGTGCTTGCCGCGGAGAAGGGATGCGGCGGTGGTGGCGAGACGGCCCAGGACGACGTCCTGAGCGTCAATGACGTGCCACTGGCGAGTCACATCGCCGGGCTTGGGGCTGTACGTACGCACTTCGCAGCCTTCTTCTTCAGTGGATGGGTGCTGACACATGGCATCACTGAAGCGATCGTGCAGCTGGGGACGACAGTGCCGGGGACGCTGCCCGTATGCCGCCCACTGGTAACTGCTCCAGGGAACCTAGGTAGAGGCCACTCCCGTGAGAACGAGCGAGCCTATACACAACGAAGAGCCAGCGTACCGGGACGCCCCCGGACGGGTCAAAACGAGTCCCCGGCGACACTCTCCGGACATCGGCGGCGCTCAGCGGTACCGGGATGCTCCCCCGTGCCCCAAAGGTCCACTATCACCGTTCGTACTGTCGCACCGGCACCCCTCTTCGCCCGTCTAAGATGCGCCCCATGAGTTATGGGCAGGGGGGACCCCAGTCCCAGTGGGATCCCTGGAAACCGCAGTCTCAGCAGCCCTGGCGCGACAGCTCCGGGCCGACCCCGGACTGGGCCGCGCTCGCCGACGCCTCGGAAACGCGGAACAAGCGGCGCAGAGTGCTGTTCATCGGCGGTGGCGTGGTCGCCACGCTGGCGATCGGCACGGCCGTCGCGATGGCCGTGGTGTCCGCGAACGGCGACGACAACGCCTCCGGCACGCCCTCGAACCTGCCCGCGAGCGCCTCGCTGCCCAGTGAGTCGGCGGGCTCGCCGTCCTTCGCGCCGACCAGCGCGCCGCCGCCGCTGGATCCGCAGGACTTCATATCCAGCGTCCAGAAGGACACGGCGCCGCTCAGCGCGGAGACCCTCTTCCCGGGCACCCAGCTGACCATGGGCGAGACGGTCTACAAGAAGAACGCCACGGCCGACACCAAGCAGTGCGCGTCGGTCGCCAAGGGCACCCTGGTCAACGTGCTCACCAAGAACAACTGCACCCGGCTGCTGCGGGTCACCTACAGCAAGGACGGCGTCGCGGTGACGGTGGGCGTGGCCGTCTTCAACACCGAGGCCCAGGCCACCAAGGCCAAGAGCGAGGCCGACAAGAAGGGCTTCGTCAGCTCGCTGGCGGGCGCCGGCGTGAAGACCTTCTGCAACTCCGGGGTCTGCCGTACCACGGCCAACTCCTACGGCCGCTACGCCTACTTCACCACCACCGGCTTCACCAGCGGCAAGGACGTCACCACCAAGGACACCAAGGTCTTCCAGACCGGCGACGACCTGGCGGAGTTCACCTTCCGGCAGATCCGCCGCCGCGGCGAGGCCCAGGCCTCGGCGGCGGCGAACCAGTGACCGCGGTGCTCTAACAGCACCCGGCGGACGGCAGCGACCGCTTGTTGCGCGCTTCCTTGTTGCGCGCGGCGAGGAGTTCGTCCGCCGGGTAGCCGACCTCCTCCAGGGTCAGGCCGTGCGGCCGTACGACGTGCACGGCCGAGTCCCTGACCCCGGCGGCCAGCACCTTGCCCGGCCACTCCGGGCCGCGGTGCCCGTCCCCCACGAACAGCAGCGCGCCGATCAGGGACCGCACCATGTTGTGGCAGAAGGCGTCGGCCCGCACGGTGGCCGTGACGATCCCGTCGGCCCCCCGCTCCAGGCTCAGCTCCTGGAGGGTCCTGATGGTCGTCGCCCCCTCCCGCCGCTTGCAGTACGCGGCGAAGTCGTGCTCCCCGAGCAGCCGCGAGGCCGCCTCGTTCATGGCCGCCACGTCGAGCGGCCAGTCGTGCCACAGGACGTGGTTGCGCAGCAGCGGATCGACACCGCCGGGGTTGTCGGTCACCCGGTACGCGTAGCGGCGCCAGACGGCCGAGAAACGAGCGTTGAAGCCCTCCGGGGCCACGGTGAGCGACCACACCCGGACGTCCTTCGGCAGCCGCCCCGCCAGCCGCTTCAGCAGCTTCTCGCCCTGCTCCTCCCACAGCCCGGCAGGCAGGTCGACGTGCGCCACCTGTCCGCGCGCGTGCACCCCGGCATCGGTCCGCCCGGCGACGGTCAGCTCGTACGCCGTGTCCTGCGACCGCGTGACGATCCGCAGCGCGTCCTCGATCTCCCCCTGCACGGTCCGCTTCCCACCGGCCTGCTTGGCCCAGCCGTGGAAGCCGGTCCCGTCGTAGGACAGGTCGAGGCGGATCCGCACATGGCCGGGCTGAACTTCGTCACTCACACAGAGATCCTCTCAGGTAAAGAAAAGTGGGCCCGTCCCATGAAGGAACAGGCCCACTCAAGCGCCCCGTCAGGGGCGCGGGGAACTGCGCGACCAGCCACTACGGCGCCGCAGCCGCCGACCGGCAGTTCCCGGCAGAACGCTTACGCGTCCTTCGACTCCTCGGCGGCAGCCTCGGGCGCCGCGTCCTCGGCGGCCTCGTCGGCCTTGGTCTCCTCGACCTTGGCCTCCTCGGCCTCCTTGACCGCACGCTTGGTGGCGGCCTCGGCCTCGCCGGTCGCCTGCTGCGCGACCGTCAGCGCCTCGACCAGCTCGATGACAGCCATGGGCGCGTTGTCGCCACGGCGGTTACCGATCTTGGTGATGCGGGTGTAGCCACCCGGACGGTTCTCGTAGCGGGGGCCGATCTCGGTGAAGAGCGTGTGCACGATGCTCTTGTCCGTGATGACCTGGAGCACCTGACGGCGGTTGTGAAGGTCGCCCTTCTTCGCCTTGGTGACCAGACGCTCGGCGTACGGGCGCAGGCGGCGGGCCTTCGCCTCGGTGGTGGTGATACGGCCGTGCTCGAAGAGCGACTTCGCGAGGTTCGCGAGGAGCAGCTTCTCGTGCGCGGCGCTGCCGCCCAGACGGGCACCCTTGGTGGGCTTCGGCATGTTCTTCTCCTGTGTGTCTGCCCCGGCCGTGTCAGGTACCGGGGTCAGGAACCCGGTGAGCGGATGCCCACCGGCAACGACCGGTCAAGTACTGATCAGTACTGCTCGGTCTCCACGAAACCCGCGTCCGCGTCGTCGTCGGCGCCGAAGGCGTCGGCAGCGGCCGTGGGGTCGAATCCGGGCGGGCTGTCCTTGAGGGCCAGGCCCATGCCGGCCAGCTTCGCCTTGACCTCGTCGATGGACTTCGCACCGAAGTTGCGGATGTCCAGGAGGTCCGCCTCGGAACGCGCCACGAGCTCACCCACGGAGTGGATGCCCTCGCGCTTGAGGCAGTTGTAGGAACGGACCGTGAGCTCGAGCTCCTCGATGGGGAGCGCGAGGTCGGCGGCCAGGGCGGCGTCCGTGGGGGACGGGCCCATGTCGATGCCCTCGGCGTCGATGTTCAGCTCGCGGGCGAGACCGAACAGCTCGACCAGGGTCTTGCCCGCCGAGGCCATGGCGTCACGCGGCCGCATCGCCTGCTTCGTCTCGACGTCGACGATCAGCTTGTCGAAGTCGGTGCGCTGCTCGACACGGGTCG